>QCNQ01000005.1 GCA_003213155.1 Pelagibacteraceae bacterium AG-426-G02 | reverse complement strand
AATCAAATTTTTCTAATTCTAAAGCTTCAGCTGGGTAAAGACTTACTATTATAAAAGGGAATAAAGTTATTATAATTATTAATCGAATTAAATGAGCTGTAGCTACTTGAGATAAATCTGATTTTTCATACTCTGCTAAAATCATTAATGGTCCTAAAGCACCTGGGGCTGCAGAAAATATTGATGTTTTTTCTTTGTAATCAGAAAATTTTTGTAAATATTTAGAAACAATTAGAATGCTAATAACAATATAAAAAAACATTATAATTGTGGTCCAAATCCAATTAACCATCTGATTAAGTAAATTTTGATCAATATAGTTTCCAATATGTAATCCTAAAATAATTAAGATTGAGCTAAGGGCTAATCTTGGCATTATTACTTGAAAACCTTTTAGGGCAATCAAAGATGTTGCTATCATCGGACCAATCATCCACGCAAGTGGGACCTTAAAAAAGTCAGCGACAATCGCACTAGGAATAGAGATCACAATAACTAATAAAAATTTTTTTGATAATAATTGCCCAAAACTTTCTCGGTTAAAGGGAATCACGTTCTGCATGTGCTCTATCTTTGGTTGTTGACTAGATTACTAAAAGTATGTTTAATCTATGTAATTAACTATAACAACGAGAGGAAATAATGAAACTAATTAAATCTTTTTTTTCAGTTTTATTCTCTGCCGCTCTTTTATTATCAACAACTACAGTCAACTCAATTGCAATTGATAAACTACATTTTGTAATTGGTGGTGGTGCTGGTGGTGGTTGGGATGGAACTGCTAGAGGTACTGGAGAAGCTTTGACAAAAGCTGGATTTTTAAAAAGCGCATCATTTGAAAATATGTCAGGTGGTGGTGGTGGAAAAGCTCTTGCTTACATGATTAATACTAAGCCAGAAAATACAATCTTAGTTCAATCAACACCACTAGTTTTAAGATCAATTACAAGACACAAAGGTTATGTCAGTGGAAGTGGAACTTTATCTTATAAAGATGTTGTGCCAATTGCTGGAGTAATTGGTGATTATGGTGCAATTGCAGTTGCAAAAGATTCACCTTTCAAAAACTTTAAAGATGTTGTTGATGCATATAAAGCAAACCCTAGTTCAATAAAAATGGCTGGTGGTTCTGTTAGAGGAAGTATGGACCATTTAATTGGTGCTTTAGCATTTCAAGCTGCTGGTGCAGATCCGAATGCTGTAGCTTATATTCCTTATGATGCAGGTGGAAAAGCATTAGCTGGACTTTTATCTGGAGAAACTCAAATTATATCTACAGGTTTAGGTGAATTAATGGGAGCAAGAGACCAAGTAAGAATCATTGGTATAACTGCGCCTGATAGAGTTGGCGATGCACCTGATGCACCTACACTTAAAGAGCAAGGATATGATGTTCAATTCGTAAACTGGAGAGGATTTTTTGGTCCTCCAGGCATGAGTAGCAAAGATAAAAAAGCTATTGCTAAAATGTTAGGCGATGTACAAAAAACTCCTGAATGGGAAGCGGTAAGAGCAAGAAATGCTTGGGTAAATATTTATAACCCAGACAAAAAGTTTGTTAAGTTTTTAAAAACTCAAACAAAAGAAATGACAGCTCTTATGAAGAAACTAGGAGTTATTTAATCCTCTGGATTAATTAATTTAAAGAGCAGTGAATATAAATACGACAAAAATTATATCACTGCTCTTTTTTATTTTCTCAGCATTTTATTTATATACAGCTTATCAAATACAAGTTTTTGCGTTCGATGAAAATGCACCATTTAATGCAAGAACTTTTCCAATTTATTTAGGATATGCTGGTTTATTTTTTTCTGGTTTAAAATTAATCTTACCAGATCCAGATACTATAAAAGTTGAACATAGAACTTTAGAATACAAAAAAACGGCATTACTAATTATAATTGCAATTATCTACGGGGCAACAATTTTAAAAGTGGGTTACTTTTTAACTACATCTTTATTTTTATTTGCTTCTTATTACTTTTTAGGTGAGAGAAGATGGGTTTTAATGTTTTTACTTTCTTTTCCATTTGTTGCTGGATTTATGTATTTACTTCACGGAGTTCTTGAAATTTATTTAAGGGATCCCTTTTTAAAATCTATTGGAGTGATGGGATGACAGAAGGAATACTAATTGGTTTAACTACAGCATTGTCATTTCAAAACATTTTTATGGTGATGATTGGTTGTTTCTTTGGAACAATTATTGGAATGTTACCTGGTTTAGGTCCCATGACAGCGATTGCTTTAATGATACCAATTACTTATGGTTTTGATCCTGCAACGGGCCTGATTTTAATGGCTGGAGTTTATTATGGGGCAGTATTTGGTGGTTCTACTTCCTCCATTTTGTTAAATGCACCAGGAGTTCCAGGAACTGTCGCAACTTCTTTTGATGGATATCCAATGGCACAACAAGGAAAAGCCGGTAAAGCATTAGCTATAGCCGCCTGGAGTTCATTTGCAGGTGGAACACTATCAGCAATTTATTTATTGTTTATGGCTCCAAGTTTATCAAAAGTAAGTTTATCATTTAGATCGCCAGATTATTTCGCATTAATGATTTTAGGGTTGACGGCAATAGCGGCTTTTTCATCTAAAGGACAATTCTTAAAAGCGATGATGATGGTTGTACTTGGCTTGATGCTAGCATCTGTTGGTCAAGACTCCTTGTCTGATATTACAAGATTTACTTTTGATAATATGAATTTAACAGATGGAATAAGCTTTGTTTTAGTAGTTATGTCAACTTTTGCTATGAGTGAAGCTTTAACAATTATATTAAAGCGAAATGATCCAACAGCAGCAGCAAAACAAGTTTCATTAACAGAACTTGGATCAATAAGAATTAATAAAGAAGAACGAGGTAAAATGTATCGAACTATTCCAAGATCCTCAGTTATTGGTTTCTTGATTGGAGTATTACCTGGTGCAGGTGCCACTATTGCATCATTCCTAGCATATGGAATGGAAAGAAATTTAGTAAAGGATGAAGAAAAAGAAAAATTTGGAAAAGGAAGTGTGAATGGATTGTCTGCACCTGAAACAGCAAATAATGCTGCATGCTCTGGTTCTTTTGTACCAATGTTAACTTTAGGTATACCGGGAAGTGGAACAACAGCCGTAATGCTTGGAGCACTTTTGGGATTTGGTATTCAGCCAGGTCCAAGACTTTATATGACCAATCCTGAAATTTTTTGGTCAGTGATAATGTCGATGTATATTGGAATGGTAATATTATTAATATTAAATTTACCATTAATTCCCTATATCGCTAGAATTCTTGCGGTACCAAAAAATTATTTGATTCCATTAATCTTATTTTTTTCTATTACAGGAATTTATGTGATGTCATTTAATAATTTCGACATTTATTTAATGATTGGCATAGCAGTTGTTGCAACATTTTTACGACTTTACGATTTTCCCATGCCACCATTGATACTAGCTTTTGTTCTTGGTGGATTAATGGAGGAAAATCTAAGAAGATCATTACTTTTAAGTAATGGATCTTGGGAGTTTCTATGGGACAGAACTCTTACAATTTGTATATTGGTTACAACAATTCTAATTGTTCTGTGGCACATTTATAAAACTCTGACAAAAAAATAATTTTTAGTTTATTATAGATCTTCATTATACCAGGTAAAAAGATCAGCTTCATAAGGTATATTTTTAAATTTCAGTAATGCTTTATATTTTTTAAGCCTATCCTCTTTTTTAGCACTTTTTAAGTATTCGAGAATTTGATCATAGGTTAGTCCTCTTAACTTATTTTTTTTCACATCTACATACTCTTCATATTCCATACCTGCTATCGCATAGCCCTTGTTAGGATCTATGTGCTCCGCATAGCTAATAGTATCTTCAGTTTCTTTTAGGATATCGTACCAATGAGCAACCTGATTTTTATTATCAAAAAGATAATCTTTTCTGTAATCAAACAGTTCTAACTGCTGCATATTTTTGAAGTTTTAAAATAAGAAAATTAGTTAACAATTAATAATATAATTTTGAATTATGTCTTAAGTATGATAGAATTAATTAGTCCTGATTTAGAACATAACTTTACTTGCTGGGACTTAAAACACAACGCTAAAGGAGAAACATGAAACTAAAAATACAATCAATTAAAAACTATTTTAAATCAAAAAAGAATAAGGGACTAGAACCAGTGTTCTTTGAAAAAATAGGTGATCAAAAAACATCAAGAGACGAGATGCGTAAAAACATAATTAAAGCTTTGAAAAAGAATGGGTGGACTATAAAAAAATAAATTTTAATTCAATATTTTTTTATATTGTTCGATGGTACTAGACCAATCGAATTTAGATGATAGGTCTTTTGCATTTTTACCAAAATGTAAATATTTTTTATTTTCAATCATAGAATTTAATGATGAATAAATTTCATCTAGATTATTTCCATCACATATTAATCCAGTTTTATCATGTCGAATTGCATCTGCTGCACCACCATCAGCCCCACCTAAAGAGGGAACTCCGTATTGTGCAGCCTCTATATAAGCTATACCAAAACCTTCTACTGAGCTTTTATATTTTACTGATGGCATCACAAATATATTTGATTTTGCCACCAAAGCATTTTTAAGGTCATCAGTTATCTCTTTAAAAAACATAACTTGCCCACTTAAATCGAGTTCATTTACCAAATCTTTTAAATTTTGTTCTTCTTCTCCATAACCAATGCAAATGTAAACAATATTTGGATAAATTTGTTTTAAGTTTCTAAGAGCCATCAACACTTTTTCATGATTTTTTCTTTTATCAAATCTTGAAACTGTAATTAAACGTGGTGATTTTGTTTTAAGTAAGCTTTCAACTTTAGTTAACGATGTTTTATTTAATTCTTGGGCAGGGTTAATACCTGGATTTATCACAACAACTTTTTCTTGTTCTACACCATTTTGAATGGCTAAATTTTTTGTATATTCAGAATTTGCAATTACTTTTTCAACACTATTTAAAACTTTGTTTGCTCTTTTATTTAAAGAGCTTCCTTTAGTGTGATTGATTTCTTTTCCGTGAATTAAACAATATTTTTTTTTATCAGTTACTATTAATTCTAAACTTTTCCAATGATCAGCTATAATACCTTGAACTTTACTTTCTTTTAAATATTCATTAATTAGCTGTGCTTTTCTTATTTTTCTAAGGAATTTAATTCCACCAACTCTGTCTATTGAAAAATTTACTTTTTTATCAAATTCTTTATGATTTTCGTAGTGATCAGCAAAAACTTTGATCATAAAGTTTTTGGACATTTCTTTTGCCAAACCCCACATTAAACTTTGCATCCCACCCACCTCTGGGGGAAAAGATCTCGTAACGATTAAATACATCAACTATTTTTCCACTTAATACTACAGCCAGCACTCGGAGTTTGATTTTCAGGTCCTTTACCAGTTTCAGCAATTTGTTTCATTGCATTAAATAAATCACTATCACCATCCCTTACAGGAACTAAATTTTTTAATTCTCTTAATCTGCCTCGATATTGAAGCTCTAAATTTTTATTGTACCCAAAAAAATCTGGAGTACATACAGCATCATAAGTTCTGGCTATTTCCTGTGTCTCATCAACCAAATATGGAAAATCGAATTGATTTTTTTTTGTAAATTCAATCATGTTTTCAAACGAGTCTTCTGGATAATTCTCAGCATCATTGGCACAGATTGCTACAGCGTTAATTCCTAAATCTTTCAATTTTTTAGTATCCTCAGCAATATCTTTTGTAACTGCTTTAACATAGGGACAATGGTTGCAAATAAACATGATTAAGGTTCCATTTTCACCTTTAATATCTTCTAAAGATAAAATTTTATTATCAGTTGATTTAAGCTTAAAGTCGTGAGCCTTTTGACCGAAATCACATATTGGAGTTTGTATTGGCATAATGTAATAATATATAAATTATGTTTTACGATTTAAAAGATAAAAAACCAAAAAACTCTGGCGAAAATTGGGTAGCACCGAATGCGGTTGTGATAGGAGATGTAACTTTAGAAAAAAATACAAGTGTTTGGTTTAATGCAACTCTAAGAGGAGATATTGAAAATATTCATATAGGGGAGGGATCAAATGTTCAAGATGGATGTGTTTTGCATACCGATCCAGGATATCCCATTAAAGTTGGTAAAGATGTAACTGTAGGTCATATGGTTATGCTTCATGGATGCACGATAGGGGACAATAGCTTAATTGGAATTGGTGCAGTGATTCTTAATAACGCTAAGATTGGAAAAAATTGTATCATTGGTGCAAAAGCTTTAATTACTGAAAATAAAGAGATACCTGATAATTCTTTAGTAATAGGCTCACCTGGTAAAGTTGTGAGAGAAGTTACTGAAGAGGAAAAGAAAGCAGTTTTTGAAAACACAAAGCACTATCAAGATAATTGGAAAAAATATTCTAAATCAATATTTTAATTTTTACTAATCTTGATATCAGATAACTAATTTGTTAGTTTTAATTATGAGCATCGGAATTTGGGTATTTATATTTTTTTTGATTTATTTTGGAACTGCTCCTTTTATTGCTTATTTAAAATATCAAAACCTAAGATATGGTAAACTACCTCAAAAAAAAAGATACATTGGTTTTTGGGTAAGATTTGGAGCTGGTGTAGCAGATACGATATTGCTTATTATTATTGGTTTTGTTGTCGGATTTATTCTTCAAATTATTTTATATGATACAAATTTTGGTCCTGGCTCAGATTATATCATTGGAATAATAATTTCTTGGTCATACTTCTGTTTAATGCAAAGTTCAAAACATCAGGCGACTATAGGAATGAAAATGTGTAAAATCAAAATTTGTGATCAAAATTTTAAAAAGATAACATTAGGGAGAGCAACATTAAGATATTTCAGTGCACCTTTGTCAGGATTAATTTTATTAATAGGTTTTTTTATGATTGGATTTACAAAAAAGAAACAAGGGTTACACGACATTTTTACAAAAACTCTTCACATAAATAATTAATTAAGGAACCATCCAAGCATTTTTATTAGTTTCCAAATCAAATTTAGCTCTTCGATGTCCTTTTGCTGCAAGATATAACCATTCAATAGACTTTATTTTACATTTTATAACTGTAAAGTTTTTGTAACCTTCTTCGCTTTGTTCCATTGTATAATCAAAATCTTCTAATTTAGATATCATGCCCGATGTTGGATTTTCTGATGTAGTTCCTGGAGGACTATCAGTTAGATAACATCTTCTACTGATATGTTGAGTTTTTTTCCAAGATTCTTCTGTAGTAGAATTTTGATTATTTATTTCACACTCAACTTTTACTCTTAATTGGATCTTTTCCTCTTTATCGTAGAAAACTAGAGAAGCGTTATTATTTTTCTTGAGAATTTCTACTTTTGGTGATCTTAAATCAGTATGAAATTGTAATAGATTGTTTGCTCTATCTGATTTTCTTAGAACAACAATTCTTCCATCTACCTCGTCTTGGTGGGCACAAATAAAGACAGGAATTCTAAAAGGAGAACCTCTATTAGTCACAGCATCATCAAGCATAGACCAATACTTATTTTGAATTTCCTCGAAATTTTCATAGTATGCTGGTTGCATACATTACTTTCTAAATCTTTTAATTAAGCTTGAAGTGTCCCAACGATTACCCCCTAATCCTTGTACTTCTCCATAAAACTTATCTACAAGTTCTGTTACAGGTAACAATGAACCATTATTTTTTGCCTCATCCATTGCAATTTTTAAATCTTTTCTCATCCAGTCAACTGCAAAACCAAAATCAAACTTATCATCAATCATTGTTTTGTATCTATTTTCCATTTGCCAAGATTGAGCTGCACCTTTTGAAATAACTTCGATTACATCCTCCATATTTAATCCAGCTTTCATCCCAAAGTTAATTCCCTCAGATAAACCTTGAACCAATCCTGCAATACAAATTTGATTAACCATCTTAGCTAATTGTCCGCATCCAGCTTTACCAAGCAGTTTCATTTTTTTGCTGTAGCAATCAATTTTATCTTTTGCTTTATCAAAGTCAGCCTGATCGCCACCGATCATTACTGTTAGTGCACCATTCTCTGCTCCAGCTTGTCCACCAGATACAGGAGCATCTAATGCGCCAAATCCATTTTTCTTTGCGAACTCATATATTTCTCTAGCAATTGTTGCTGAGGCTGTAGTGTTATCAATATAGACTGCGCCTTTTTTAATTGTTTTGAAAGCTCCTTTTTCACCAAAAGTTACTTCTCTTAAATCATTATCATTACCAACACAGGTAAAAATATATTCAGCATCTTTAGCTGCATCCGCTGGAGTTTCAGCCATTTTGCCTTTGTATTCTCCAATCCATTTTTCTGCTTTTGATTTTGTACGATTAAAAACAGTTACATTGTGACCACCTTTTGATATATATCCTGCCATTGGATAGCCCATTACACCAAGACCTATGAAAGCAACATTACAGCTCATAATTTTTTATGTTTAAAAGTTTAAGTTTAAAAGTAATTATATTTGGTTTTATTTTTACATTTTTTTCTAGTTTTGGACAGAGTTTTTTTCTTGGTTTATTTAACTCAAGTATTAGAGAAACACTTTCAATAACTCATGGACAATTTGGCTCAATCTATGCTTCAGCAACATTGTTAAGTAGCTTTCTTTTAATTTGGGTGGGTAAAAAAATTGATGACATAAATATTTTTAAATTTGCATTATATGTAACCCTTTTGTTAGCTTTTTCTTGTTTTTTCTTTTCAAAAATTTCATCAATAGTTTTTTTATTTATTGCTGTTTTTTTAATGAGGTTTTCTGGTCAAGGATTAATGTCTCATACTGCAACTACAACTATTTCAAGATTTTTTACTAAATCTAGAGGCAAAGCTCTAAGTATCGGTTGGTTTGGATTATCAACTGCAGAATTTATTTTACCAGTTTTAATTGTCTATTTACTTACTTTAACTGCGTGGCAAAACATTTGGCTGTCTATTTCTGTATTAATTCTATTTTTTTTACCATTTATTGCTTTTGCGTTAATCAAAAACCTGAATTTTGATTCTAGAGAAGATGTAAATGATAAAAATTTTGTTGAAAAAGAAATTAAAAATTGGACACGTGTTGAGGTTTTAAAAGATTATAGATTTTATATAGTTTGTTTGAATATGTTAGCAATGCCTTGGATTGCTACCGGTGTATTTGTTTATCAATCATATATAACAGAATCAAAAGAGTGGGGTGAATTTGTCATTGCACAATCATTTATGGCTTATTCTGTTTTATCAGTCATTACTTTATTAGGCTCTGGTTTTTTAATCGATAAATTTACCAGCAGAAAATTATTGATCTTTATGAATATACCTTTGTTGATTTCAATGTTGGTTTTGTTTTATTTAGATATTTCTATTTCTGCTTTTATATTCCTTGGTTTAATTGGAATTTCAAATGGGCTTGCCAATGTCTTGGGGTCCTCTACTTGGGCTGAGATTTATGGCGTAAAATACATTGGATCAATTAAAGCATTAACAACAGCATTGATGGTATTTTCTACGGCATTTGGTACAGCTTTATTTGGATTGTTAATTGACAAAGGCTTTACTATTGAGCAAATAGCAGTGATTTCATTTGTATATATTTTTTTGTCTTTAATTGCTCTGTTTGTGGTTAGAAACAGGTTAAATCCTGAATATATTTAAATAATCCTTGCTTTTTTTAATTACAGCTTATAGATAACCGGCATGGCAAGAGTTACAGTAGAAGATTGTATTGATAAAGTAGATAGTCCATATGAATTAGTTTTGGTTGCAAAAGAAAGAGCAACTCAACTCAATACTGGGATAGAACCAACTTTAGATCGTGATAATGATAAAAATACAGTTATTGCATTGAGAGAAATAGCTGAAGAAAATATCAAAGTTGATGATTTAACTGAAAGCGCCGTCTACAAATTAAGAAAACATGTAGAACAAGTTGATGATGGTGCCGAAGCTGATGAAGATGTTGGTGATGATTTTGAAAGTTTATATAAAGGCGAAATTTCAAAAAGTGGAACACCTATTTTACCATCTAAAAGAGCAAGAAAAGCTCCAGAAAAAATTCAAGTATCTAAAGATGATTTAGCAGAATTGTCTGAAACTGCTAAGCCAGACGTACCAGAAGCCCCTGTATCCGAGGATGCTGAAGAAGAACAGGGAGACGTTTCTTTAGATCAGGTCTCTGAAAGTGAAAATTTAGATTCTGAAGACCCAGAAAACTCAGGTACGTAAAATAATTATAAATCGGTGTAATGTCTGAAATTTCAGAAATTGATGGCATTAAATATCTTATAAAAAATAAAAATGACCTCATCCAAAAAACACTTAGCAATGGTATTCAATGGAATAAAGATGTAATTTTATTAATAGGTCGTATTCAAAAAAAATATAATCTTCAGCATTGCTTGAATATTGGAAGTCATATAGGGACATTGTCTATACCACTATCTAAGTTTTTTAAAAAAATTACTGCAATTGAGGCTTATCCTCCAACTTTTGAACATTTAAATGAAAATTTAAAATTAAATCTTATTCAAAATGTTGAAACCTTTAATTTTGCAGTTGGTAATAAAAATGAGAAAATCTATTTTTTAGACAATAATAATGAAAGAATAAAAAATAATACTGGTGGAATGCATGTTATTACAAACGATGATATAAAAAATAAGAGATTGTCTTCTGAAATTCATAGTAAAAAAATTTTTAATCATATGAAAAAGTTAGATGATACAAATATTGAGAAATTTGATATTTTGATTGCTGACGTTGAAGGTAAAGAATATGAAATGTTATTAGGTGGAAATAATAAAATTTTAGAATACGAGCCAATAATTTTAATTGAAATATGGGGAAATAAAAAAAGACAACTAGAAAATATGAATACTAGTTGTGAAGAAATCATAAATCATATGCTTAATTTAAAATATAAAATTGTGAGTAGATTTGACGATAATTATGTCTTTTTTCCTGAGAAACTTAAAGTGGATTAACCAATAATTAAATTAATTGTTAAATTCCTCAATAATTTTTTGTCGATGTTCATCTAAATCAGGAATATCGCCTCTAGTTTTTTTGTCTTTGTAAGCTGACATTTTTATTGGATTACCAGCCAGTTTAAAATCTCCAACAACTTTATGAAATGCTTTAACAATCATGTTTCTAGACTCTATTTGTGGGTTTTCAACAGCTTCTTTAATATTGAAAATTGGTCCACATGGAATTTTATCTTTTTCCATTTCACTAACCCAATCACTTGTTTTTTTACTCAATAATTTTTCCTCTAAAATTTTTTTAAGCTGGTCCATATTTTTTGCTCTAGATGAGTTGTCTAAAAATTTTGGATCCTTACTTACTTCTGGGATTTGAAGAAGATTACAAAGTTTTTCAAAAAGTTTATCATTTCCAGCTGCAATAATTATATAGCTATCTTGAGTTTTGAAAGCCTCAAATGGTGCAATTGATGGATGTCTTGATCCCATTGGTTTTGGAATTTCATTTTTTGATAGATAACGTGCTATAGCATTTTCTAATATAGCTATTTGACAATCAAGCATTGATACATCTATAAACATTCCTTTTCCAGTTTTTTGTCTATCATATAAAGCTGCATTGATACCTATCGCAGTAAAAAGCCCAGCAGTAATATCTCCAATAGATGTTCCAACTCTAGTAGGTTCAGAGTTTGGGTGACCAGTAACACTCATTAAACCGCCCATACCTTGAACTACCATGTCGTATGCAGGTAATTCTTTTAAAGGACCTGTTTGTCCAAAACCAGAGGCAGAAGCATAAATTAGTTTTGGATATTTCTTATTAACATCTTTCCAGCCAAACCCCCATTTTTCTAAAGTACCAGGTTTAAAGTTTTCAACTAAAATATCTGCTTTAGATAAAATTTTTTCAAAAATTTTTTTATCTTCATCATTCTTTAAGTTAAGTGCAATACTTTCCTTTCCTCTATTAAGAGACATGAAATAAGCAGAGTAATCTTTTATAAATGGTCCAAATTTTCTTGAGTCATCTCCAATTTCAGGTGCTTCAACTTTAATTACTCTAGCTCCTAAATCAGATAATATCATAGTGCAGTAAGGACCAACTAATACTCTTGTTAAATCAACTACCAGTAGGTTTTTTAAAGGTCCATCCATATTACTTCATCTTACATGAGTTTTTGTCGACTTGACTCTTATTAATAAGTTCACTTTAATTGAATTATTAAAAATAACAATAGAGGGAAAAAATAATGTTAAAAAGAATATCTTTATATTTAACTTCATTAGTTTTTGTTTTTACTACTATTGGTTCTGCTTATGCAGTTACGCTAAAAGCAAGTCACCAATGGCCTGGTACTCCAAGAGCTGATGGATCTTACGATCCACGTCATGAAATGGTTCAAATCATTGCTGACGAGGTTAAAAAAGCAAATGTTGGAATAGATATCAGAATTTATCCAGCTAAATCATTATATAAACCAAAAGAACAGTGGAAACCTATGACAACTGGTCAATTAGATATTTCTGCTTTTCCTTTAGCATACGCATCTAAGTTTCATCCAGAATTTGATGCAACGTTAATGCCAGGAACTGTAAAAAATCATGATCACGCATTAAGATTTAATAAAGGTCCAATGATGACTGAAATTAAAAAAATCATAAATGATGCCGGTGTTGTAGTTCTATCTGATGCTTGGTTAGGTGGTGGTTTTGCTTCAAAAACAAAATGTATTAAAAATCCTAGCGACGCAAAAGGACAAGTGATGAGAGCTGCTGGTAAAGCATTTAACCAAATGTTAGAAGCTGCAGGAGCAGGTATACAAAGTATGCCGTCATCTGAAATTTATACTGGTTTACAAACAGGTGTATTAACAGGTGCAAATACTAGTTCAGGTAGTTTTGTGAGTTACAAAATTTATGAGCAAGTTTCATGCGCAACACCTCCAGGAAAATTTGGATTATGGTTTATGTATGAGCCAATTCTGATGTCTAAAAAGTCTTTTGATGCTTTAAACTCTAAGCAGCAAAAAGCTTTAATGAAAGCAGGAAAAGTTGCTGAAAAATACATGACAGCTCAAGTTGAAAACTTAGATAAAAAGTTTGAAGAAGCTTATAAAGCTGCAGGTGTTAAATTAGTATACATGAACGAAAAAGATCATGCTGCGTGGGTAGAGATTGCAAAAAAATCATCTCACAAGGCATTTGCTGATAAAGTTCCAGGTGGCGATAAGCTGATGGAAATGGCTTTAGCAGTTAAATAAAATAATATATAAAGAACCCCTATTTATTCTAATTAAATAGGGGTTTTTTTATGAAAAAAAAATATCTTAAATTTTGTGATTTTATAGCGAAAGCTTGTGGTGCTTTTGCTGTAATAGCTTTGCTCTTATCAATTTTAGTTATTGTAGAGCTAGTTTTTGAGAGATATTTTTTTCAAAGAGCAATTACTTGGCAAACAGAATTAGTTACTATGTTATTAGTTGCGTCAACTTTCATCGGAAGTGTGTATGTACTTAGTGAAAAAGCTCACGTTAGTATGGAATGGATTTATGATTTCCTATCTAAAAAAAATATCATTCGCTTAAAAATTTTTACTTCCTTATTAAGTTTATTATTTTTTCTAATTTTATTTTATTTTGGATTTTTAATGGTTGAGGAAGCATTTACAAAAAATTATTCAACAGGGACTGTTTGGGATCCACCTTTATGGATACCATATTCTTCAATGGCTTTAGGCGCTATACTAATGATTCTTCAATATATAGCTGAAATTATTAAACTCACTGAAGATAAGGATTATAATTAATGGACCCATTAATAATAGCTTTAATCGTTGCAGTTTTTACTTTGCTGGTGCTTTTTTCTGGAATTCCAATTGCTTTTGGTTTGAGTTTTGTATCGATAGTTCTTTTAGTATCATTTGAAGGTTTTCAAATGCTTGATGTTTTTGCTGAAACATTCTTTGCTGGTTTAAATTCATTTGTTTTACTTTCAATACCAATGTTTATTTTAATGGGAATGGCAGTTGCTAATTCTCCTGCAGGTAAAGATTTATATACAGGATTAGATAGATGGCTTTGGAGAGTACCAGGTGGACTAGTTATTTCTAATATAGGAGCATGTTCAATTTTTGCTGCATTAAGTGGATCAAGTCCTGCAACTTGTGCAGCTATTGGAACTATGGGAATACCCGAAATGAGGAAAAGGGGCTACTCAGATCAAATAGCCACTGGAACTATAGCAGCTGGTGGAACACTAGGAGTTTTAATTCCTCCAAGCATTGTTTTAATTGTTTATGGAATTGCAACCGGAACATCAATTGGAAGATTATTTTTATGTGGATTAGTACCCGGCTTCATGTTGGCTGGAATGTTTGCAATTTGGGCACTCATCCATAGTTATTTTATAGATAAAGATGCTGCAAAAGCTTTACGAAACAGGGTAAAGCCAACATTGAAAGAAAAACTTGAAGTATTACCTAGAATCCTTCCATTCCTAGCAATTATTGCTGGAGTTTTATATGTTTTATATGGTGGGGTTGCAACTCCGTCGGAAGCATCAGGTGTTGGAGCATTCTTAGTTTTTGTCTTGATAGCTGTTGTTTACAAAATTTATCAGCCAAAAAAGATTTGGAACATTGTTAAAGTATCAATGAAGGAAAGTGTAATGATAATGTTTATTATTGCAGCTTCTTATCTTTTTGCTTTCACTCTTTCACAACTGTACGTAACTCAGTCTTTAGCCCAAAGTATGGTTGAGTTAAGTTCAAATAAGTGGGTTGTATTTATTTTAATTAATATATTTCTTTTGATCGCTGGTTTCTTTTTACCTCCAGTTGCTGTGATTGTTATGACCTCTGCAATTTTATTGCCTGTAATAACAACTTTAGGATTTGATCCTTATTGGTTTGCAATTGTATTTACAATCAATATGGAAATAGGATTGATAACACCTCCTGTAGGATTAAATCTTTATATTATAAAGGGCATTACCCCAGATGTAAGTTTGTCTGAAATTTTAAAAGGCTCTATTCCTTTCATGATAATTATGGCATTGGCTATTTTAATTCTATGTATTTTTCCTGAAATTGTTACATGGTTACCTGATAAAATCATGGGTAAAGCACTTGGATACTAACAAAAAAATTAACAGAAAAGTTTCAGTCGCTCCAATGATGGATTGTACTGATAGGCACGATCGTTTTTTTCTAAGATTAATGAGTAAAAATGTAATGCTTTATACCGAGATGGTCGCCACTAAATCCGCAATTCATGGAGATAGAAATAAGATTTTGTCATTTAGTCCAGAGGAAAAACCCTTGGCTTTACAGGTTGGCGGCTCTGATAAAGCTGAATTAGCAGAGGTTGCAAAAATTGCAGAGGATATGGGTTATGATGAGATAAATATTAATCTTGGATGTCCAAGTAAAAAGGTTCAAAAAAATAAGTTCGGTGCATGTCTAATGAAGGAACCAGACTTGGTAGCTGAATGTATTCATTCTATGGTTAAAGCGTGTAAAATTCCTGTAACAGCTAAAACTCGTATAGGTTTTGATGATGTTGAGGATTTTAACTATCTTAATAATTTTATTCATAAATTAAGAGATGTAGGTACAAAAACATTCATTTTACATGCAAGAAAAGCAATGCTTTCTGGATTGTCACCAAAGCAAAACTTAAATATTCCAAAACTAAATTACAACATGGTTTATGAGATTAAAAAAGCAAATCCAGATTTAGAAATAATTATAAATGGTGGAATAACTAAAGTGAGCGAAATAAATCGTCACATGAATTTTTGTGATGGAGTAATGATTGGTAGGGCAATTTACCAAAATCCATATTCATTAGTCGAAATTGAAAAAGAAATATTTAAAACAAATGGTAATCCTACAAGAGAAGAAGTGGTTAAAAAACTTTTGGAATATTTGGATACTGAAGTAAAGAAGGGAACCAAAGTAAATCATATAATGAGACACACCGTTGGTTTATACCATGGTCAAGTAGGTTCGAAAGAATGGAAAAGATATTTAAGTGATAATATGATGGCAAGAGACTCTGATTTTCAAAAGGCAAAACATATTATGACTATTGTTCAAAATAATGAAAAAGCCAATCAAGTAAGTTCCTGATGGAAACAATTGCTACTGCTGAATTAATAAACTTGTTATTTGTTTTAGCAGTTGCGGCTGCGGGAGCAGGTTTCATGGCTGGATTGTTGGGAGTAGGTGGTGGAATTGTTATGGTTCCAGCACTCTATTATGCTTTTACTGTTTTGGATTTCGATATCGTCACGAGAATGCATCTTTCGGTTGGAACATCACTTGCAATAATTATTCCCACTTCAATCATTTCAACAATGACCCATAAAGATTATGATGCTGTTGATTTTAAAATGGTAAGATCATTTGGTGTTTTTATTTTAGCAGGTGTTATTGGTGGAACTTTCTTAGCTGTGAATTTAAAAACTCCCGCATTAGTTTTATTTTTTTCAATCTTCGCCCTCATGGTTGGTTTGTTTTTTATTTTTTTAAGAGAAAAATTAGTAGATAACCCAAAACAAATTTCAGC
The DNA here is from genome assembly GCA_003213155.1 of Pelagibacteraceae bacterium AG-426-G02. Classification (GTDB taxonomy): domain Bacteria; phylum Pseudomonadota; class Alphaproteobacteria; order Pelagibacterales; family Pelagibacteraceae; genus Pelagibacter. The sequence goes on along the minus strand of QCNQ01000005.1, from coordinate 57,128 downwards.
TATTGTAAAAAATATTTCCGGTGTAATTATTGGATTTATATCTGTGCCTTTAGGTATTGGGGGAGGATCTTTAATGGTTCCATTTATGAGGACTTTTGGATATGACATTAGAAAATCAATAGGCACAGCAGCAGCAGTTGGTTTTTTAATTGCTGTAACTGGAACTATTACAATGATAACTGGCGGTAAAATAATTGATAATGTCAATACTCCCTATAGCGTTGGTTACATAAATTTACTAGGATTTGCAGTATTTGTTCCTGTTACGATGGTTATGGCTCGTATAGGAGCTAAAGTTGTGCATAAAATTGATAAAAAATTACTTAGTAAAATTTTTGGAATATTTTTAATTTTAGTATCAATAAGATCTTTTATCGAGTATCTAGGTATAAATTAAAAATATTAAATTGACCGACTCCCTTACAAATCTAAATTACTTTTATTTGATCATTTTGATGGTCATGGCTGCTATACCTGTTGGTTTTTTTGCCGGGCTTTTTGGGATCGGGGGTGGCTTAATATCAGTCCCATTTCTTTTTTTTATATTTGACTTTTTAAATCTTACTGATGATTACACAATGCACTTAGCTGTTGGCACTGCATTTTTCATAACGATATTTACCTCAACATCTTCTGTTCTTACCCACAGAAAACACAATGCAGTTGACTTTAGTGTTCTAAAAATTTTTGGATCATTCGTTATTTTGGGAGTATTTTTTGGATCATTTTTAGCAGCCTTTTTAAAAACAAAATATTTAGTTCTTTTTTTTTCAATTGTTGTTTTCATTTTTGGTGCTTACTTGCTTTTGCAAAAAGAAGAGTCAAATAGAATCAAACCTAGATTTAGTTTTTTTCCTAAAGCTATTTTAGGTTTTATATCTGGATCAATTTCTGCACCTATGGGTATTACAGGGGCAATGATGAATGTTCCTATACTAAGATTTTTTGGATATCCAATTACAAAAGCTATTGGTAGTGCTGCTGCAATCGGTTGGGTTATTTCCGTTTCAGGAACAATAGGATTTTTTTCAACTGGACTTTATTTAGATGTAAGTCTGCCTTTAAGTATTGGTTTTGTAAATATCCCAGCCTTTTTAATATTTATTCCAATAACAACTATAATGGCAAGAGTAGGAGTTAATACAGTACATAAAATGAGTAAAATTAAAGCTCAAAGAATGTTTGGAGTCTTTCTCTATGTTATTGGGACAATTTTTATATTTAGATATTTTAGTTTATGATTAATCTAAAATTATGAGAGAAATTATCAAAGTTGTTAAAGAAAAACTTGTAGCTAAATATTTGAAAGATGGTTCTATTAAAAACTATTCAAAGAGAGCTAAGAAATTTAAACCAAGAATAAAAGCAAGATTAAGAAAAAATAAACAAATTATAGGTAAAAATATTGGTAATTTTTTTGATTGGGTTAAAGGCGCAGAGTTAGTAGAGTTGAAAGAATGTAATACTAAAGAAGATCCTGTAAGACCAGAGCTTGATAATACTTTTAGAAGAAGTTATGGAAGAAAAATTTTTGGGGTTAAGTATAAAAGAGAAATCCATGCTGTCATGTGTTTTGCTTATACGAACGAAATACCAAAGTCTGTAGAAGAGCTAGATATTATGAGTCAAGATGCTCATTTACAGAGTACTCTAAGAGGACAGAATGTAGGTAAAATTGCAATCGCCTATACAGTTTGGTCTAAAAAAAAAGGTGGTGGAAAACTAATTGTCAAAGAAGTATTTAATAAAATAAAAAAATCAAATCATCTCAACAGATTAGTAACTTTATCTCCTTTAACTGATATGGCTTATAAATTTCATATAAAAAATGGCGCTAAACTAATTAGTGTAAACGAAACAACGCAAAATTTTGAATATAAAGTTATAAAGAAAAAAAAAACTAAAAAAAAAGGGTGGCTTCAGTCTCCCTCTACCACCCATATCTAAAAATTATTCGATTCTCCTTGCGAATCAAAATATTTTTTTTAAAAAAATTATCTTATTGTGCACGTAAAAATTGAAATAATCAAAAAACCTCAATTTAAACACATGGTTTATATTTAAAATAATTTAAATAGTGTTAACTTTTAATATGGCTCAAAAAAAAAGGGATAACAATAAATCTGATAGTCGAGGTAGCAAAAAGGGTAAATTTGATATGAACCCATTTAATTTCATTGAACAAGGTAAAAATAAATTAGAGAATTTCTATAAAAAGTTACAAAAAGACAGAGCAATAAGCAAAAAAAGGTCTGAAAAGCAAAGAATTATCAATGAAAAAAGAGAATTAGAATTACAAAAAAAACAAGCTCAAAGAGAAAAGGAAGAAAGAATAAAAGAAGAAAAAAAACAAATTCTTGAACAAAGAAGACTGATTATTGAAAATGAAAAGCAAATTAAAAAAAATGAGGAAAAAAGAAAAAAAATTGAGGCTAAAAGAATATTAATTGAACAACAAAAAATTAAAGACGAGGAAGCTAGAAAAATTAGAGAGGATGCTAGAAAAATTAAAGAGGAAGAACTTAGATTAAGAATGTTAGAGAGACAAAGGGAAAGAGAAGAAAAAATAAAAGCAAAAGAACAAGCTTTAAAAGAAAAAGAAATCAGAGCTCAACAATTAAGAGAAGAAAAAGAGAGAGAAAGACAAGAACAAATTAGACTTGATGAGATAGAAAGACAAAAAAGATTAGATGAGGAACAAAGAACACGAGAGGCAGCTAAAAGATTAAAATATGAGGAAGAAAAACTTAAAGAGTCAGAAATTAGACTAAAAGAGATTGAAAATGAGAGACAAAAAGAGATAGAGAGACAAATTTTAAAGGAGCAAGCAGAACAAAGAGTTAAAGAAGAAGAATTAAGACTTAAAGAGGAAAAAATTAAAGCTGAGGAAGAGGAGAGATTTCTACGTCAAAAAGAAGAGCATGAAAGAACAGAAGAATTAAGAAAAGAAGCAGAAGAGCAAAAAAAAATTGAAGAGGAAAAAGAAAGAGAAATAAAACAGAAATTAGAGGAAGAACAAAGAATTCAAGAGGAAGAGAGAAGATTAAAAGAGTGGGAGGAAAAATTTGATTTAGAGCAAAAAAAGAAGGAAGAAGAATTAATTAAAAAATTTTATAGTGACAACTCATCAAATAAAACTGAACCTGAAGAAAAAAATGATTAATTAAATTTTTTGGTCGTATTCACCAATTTTACCCGTTTTTTGAAGTAAAGAATCTATAAATCTAAATATTTTTAATTTTCTATCATCGGATGTAGGACTTTCTGTTACAATTACTAACGAAGGTTTATTAGAGGATGCTCTTATCAAACCCCATGAGCCATCTTTAAATGAAAATCTAACGCCATTTATTGTCAAAATTTCATTAATTTCTTGGTCATCAATTTTAACTTTTTCATTTTTCAGTTTTTCAATATCTTTAATAATTTTATCAACCAACGCATATTTATCCTCATCCTTACAATAAGGAGCCATAGTAGGTGTTTGAAATGTTTTTGGAATTTCTTTAATGATTTCATTCATTTTTTTGTTCTGATCATCCAATAAATGACAAACTTGGATCGCTGAATTGATACCATCGTCATACCCATAACCCAAAGGTTCATTGAAAAAAAAGTGCCCACTTTTTTCAAATCCAGCTAAGGCGTTTTCATTGTTTACTTTTCTTTTGATATGTGAATGACCAGTTTTCCAATAAATTGTTTTACATTTATTTGAATTTAATAATTTATCATTCGCATACAATCCTGTTGACTTCACATCTACTACAAAAACAGAATTTTTATATTTATTTGATAAACTTCTTGCAATTAATAATCCTATTTTATCCGAAAATATCTCATTTCCTTCATTATCAATTACTCCAACTCTATCACCATCACCATCAAATCCAAACCCTATATCAGCATTATTTTTTTTAACAGCATCTGAAATCGCATGTAGCATCTTCAAGTTCTCTGGATTAGGATTATATTTAGGGAAGGTCCAGTCTAAATTACAATCAAGTTCTATTACGTCACAACCAATTCCACGTAAAATATCAGGAGCAAAAATTCCTGCAGTTCCATTGCCACATGCTACCACTGCTTTTATTTTTTTTTTGATTTTATTGCTATCTATTAAGCTTTGTTTATATATGTCTTGAAAATTTTCTATTTTTTTTTCCTGACCTTGTCCGTTTACAAAGTTTTCACTTAATGTTATTTCTTTTAATTCTCTCATTTCTTCAGGTGCATGTGTTAATCCTTTCCTAATACCCATTTTTACACCTGTCCAACCATTGTCGTTATGACTTGCAGTTACCATTGCAACAGCATCAGAATTAAAATGGAATTGTGCAAAATAAACCATCGGAGACAAAGACAAACCTACATCTTCAACATGGCAACCTGTTGAAACTAAACCCTTTTTAAGTGCTGTTTTTATATCTTCGCTATAAGATCGATAATCATGACCGACAATTATCCTCGGATTAGTTTTGTTTGTTTGTTTTATAATTTGTGTGCCTAGTCCTTTGCCAAGATTCGTTATACCAAGGAGATTTATGTCTTTTTCATACAACCATCGAGCGTCATATTCTCTAAAACCATAGGGGTCGATTTTTAAATTTACTGACATTATTGTTAATTACTTACATTTTTTTTAATTTTTTTATTGATTTTTTTTTCTTGTGTTCTATAAATGTTCTATTGATTTGTTGTTTATATAGTGTATTAACGCTAAACGCACACAACATATAGTTGTTTTCGTACTAATAACAAAATATAATACAAAAATATGAATAAAATTCTATCGCAGGCCCTAAAGAAAGCTGTCTCTGAATATAGCCCACAAGTTAAAGAGTTAGAAAAGAATAATAGACCGGACCTTTTTTCACTTAATAACGAAACTGAACTTTTTCAAAATGATAAAGGTATCATAATTAAAATAGATCGTTCTCGAGATGCAAACTTAACTGATTTTGGTAAGGCAACTTTGAAAGATAGATATCTTGGTCACAATGAGTCTTATCAAGACTTGTTTGCGAGAGTAGCAAGCACGTATGCTGATGATAATTTGCACGCTCAAAGAATTTACAATTATATTAGCAATCTTTGGTTCATGCCAGCAACTCCAGTTTTGTCGAATGGTGGAACTAAAAGAGGATTACCCATTTCTTGTTTTTTAAATGAAGCTTCAGATAGTCTAGGTGGTATTTTGGATCTTTGGAGTGAAAATGTTTGGCTAGCTGCTAAGGGTGGGGGTATAGGAAGTTACTGGGGTAATTTAAGATCAATTGGTGAGAAGATTGGTAAGGTTGGAAAAACTTCTGGGATAATTCCATTTATTAAAGTTATGGATTCTTTAACTATGGCAATCAGTCAAGGATCTTTAAGAAGAGGTTCGGCAGCTTGTTATCTTCCTATTGATCATCCTGAGATAGAAGAGTTTATTGAAATGAGAAGACCAACTGGTGGTGATCCAAATAGAAAAGCTTTAAATTTACATCATGGAGTTTTAGTTTCAGATGCATTCATGCGTGCTGTTGAAACCGATGATCAGTGGGCACTTAAAAGTCCAGCTGATGGATCTATTCAACAAACTATATCTGCAAGAAATTTATGGATTAGATTGTTAACAGCTAGAATTGAAACTGGTGAGCCATACATTATTTATATTGATACAGTTAATAGACAAATTCCACAACACCACAAACTTGCAAACTTAACTGTTAAAACTTCAAATCTGTGCAGTGAAATAACTCTCCCTACAGGTATTGACAAAGATGGAAGAGACCGAACAGCAGTTTGTTGTTTATCGTCCTTAAATTTAGAAAAATATGATGAATGGAAAGATGATCCAAACATGATTAGTGATGTAATGAGATTTTTAGATAACGTCTTATCAGATTTTATCAATAAGGCTCCAGACCAATTTAAAGATGCAAAATATTCTGCAGAGAGAGAAAGAAGTGTTGGTCTTGGTGTAATGGGTTTTCACTCATTTTTGCAAAAACATAGAATTCCACTTGAGTCTGTAATGGCTAAATCTTGGAATAAAAAAATATTCAAACAAATTGATGAACAAGTTAATAAGGCATCAAAAGAATTAGCTGAAGAGCGAGGTGCGTGTCCAGATGCAGCTGAATACGGATTTAATGAAAGATTTTCTAACAAAACAGCAATAGCTCCAACAGCTTCCATTTCCATTATTTGTGGAGGGGCTTCTCCTGGTGTTGAACCGATTGCAGCCAATAGTTATACACATAAAACTCTATCTGGATCCTTTAATGTTAGAAATCGATATTTAGAGGAAATTTTAGAGAGCCATGGTAAAAACGATGATGAAACTTGGTCAACAATAACAACTAATCAAGGATCAGTATCTCACTTAGAATTTTTAACAGACTTAGAGAAGGATGTTTTTAAAACTGCTTTTGAGTTAAATCAAAAGTGGATTGTTGAACTGAGTGGAGATAGAACTCAATATATTTCTCAAGCACAATCGGTAAATTTATTTTTACCAGCCGATGTTCATAAAAAAGAATTACATAGAATTCATTTTGATGCATGGAAAAAGGGTCTTAAAAGCCTTTACTATTGTAGATCAAAATCAATTCAAAGAGCTGAAAATATCAATAATGCAAAATCAACTGATATAACAGCCAATGTATATAAATCAAAAAACCAACAAACTAACGATCAACCAGAATATGAGGAGTGTTTATCATGTCAGTAGCAGATAAAATTAAGACAAAAAATAAAGAAATAATTCAACCTAAAAAAGATGGGTCTATTAGTTGAGAACCCTGTATACAAACCATTTAGATATCCTTGGTGTTATGATGCTTGGTTAACTCAACAAAGAATACACTGGTTGCCAGAAGAAGTCCCTCTGGGGGATGATGTAAGAGATTGGCAAAAAAACTTGTCTCAACCAGAAAAAAATCTCTTAACTCAAATTTTTAGATTCTTTACTCAAGCGGATGTTGAAGTAAATAATTGTTACTTAAGACATTATACAACAGTGTTTAAGCCAACAGAGGTTCTAATGATGATGACTGCTTTTGCATCTATGGAAACAGTTCATGTAGCAGCTTACTCTCATTTACTTGATACAATTGGAATGCCTGAGTCAGAATATTCAGCTTTCATGAAATATAAAGAGATGAAAGATAAATATGACTACATGCAAGGATTTAATGTAAACTCAAAAGAAGATATTGCTAAAACTGTTGCTGTATTTAGTGCTTTTACAGAAGGACTTCAGTTATTTGCAAGTTTTGCAATTCTGTTAAATTTTCCAAGACACAATAAAATGAAAGGCATGGGTCAGATAGTAACTTGGTCGGTTAGAGACGAAACTCTTCATTGTAATTCTATGATAAGGATTTTTAAAGAGTTTATAAAAGAAAATCCAGAAATCTGGACGCCAAAATTAAAAAAAGAACTTTATGAAGCTTGCAGAACAATAGTTGAGCATGAGGATTCTTTTATTGATTTAGCTTTTGAGATGGGTCCAATGGAAGGTTTGACTGCACAAGAGGTAAAAGACTACATTAGATTTATTGGAAATAGAAGATTAGTTCAACTAGGTCTTGAACCAATCTATGATGTCGAAAAGAATCCCCTAGGATGGCTTGATACCATGTTAAATGCTGTTGAGCATATGAACTTTTTTGAAGGCCGTGCAACAGAGTATTCTAAAGCATCAACACAAGGTACTTGGGTAGAAGCATTTAGTTAATTCATTTGAAATATAAAAAATATTTTAGAAAAACTAGTCTAAAGCAAAAAGGTGTTGGAGATTTTTTTTTAAGCGAAGTAAAAGCGAAAAATCCAAAAACTTTTTTAGAAATTGGTGTTTTCCATGGAGTAACAGCAAGAAATATTTGTGAATTGCTTTACACAATTCATAAAGATGAGTTTAAATATATTGGTTTAGATTTGTTTGAAAAAAACGATGAAAATGAATTGGAAGTAATACCAAATACATACTTTTCTAACCCATTTAAAAAAATATACTTTGAATATATTAAAAAACAAAATCCATATAGCAAAGAGGCAGTTGAAGATCTTTTAAAAAAGTTCAAAGATAATATTACGTTAATTAAAGGCAATTCAAATTTGATTTTAAAAAAAATTGACATGTCGAAAATTGAATATGTGTTTTTAGATGGGGGACATTCTTATGAAACAGTTAAAAATGACTTAGAGTGTTGTCTAGAGGTTGTTAAATATAATGGAACAATAATGTGTGACGATTATAATTTTGGTCATTTACCAGATGTTAAAAAAGCAATAGATGAATTTGTTAAAAACAATAAATTGAAATGTGAGATCTTATTTGATGGTAGATTTGCAAAAATAGAGAAGTAATTATCTTTGGTTTAGTTGAACGACTTTTCTGTGTTGATTTCCTTTATAACTTGCTAACGGCCTAATTAATTTATTAGCAGCATGTTGTTCCATTATATGGGCTGACCATCCTGTAATTCTCGAAATAACAAATATTGGTGTAAAAAAATCGGTGTCAAAACCCATCAAATGGTAAGTGGGACCAGTAGGATAATCGACATTTGGATGAATGTTTTTTCTATCTATCATTACTTTTTCAACAATATCGTAAATTTTTTCAAATTTTTTATCCTTTTTTATTTTTGCAACTTTAGCAAAATATTTTCTCATGGTTGGAACCCTTGAGTCACCTGATTTATAAACTCTATGGCCAAAACCCATCACCACCTCTTTTTTATCCAATGCATTATTTATCCATTTTAGTGCATTATTAGGAGATTTAATTTTATTCATCATGTGCATTACTTCTTCATTAGCTCCACCATGAAGGGGACCCTTTAAACTAGCTATTGCTCCAGTTATTGCTCCATGGATATCAGATAAACTGCTGGTAATAGTTCTTGCAGTAAATGTTGATACGTTAAAACTATGTTCTGCGTATAAAATCAGAGAAACATCAAATGCTTTTACAATTTCTTTTTGTGGGACCTTACCAAAACACATATAAAAAAAGTTTTCTGCAATGTTCAAATTTTTCTTTGGTTTAATAATCTTTTTCCCTTTTCTTACTCTATAAAAAGCGGCTAGTGCAGTTGGAGTTTTTGCTAAAATTCTTATAGCTTTTCTCATATTTGCTTCTTGAGAAGAGTCAGTTGTCTCTTTATCTTCAAGTCCCATTATACTTACAGCAGTCCTTGCAACATCCATTGGATGAGATTTTTTTGGCATTTTTTTTATTATTGAATAAAGATCTTTGGACAAGTCTCTATTATTCTTTTCCTCTTTTTCAAATTTTCGAAGTTGTATTGTATTTGGTAAATCCTTATTTAAAATTAAATAAGCTACTTCTTCAAATCTACAATATTCACATAAATCTTGAGCTGCATAACCTCTATATGTAAGAGAGTTGATTTCGGGCATAACTTTAGAAACTTCTGTTTCATCAACAACTATTCCTAGTAAACCTTTTTTAATATCATCACTCATTATTCATGTCCTTTGGTACTAAAGTTATAAATTTTTTCATCCAAACTATTGTACTTTTCATAATCAACAAGTTCATAGAGTCTTTTTCTTGTTTGCATTTTATCTATGATATTATTTTGATGTCCATTTGCATAAATGTCTCGCAATCCATCTTCTACATTTTTCATAGCTAGTCTTTGTGTTGTAACAGGATAAATTACAATATTGTAACCAAGTTTTTCTAATTCTTTATAATTAAATAATTTTGATTTACCAAATTCAGTCATATTGGCTAGTAAGTAACAAGAAAGTTCTTTTCTTACTTTCTCAAAATCTTTTTCATCGTTTAAAGCCTCTGGGAAAATTATTTCTGCTCCAGCATCCACATAAGCTTTACATCTTTCTATCATCTTATCTATTCCCTCTACACTTTTTGCATCAGATCTTGCTATAATTTTAAAATTTTCATCTTTTTTTGCTGATACACACTCTTTAATTTTTTTAACCATTGCCTCAGTTGATATCAATTCTTTGTTATCTAAATGCCCACATCTTTTTCTCTCAATTTGATCTTCTAAATGAACAGATGTAATTCCAAATTCTTCAAAGGTTTCAATCGTTTCTTTACAAGATTTAAATCCAGTATCAATATCAACAATAGTTGGAAGGTTAGTTACTCTTGATATGAGGTAAGATCTTGTGCTAACGTCTTGCAGAGTTGTTAAACCAATATCAGGAAAACCAAGATCATTTGCCATAACTCCACCAGAGACGTAAACTGCATCATATCCAATTTCTTCAATTAACTTTGCAGTTAAAGGATTGTATGCACCAGGAACTCTTAAAATTTTGTTAGATTTTAACTTACTAACAAAATCTTTTCTTTTCTGTATTGGCTCTTTCTCTATAAAGTGCATTAAAAAATACCTTTTTTCAAATTTCTTTTAAGCTTACTATTTTTTACTTCAATATTTAATTTATCTAATTGACCTGGTTTCAATTTTTTTAAATTTTGTGCTGTCTTTAAAAATCTATCACTTTCTTTTTTATCTAAGATATTTTCCGTTAAAGTTAGGAACTTTTTAATATAATTTTCTCTTTTAAAAGGTCGTGATCCATAAGGATGAGCATCTGCTACACCTTGCTCTTCAGATATTTTTTTACCATTATTTAGAGTTATTACTACTTTTGCACCAAATGCTTTTTTTCGAGGGTTAGGATTGTGATAATTTTTAGTCCATTTTTTATCTTCATGAGTTTTTATTGATTTCCATATTTTAATTGTGCTTTTCCTTTTAGCTCTTGCTTTTGTATAAGATTTTATGTGATGCCAAGTACCATCCTCAAGTGCAACAGTAAATATATACATTATTGAGTGATCTAATGTTTCTCTGCTAGCATTAGGGTCCATTTTTTGTGGATCGTTTGCACCTGTTCCTATTACGTAATGAGTATGATGACTAGTGAAAATATCTATTTTTTTGATCTGATTAAGATTTTTGACTTTCTTTTTTAGTTTTTTTTGCTAAGTCAATTAAAGCTTGAGATTGATACTCTGCAGAATATTCTTTTGTGTAAGTTTCAAGAATTGCTTTCTTTGTTTCACCTTTTTTTGGTAATGGAACTTTATATAAAGCCTTCTTACCATCAAGAATTCTTGCTATCACACTATCCTCACCTTCATAAATTGGACTAGGCGCTCCTTCACCACGCATAACTCTATCAACAGCCTCTATAGCAAGTTTTCCAGCATGTGCTGGAGCATAAGCCTTCCAACTTGAAATTTCTCCTTTTCTAGATTGTCTTGTAGAAATTGTTGTATGTAATGCTTGTTGAACAGATTGATAAATAGTTTCAGTTTTTAACCTTAACATTGAGCCAATTCCAGCTGCAACACTTGGACCAAGGTGAGCTATATGATCTACTTTATGCTTATGTAAACATATTCCTTTGACTAAATTAACTTGAACCTCGTAGGCAGTTATAATTCCTCTTAAAAGATCTAAACCACTTTTTTTATTTTGTTGAGCAACACTTATTAGAGGAGGAATATTATCTCCTGGATGACTATAATCTGCGGCTAAAAAAGTATCATGAAAATCTAATTCTCTTACAGCAGTTCCGTTCGACCAAGCTGCCCACTCACAATCAAATTTTAATTTACTATTAACACCGAATAATGTTGCACCATTTTTTCTTGAATGTTTAAGAGCCATTTCCCTAGACGAAACTACAGGTTTTCTATTAAGAGACGCTATTGCAACAGATGCATTGTCAATTATTCTATTTATAGCCATTTCGATTGCATCTTCATTTAATTTTGAATTATCACTTGCAATTTCTGCAATTTTCCAGGCCAGCTGATTTTTTTTTGGTAGGTGAATTTTAGATGGGTAAACTTTAACTTTATGAATTATCAAATTATCTCCTAATTAACAAATTTGTTTTAATATCTAAAAAAAAATAATCAATATTAAAGATATTTTGATACTATTTTTTCAATACCAATAAAGTCTTTTACTAAGTGATTATGGTAAATTTCAGTTATATTTTTTTCAGTATATCCATCTTCCATTAAAATGACTGGAATACCAGCACTCTTAGCTGCATTAGCATCAGTTTCACTATCTCCAATCATCAACGATTTTTTTATGTCACCATCTAATATTTCTATTACAGAGGTTAGATGCCTTGGGTCAGGTTTACAATAATCAAAAGTATTATGACCAGCCACATATTCAAAAAAATCATATATGCCGATTTTTTTTAAAAGATCAACAGCCAGGTAATCAGTCTTATTTGTACAAACTGCCATAGAAATTTTATTCCTCTTTGACCATATTAAAAAATCCTTCACCCCGTTGATTAAAGTGCTTTCATTTACAATATTTTTTCCATAGAAATCTTTAAAATCTTTTATCATTTCTTTTTTAATTTTTTCATCTTCTACTTTTCCAAATTCTTTCTTAGCTTGCCCCCATATTGATCGTCCAAGCATTGCACCAGCACCCTGACCGGCAAGATTTCTTATCTCCTCAGTAGATTTTGTTGGATAACCAAATTTTTTCATTACATGATTATGTGCTCGCATTAAATCTGGGGCCGTATCAACTAAAGTTCCATCTAAATCGAAAAGAATTGTAAATTTTTGCCTCATAATTAAAAGTTTTATTAAGAAATATTTTGTGAATTAAGAAACATATACACTTAATATAAAGAATTTAATAGATGAAACAATTAAATTTACAGCAAGTTCAAAGTAATCTTAGAAAAAAATTTTTAAAAAAAGGTGTGGTAATGGTTGGTCCTGAAACAATATTTTTTTCAAAAGATACCAAGATTGGAAAGAATGTTACTATAGAGCCTTACGTGGTAATTGGTTCCAAAGTTAAAATTGGAAACAATGTTACTATAAAATCCTTTTCACATTTAGAAAATTGTAAAATAGAAAATAAAGTCGATATTGGCCCTTATGCTAGAATACGACCTGGTACAATCTTAAAAAATGGTTCAAAAGTTGGAAATTTTGTTGAAATTAAAAAAAGTACTTTAGGTATAAATTCAAAAGTAAACCATTTAACATATATCGGTGATAGTGAAATTGGCAAATCAGTAAATGTTGGAGCTGGAACAATTACTTGTAATTATGATGGAGTAAAAAAAAATAAAACTAAGATTAAAGATAAAGTATTTATTGGTTCAAATTCGTCATTGGTTGCACCATTAACAATCGAAGAGGGAAGCGTAATTGGTGCTGGATCTGTAATTACAAAAAATGTAAAAAGAAAATCTTTAGCTCTAACAAGAAGTTTACAGACTGAAATCAATAATTATAAAAGAAAGTCTAAATAGTTATGTGTGGAATAATTGGAATTAATAGCAATAAACCTGTATCAGCAACTATAATTAATTCTCTAAAAAAATTAGAATATAGAGGTTATGACTCAGCTGGTATGGCAACCCTCTATAATGGATTGATAAACGAAGTTAAATCTGAGGGCAGAGTAGAAAATTTGGAAAAAAATTCCTTAGTTCAAAACATGGGGGGAACTATTGGTATTGGCCATGTGAGATGGGCAACTCACGGGCTCCCTAATAGTATTAATGCTCATCCACATTCTTCACAAAACGTTTCTGTTGTCCATAATGGAATTATTGAAAATTCAACAATTTTGAAAAAATTTTTAATTGGCAAAGGTCACAAATTTAAATCTCAGACTGATACAGAGGTAATAGTCCATTTAATCACTGAAAATCTTAAAACAGAAAACATTGTTAATTCAATTCAAAAAACTTTGAAGTCGTTACACGGAAGTTTTGCACTAGGTATAATTTTTAAAGATCAACCAGATTTAATTGTTGGTGCAAGAAGAGGTTCACCATTAGCTGTTGGTTATGGTCCTAATGAGAATTATCTGGGTTCAGACTCTTATGCGCTTAAATCGATGACGAATAAGATTACATATTTAAATGATGGTGAATTCTGCATTATTAAAAAAGATCATGTAGAATTTTTTAGTGAGGAAGGAAACAAAATTAATAAAAAAGTTTTAGAGTTGTCCTCTGCAGAAGAAAAATATGACAAAGGTGATTATAAACATTTTATGGCTAAAGAAATTGAGGAACAACCAAACACAATTAGAAATGGTATTAATGAGTATATAGATATGTCCAATAAAGATATTAATATTTATAACTTTCCTTGGAAAAGTAATGAGATATCATCAATAACCTTGATTGGATGTGGAACAGCGTATCACTCATGTTTGATGGCAAAATATTGGTTTGAGGAAATAACATCATTAGATGTTAATATAGATATAGCATCAGAATTTAGATACAGAAAAAATAGATTCAAAAAAGAGACGCTTTATGTATTTGTATCACAATCTGGAGAAACAGCAGATACTTATGCAGCTTTAGATCTTTGTAAACAAAGCGGTGTTAAAACGTGTGCAGTTGTAAATGTAGTAGAAAGTTCAATTGCAAGAGACGCTGATTTTGTATTACCAATACATTGTGGAACTGAAATAGGTGTTGCTTCAACCAAAGCATTTCTTGGACAAATATTAATTTTATATATTTTAGCATTGAAACTTGCTCTATTGAGAAAGGATATCGAAAAAGCTCAAATTGACAAAAAAATTGACGATCTTAAAAATTTACCAAAACTTGTTGAGCAAACATTATTGATTGATAACAAAATACAAACAATTTCAAATACCTTTAATGAGGCTAAGGGCTCTATGTTTTTGGGACGGGGTTTTTCTTATCCAATTGCTCTTGAGGGTGCATTAAAACTAAAAGAATTATCATACATTCACGCCGAAGGTTATCCTGCTGGTGAGATGAAACATGGACCTCTTGCATTAATAGAGGAGGGCATGCCAGTTGTAGTTTTGGCTCCAAGAGATAATTATTATAAAAAAACGATTTCAAATATGCAGGAGGTAATTGCAAGGGGAGCTAAAGTTTTGTTAATCACAAATAAAAGTAAAGATGAGGTAATTTCAGAAAACATTTGGGAGAAAATCGAGGTTGAAAGCACTAATGAAGATTTACTACCTTTTCTTTTGACCATTCCTTTGCAAAAATTAGCTTATTATTCAGCGCTAAAAAAAGGTTATGACATTGATAAACCTAGAAATTTAGCAAAGTCAGTAACCGTTGAATAATAGAAAAATTCTGATACAACAATCTTGAGTTGAAAATGAAAAATTGGAAAGTTAATAGTTGGAGAAAATATCCTGTAAAACATATTCCGGAATATCCGGATAAAAAAGAATTGGATCAAGTTTTGAATAAAATCAAAACTTTTCCTCCTTTGGTTTTTGCTGGTGAAACAAGACATTTGAAACAACAACTTGCTGAAGTTGTGGATGGAAAAGCCTTTTTATTACAAGGTGGAGATTGTGCAGAAAGTTTTGCAGAATTTCATCCAGATAATATTAGAGATACATTTAAGGTTATTCTTCAAATGTCATTAGTTTTAACATACTCAGCATCTTTACCAGTTGTAAAACTTGGAAGAATAGCTGGTCAGTTTTCAAAACCAAGAAGTGCTCCTACTGAAGTACAGGGTGGGAAAGAATTACCAAGTTATTTAGGTGATAATATAAATGCAATTGATTTTACAGAAAAAGCAAGAAGACCAGATCCAAAAAGAATGTTTAAAGCTTATTCGCAATCAGCTTCAACCTTAAATATTTTGAGAGCTTTTTCGAAAGGTGGTTTTGCTGATTTAAACAAAGTTCATTTGTGGAACTTAGATTATATTAAGAAAAGTCCTCAAGCAAAAAAATTTAAAGAGTTAGAGGATAAAATTGCTGATGCACTAGCATTCATGGAAGCTTGTGGAATAACCTCAGATTTTAATAATAGATTGTATACAGTAAATTTTTGGACTTCACATGAGGCTTTGCATTTACCTTTTGAGGAAAGCATGACCAGAATTGACTCTACTACTGGAGAATACCATGATACTTCAGCTCATTTTGTTTGGATTGGCGACAGAACAAGACAGATTGATGGTGGTCATGTAGAATTTTGTAAAGGTATTGAAAACCCTATAGGAATTAAATGTGGACCAACCTCTAAGCCAGATGAAATTGCAAAAATTTGTGAATTAATAAATCCAAATAATGACAAAGGTAAGATTACTTTAATATCTAGGTTTGGTCACAAGAATGTGGAAAAATTTTTACCGAAATTGATTAGAGGAATAAAAAAAGAAGGTTTAAATGTTGTTTGGTCATGCGATCCAATGCATGGAAATACTATTAAATCAACAACTGGTTTTAAAACAAGACCTTTTAACGATGTTGTTAGTGAGGTTAAAAATGTATTCGCTGTTCATCAGTCTGAAGGTTCTTATGCTGGTGGTTTACATGTTGAAATGACTGGACAAGATGTGACAGAGTGTACAGGGGGTGCAAGAAAAATATCTGATGCAGATTTATCTAGCAGATATCACACTCATTGTGATCCTCGTTTAAACTCAGATCAAGCAATTGAATTAGCTTTTTTAATTTCTGATGAGATTAAAAAGAATAGCAGCTATTCAAAAAATGCTATTCAAGCGGCATCTTAGACTGTTGTTTTCAAATCAATATAAATTAAATAATAAGTTATGAATCCTGGAGAAAAAGTAAAATATATATCAAATTGGATTAAGAGCTATGTTGAGCAAATGCCAAACAAAGCTCAATCTTTAGTGATTGGCATCTCCGGAGGTATTGACTCCTCTGTATCAAGTACTCTGAGTGCGATGACAGGTTTAAAAACGATTGTTTTAACTATGCCAATTAAACAAAAGGAAAATCAGCATGATTTAAGTTTAAAACATCAGGAATGGTTAATAAAAAAATTTAAAAATGTTGAAGCTCATACTATTAGTCTAGATAAATTATTTGAAACATTTTCATCAACGTTAAATAAATTTGATAATGAGCATGGTTATGCAAATTCCAGAGCAAGGTTAAGAATGACAACTCTTTACCAGGTTGCTGCAGCTAACAAAGGTATTGTTGTTGGAACTGGAAATAAAGTTGAGGATTTTGGTGTTGGTTTTTATACAAAATATGGTGATGGTGGTGTTGATATTTCTCCAATAGCAGATTGTAATAAAACTGAAGTATGGGAATTAGGTAAAGAACTTGGAATATTAAAAGAGATAATCGATGCTCCGCCAACTGATGGTTTGTGGGATGATGGTAGAACAGATGAAGGTCAATTGGGATTTAATTATAGTGAATTAGAAGATGCAATGAGTAACCCAAATTCACCACATAGAGATCAATACGAAAAAATTAGAAATCAAAACTTGCATAAAATGGAGCCTATTCCTGTTTGTAAGATTCCTAGTTAATCAATTAGATTAACAAATCACCAAATAAGGTATATTTCTTAATAGTCTATGATGGATATTTTTTTAACAAATAATTTAACTAATAAAAAAGAACAGTTCATTCCAAAAAATAAAGAAAAAATAGGAATGTATGTTTGCGGACCTACTGTCTATGATGATCCTCACATTGGTAATGCAAGACCTTTGGTTGTTTTTGATATCTTATTTAAATTACTTAAAAATAATTTTTCAAAAGTATCTTATGTTAGGAATATAACTGATATTGATGACAAGATTATCAAATCGTCTCAAGAACAAAAAATTTCCACAAAAGAACTTACTGAAAAAGTAACTTCAAGTTTTCTAAAAGATTGTGAATTTTTAAATTGTGAAAATCCAACTTATCAACCAAAAGCTACAGAACATATTGACCTAATGATAGAGATGATAACTGAACTAATTGAAAAAGGTTTTGCTTATGAAAATCAAAAACATGTCTATTTTGAGGTAAAAAAATTTGCTGATTATGGAAAATTATCAAATAAAAATTTAGATGAATTGATTGCTGGATCAAGAATAGAAATTAGTGAAAATAAAAAAAATTCTGAGGATTTCGTTCTGTGGAAACCCTCAACTGATAATGAACCTTTTTGGGACTCTCCTTGGGGAAAAGGCAGACCAGGCTGGCATTTGGAATGTTCTGCAATGTCCAAAAAATTTTTGGGTAATGAATTTGATATTCACGGCGGTGGTATAGATTTAATTTTTCCACATCACGAAAATGAAATAGCACAATCTAGATGTGCAAATGAAACAAAAATTTTTGCGAAATATTGGATCCATAACGCTTTTATCACAATGTCTAATGAGAAAATGGCTAAGTCCCAAGGCAACATCCTAAAGATTAAAGATTTTAGAAATAAGATTAGTGGTCAAATAATTAGATTAGCTTTAATGAGTACACATTATAAGCAACCACTTGATTGGAATGATAAGTTATTAAGTGATTGTGAAAATACTTTAGATAAATGGTACAGGGTTTATTCATCTGATTTAAAATCTATAAAAATTCCGGATGAAATTTTAAAGCCGTTATATGATGATTTGAACACCCCTGGGTATATTACAAATCTTCATAATTTATTTGAAAAAGCCTCTAAAGGTGAGAACATAAATTTATTCATATCGGCATGCCAGTTTATTGGCCTAATGAATGAAAGTAGAGAACAATGGAATAATTTTAAAAAGAATAAAGCATCTATAGGTGAAGCTGAAATTAAAAACATGCTTAGTTTAAGAGATAAAGCTAGAGAAAATAAGAATTATAAAGAAGCGGATAGAATTAGAGATGAACTTAATGACAAAGGTGTTTTAATAGAAGACAAAGATGGTAAAACACTTTGGAAATTTAAATGAGCAAAGAAAGATTATACATATTTGATACAACTCTAAGAGATGGAGCTCAAACTCAGGGTGTTGATTTTTCTTTAGAAGATAAAGAAAAAATTGCCTCAGCTTTAGATAATTTAGGTGTTGATTATATCGAAGCAGGATGGCCTGGTGCTAATCCAACAGATACAGAGTTTTTTCAAAAAAAACATAATTTAAAAAATTCAAAGTTAACATCATTTGGTATGACCAAAAGATCAGGAAGAAGTGCAGAAAACGATACTGGTTTATCAGCACTCATGAACTCAAACACATCTGCTGTTTGTTTAGTAGGAAAGTCTTGGGATTTTCATGTTGATGTAGCTTTAGGAATAACAAATAATGAAAATTTAGATAATATTTCTGAAAGTGCTAAACATTTTGTAAAAGCAAAAAAAGAATTCATGTTTGATGCAGAGCATTTTTTTGATGGTTATAAAGCAAATCCAAAATATGCATTGTCTTGTATCAAAGCTGCATATGATCAAGGTGCAAGGTGGATTGTTTTATGTGACACAAATGGAGGAACACTGCCTCATGAAGTCACACAGATAGTTTCCGAAGTTTCGAAAGTTGTTCCAGGTAAAAACCTAGGGATACATGCGCATAATGATACTGGCAATGCAGTTGCAAATTCTTTAGCGGCAGTATTATCTGGTGTTAGACAAATTCAAGGAACAATTAATGGTTTAGGTGAAAGATGTGGTAATGCAAATTTAATGTCATTAATTCCGACATTTTTTTTGAAAAAAGATTTTTCATCTCAATTTGAAATCAGTATCAAATCAGAAAATATTAAAAATTTAACTGAATGTTCAAGATTATTAGATGAAATTTTGAACAGAAAACCCAATCAGCATTTACCTTATGTTGGTGCAGCGGCATTTTCACATAAAGGAGGACTACATGTATCTGCTGTGCAAAAAGATCCAAAAACTTATGAACATATTAATCCAGAGGAAGTTGGTAATACAAGAAATATTGTGGTTTCAGATCAATCTGGAAAATCAAATATCATATCTAGATTAAAGAGTATTAAGATTCATATTGAAGAAAATGATCCAAAAATCAAAAAGCTTCTAGATGAAGTAAAGGATCGAGAATTTATTGGTTATAGTTATGATGGAGCTGATGCTTCGTTTGAATTATTGGCTAGAAGAATTATTGGAGAAATACCAAGATATATTTCAATTAATGAATATGACGTTTCTGTTAAAAAAAATAATTCTGGTGAAATAATTTCTTCTGCAAAAGCTAAATTAGAAGTTGACGGTGAAAAAATTATTTGTGAAGGTGAGGGGAATGGACCAGTAAATGCATTAGATAATGCTATCAGACAAAACGTTGATAGACTTGCAAAATATTCAAAATATCTAAAAGATTTAAAACTTGTTGATTATAAAGTAAGAATTTTAAATACAGGAACAGAGGCTGTTACTAGAGTGTCTATTGAAAGTACAGACTCAAAGGGCAAGAATTGGTTTACTATTGGTGTATCAACAAACATTATTGATGCTTCGTTTAAAGCATTGATTGATAGCTTAGATTATAAACTGTTTAAGGATAATGCCCCTGCTAGTAAGTAAATGAGCAAAAATAATATCTCATTTATTTTACATAAACCTCAATTGTCAGAAAATATTGGTGCATGCGCTAGAGCAATAAAAAACTTTAATTTTAAAAAATTAGTTTTGATTAATCCAAAACCTATTTTTCCAAATGATAAAATTTTAGCCACATCTGTGGGAGCAAAAAACATTATAAATCAAAGTAAAAATTACGATAATTTAGAAAAAGCTTTAAGAAAGATTGACATTTTAATTGCTACTTCAGCAAGATTTAGAAATAAGAATATAAAACATATTAATTTGGAAGATTTAAAAAAAATTGACTTTAAGAAAAAAGTTGGATTTTTATTTGGGTCAGAAGCATCAGGTTTATCAAATGATGAGGTGAGTTATGCAAATTATACTTTACAAATACCAACGAATCCTGATTTCAAGTCTTTAAATTTATCTCATAGTTTAATTATAATTGCACAATATGTAGCTAGCCTTCTTAAATCAAAAACTATTCCATTTAAAAAATCAAAAAAAGTTAAATCAGCAAGTAAAAAAGAAATTCAATCAATGTTAGGTCTTTGTATTAAAAATTTAGATGAAGTAAATTTTTTTAGACCCAAAGAAAAGAAACCAAAAATGTTAGAAAACCTAAGAAATATTTTTTACAAAATGGATTTATCCGATAAAGAAACACGTATATTATCTGGTGTATTTGCAAGTTTGGGTAAAAAACGTTGATTGACAAAATAATGAGTAAGTTTATAAACCCCTCTATTAAATGACAAAAAGATTAAACTCTAAACATAAAGTTGACAGAAGATTAAAAGTAAATCTTTGGGGAAGACCTAAAAGCCCATTTAATACAAGAGCATATGGACCAGGCCAACATGGTCAGACAAAAACCTCGAAGCCTTCAGATTATGGAATTCAGTTACAAGCTAAACAGAAATTAAAAGCTTATTATGGTAACATTAACGAAAGACAATTTAGAAATATTTATAAAAAAGCTAGCATGCTTAAAGGTGATACAAGTGAGAACTTAATTGGATTATTGGAAAGAAGATTAGATGCAGTGATATATAGAGCAAAGTTTGCAACTACAATTTTTTCTGCAAGACAATTAATCAACCATGGACATGTAAAAGTTAATGGAAAAAAAGTAAATATTTCTAGTTATTCTGTTAGGGAAGAAGACACTATAGAAATTAGAGATAAGTCTAAACAACTTGCAATAATCGACATTGCTTTAGCTAGTAAAGAAAGAGAGGCTCCAGAGTATATTCAAATGGATGAAAAAAATAAAAGATTTAAGTTTGTTAGAATTCCAAAATTTGAGGAAGTACCATACCCAGTTGTTATGGAGCCAAATTTAGTAATTGAATATTACTCTAGATAATAATTACTTTTTATAATTAATACCTTTATCATCAAATACTTTTTTCAATTCTCCACTTTCATACATTTCTTTAATGATATCACATCCGCCTATAAACTCTTTCTTAATATAAAGTTGTGGGATAGTTGGCCAATCGCTGAATACCTTAATTCCATCTCTTAAAGATTGATCTTCTAATACGTTCACACCCTTAAAATTTATTTCTAACATTTTAAGTATATTTGAAACAGTCATCGAAAAACCACATTGTGGCTGATCTGGTGTACCTTTCATAAAAAGGCACACATCGTTAGTATCAATGTGATTTTGAATTAAACTTTTTGTTTGATCATCCATTATTGTTCCTTTGTTTTAATTGCTAAAGCGTGTAGTTCATTTCCCATCTTACCTTTTAATGAATTATAAACCATTTTATGTTGTTCAATTTTACTTTTACCTGCAAATTGAGAAGAGGTTATAGTCGCTGAATAATGATTACCATCTCCAGCTAGATCTTGAATATCTATTACAGCATCTGGCATTGCTTCTTTGATATATTTTTCGATTTCTTTTAAATCCATTGCCATATTTTAACTCATATACGTAGGTAACCAATTTGTATAATAAGACTTTAATTCGTCAATTGTAACTTTTGTCTTTTCATTAATAATCATATCGTTTTGTGTGATAATACCTAATTCCTCATGATGTATTGAGTTTTTGTTTAAAATTTTTGTAACTTCTTTCAAATCTTCTTTATTTACCTCTATTAAATATCTACCTTGATCTTCTGCAAAAAAATACTCAATTTCATTAATTAAATTCTTTGACTTATGAAATTTAATTCCCTTATTACCTTTAATGCACATTTTACTTATCGCAACCAATAGACCTCCTAAAGATATATCATGAGCACTTTTCACGTATCCTTTATCAACTAAATTTAATATTGATTCTCCATTATTTTTTTCATTAAAAAGATTTACCTCTGGTGGAGGTCCATTTTTTTCATCTAAAATTATTCTGGCAAATAAACTTTGGTCAATGTGCCCTTCAGTTTTACCAATAATCAAAACTAAATTATCAACCTCTTTCAAATCCATCGAAATCATTTTTGTATAATCTTTGATGAGACCAACACCACCAATTGATGGTGTTGGTTTGATTCCAACTTCTTTGGTTTGGTTGTAAAAAGATACATTACCAGATACCACTGGAAAATTTAAATATTTACTTGCTTCTCCAATCCCCTGAACACATTCAACAAACTCACCCATGTTCTCCTCTTTTTCAGGGCTTCCAAAATTTAAACAATTTGTAATAGCTATTGGAATTGCTCCAACTGAAATTAAATTTCTCCAACTTTCTGCAACGATTTGTTTACCTCCTGTTAATGGGTGAGCCCAACAATATACTGCAGAGGAGTCAACTGATGCTGCCACAGCTTTATTAGTTCCATGAACTCTCACAACACCCGAGTCTCCACCTGGTTTTTGAATGGTGTCACCCATAACTGTGTGATCATATTGTTGCCAGATCCATTCTTTACTACATATATTCTGATTAGATAAAACTTTTTTAAGTACATCTCTTATTTTCAACTTATTCAGAACTTCATTTTTAATTTTATTCTTTTTAGGTAACTTTGACTTTTTCCATTTACGATCATACATTGGAGAATTTTCAACGAGTATGTTAATTGGTATTTTTGCAACTTGTTCTTTATTAAAAAATAATTCGATATTTTTTGAGTTAGTTGTTTTTCCAATAACTGCAAAGTCTAAATTCCATTTATCAAATATTTTTTTAGCAGTTTCTTCTTTACCATTTTCTAATACTATCAACATACGCTCTTGGCTTTCAGACAACATGATTTCATAGGGAGTCATTTTAGTTTCTCTGCAAGGAACTTTGTTTAAATCAATTTCAATGCCCAAATTTCCTTTTGATGCCATTTCAATACTCGAAGAAGTAAGACCAGCGGCTCCCATATCTTGAATGGCAATAATTGAATCACCAGCCATCAATTCTAAACATGCCTCTAATAAAAGTTTTTCTGTAAAAGGATCGCCAACTTGTACAGTTGGTTTCTTTTCTTCAATCTTTTCATCAAAACTAGCTGAAGCCATACTTGCACCGTGAATTCCATCCCTACCAGTCTTAGAACCCACATAAATCACAGGTTTGTTTAATCCAGCGGCTTTTGAATAAAAAATTTTGTTTTTTTTAACTAAACCAAGTGTCATTGCGTTGACCAAAATATTTCCATTGTAAGAACTATCAAAAGAAGTTTGTCCAGCTATTGTTGGTACACCCATACAATTTCCATAACCACCAATGCCATGCACAACGCCTCGTAAAAGATTTTTTGTTTTTTTATGTTGTGGTGATCCAAAATGTATTGAATTTAAATTTGCTATCGGTCTTGCTCCCATTGTAAATACATCTCTCATGATTCCCCCAACACCAGTTGCAGCTCCTTGATAAGGTTCTATAAATGAGGGATGATTATGACTTTCAATTTTAAAAACAATTGCATCACCATCCTCAATATCAATAACACCTGCATTTTCTCCTGGACCTTGAATTACTTTTTTTCCTTTAGTTGGAAGTTTTTTTAAGTGAAGCCGTGATGACTTATATGAACAATGTTCATTCCACATGGCAGAGAAAATTCCTAGTTCAGTAATATTTGGAGTTCTTTTGAGTAATTGACAAATTTTTTTATACTCATCAGACTTTAGACCATGTTCTATAGCAATTTGTTCATTAACTTCCATTATTTAATATTATTAATAAGGTTTTTGAAAAAAATTGAGCCATCTTCCCCGGATAAACTTTGATCTATCATTCTCTCAGGATGGGGCATCATTCCTAACACATTTTTTTCTTTATTAAAAATTCCTGCAATATTTTTAATTGAACCATTTGGATTATATTGGTCTTCTATCTTGCCTTCCTTATCACAATAATAAATTGCTATTTGATTATTATCCTTAATTTCTTTCAATTGATCTTTGGTACAAAAATAATTTCCTTCATTATGAGCAATATGAAATTCTAAAATATCTTTATTAAGATTTTTAAAATATACATTTTCTTTGTTGTCCAATTTCACGAAGACATTTTTACATATAAACTCCAAATATTTATTTCTTAACAAAACTCCTGGCACTAAACCTGTTTCAACCAGTATTTGAAATCCATTACAAATTCCCATTACCAATCCCCCAGATTTCGCAAAATTTATAACTGATTGCATTATCCTAGACTTTGAAGCCATACTTCCACATCGTAAGTAATCTCCATAGGAAAAACCACCTGGAAGCACAACTAAATCACTTTTAGGGAGCTCATTATCATCATGCCAAACCATCTTGTTGTTAAAACCAAATTTCTTAAGCGCAACATCCATGTCTCTATCACAATTTGAGCCAGGAAAAGTTATTACAGATGACTTCATTAATTATTGTGTTTCAATAATTTTAAAGTTTTCGATTACAAGATTAGCTAAAAGTTTTTTACACATGTCCTCTACAACAGCTTTTGCTTTGCTTGGATCATTTTCGTTAACATCTATTTCAAAATATTTACCTTGTCTTACTTCACTTATATTTTCAAAACCCATTCCATCCAATGCTTGTTGGATGACTTTACCCTGTGGATCTAAAACATCCTTTTTTAATGTTATTATTGCAGAAACCTTCATTTACTCTTTTTTTTTATTGAAGAAAGTTTTGTTACGTTAACAGCGGATACATTTGATTGTTCGTGAAGAATACCAAGTCGTTTTGCAACCTCAGTATAAGCTGGTATCAAATCTCCTAAATCTTTTCTAAATCTGTCCTTATCAAGTTTTTTATCCGTAATTGAGTCCCACAATCTACAAGTATCAGGGCTGATTTCATCTGCTAAAATAATATTATTTTTTCCACTTTCATGAGTGAAGCCAAACTCGACTTTAAAATCAACTAGTTTGATTCCAACTCCTCTAAATAAACCTAACAAAAAATCATTCAAACGTTTTAAATTTTCATCAATCAAATCAAGCTGAATAGAATTAAGCCAATTGAATGCCAGAATGTGTTCTCTACTTATATTTGGATCACCTAATTTATCATCTTTGAGACAATATTCTATTAATGGATATTCAAGTACAGTACCATCTTCAATACCCAATCGTTTTGTTAAAGATCCAGTTGCAATATTTCTTACAATGAACTCAATAGGAATTATATCCACAAGTTTCACAAGTTGTTCTCTCATATTTAGTCTTTTTACTAAATGATTTTTAATTCCAATTTGATTTAGGTTTGAGAGTATATGTTCTGAAATTCTATTATTAAGAACACCCTTGCCCTCAATAGTACTTTTTTTTTGATTATTAAATGCCGTTGCATCATCTTTAAAATATTGAATAACAAGATTTTTGTCAGAAGTTGCATAAATAATTTTAGCTTTTCCCTCGTATAGTTTTTTTCCTTTTTTCATTATTTTATGACTCTTTTAAAAATAAAATTGACATTTTTCATATGTTTTGAATAGCTAAATATTGATTTTAATTTCTTTATTGAAATTTTACTCATTATATATCTGTCAGATTGTGCTACATCAAATAAATTCAAATTTTCAGCAAAACACTTTTTTGAAAAATTTTGAACCATTCTATAAGATTTTTCTCTAGTTAACCCAGTTTTTGTAAGTTCAAGCATTAACTCTTGTGAAAAAATTAAACCTTTCGTTATATTTAAGTTTTCTAACATTTTTTTTGGATTAACAATCATATTATCTAAAATATTGGTTAATCTTACTAAAGCAAAATCAATAGTTATATTAGCATCTGGGCCAATGTTTCTCTCTACACTTGAATGTGAAATATCTCTTTCGTGCCATAAGGCAATATTTTCAAGTGCAGGAATTACATTACTTCTAACCATTCTTGAAAGACCTGTTAAATTTTCACTCAAGATAGGATTTTTCTTATGTGGCATTGCAGATGAACCTTTTTGTTTTTTTGAAAAAAATTCTTGTAGTTCGTAAACTTCAGTTCTTTGTAAATGTCTGATTTCTGTAGATACTCTTTCAACAGAACCCGCAATAATTCCAAGAACTGAGAAATAAAAAGCATGTCTATCTCTTGGAATAACTTGAGTTGAAATGGGTTCAACTTTTAAACCAAGTTTTTTAGCAACATGCTTTTCTACATTTGGATTTATATTGGCAAATGTTCCAACTGCACCTGAAATAGCACATGTCGAAACTTCATCTATTGCATCGACTAATCTTTTTCTATTTCTTTTAAATTCTGCGTAAAAAGAAGCAAGTTTTAAACCAAAGGTAATGGGCTCAGCATGTATGCCATGACTTCTTCCCATGCATGGTGTAAATTTATATTTGTTTGCTTGTTTTTTTAATACTTTTAAAATTTGGTCAATGTCTTTGAGAATTATTTTTCCTGATTGAACTAATTGAATATTGAAACTCGTGTCCAAAACATCCGATGATGTCATTCCTTGATGAAGGTACCTTGCTTTAATTCCAGCTTTTTCCGTGACAGAAGTTAAAAAAGCTATAACATCGTGTTTAACTTGAGACTCAATTTTGTGAATTCTTTTAACATTAATTTTTGCTTTTTTTCTTACAATTGAGGAGACACCTTTGGGAATTTGATTTAATTTTTCCATAGCTTGTGCTGCAGCTATCTCTACATCTAACCAAATTTTGTATTTATTTTCTTCTGACCAAATATCAGTGAGTTCTTTTCTCGAATATCTTTTAATCATTAATTATAAATATGGAGGCTTTGAATAACCTTTAGCAGATTCTGTAAAAATTTCATAACCATTTTCTGTTATTCCAACTGTATGTTCAAATTGTGCAGACAGAGATTTATCTTTTGTAACTGCTGTCCAACCATCATTAAGCATTTTTGTAGCAAATTTACCTGCATTAATCATTGGTTCAATTGTAAATGTCATCCCTGGTTTTAGTTCCATTCCTGTATTTTTAGTTCCATAATGTAAAATATTTGGTGACTCATGAAAAGTTGTGCCTATACCATGTCCGCAAAAATCTCTGACAACTGAAAAACCTTTTTCTTCTATATATGTTTGAATTTCGTGACCAATATCTCCAAGTTTTTTTCCAGGTTTTAAAATTTTTATTGCCCTCATCATCGACTCGTGAGTCGCATCTATAAGATTATTTAATTTGACCGAAGTTTTACCTATACAAAACATTCTACTTGTATCTCCGTAGTGGTTATCAATGATTGCTGTGACATCCACATTGACCGCATCCCCTTCTTCTAAAATTCTTTCTTCAGAGGGAATTCCATGACAAACGACATGGTTTAATGATGTACATAGTGATTTAGTAAAGCCTCTATAATAAAGTGGGGCAGAGTAACCTCCGTTGTCTCTAATAAATTCGTAACCAAGTTTATCAATTTGTGCAGTTGAAATACCTTCTTTTATATTTTCAGTAAGCATATCTAAGGTCTGAGCTGCAAGTTTCCCTGCAATTCTCATTTTTTCAAATTTTTCTGAATAATTATTCATTAATAATATTTAATTTTTTTTCTATTCTAATTTCTTTTGAATTCAATTTACATCTATAAGCAAGAAAATTAACACCAGCTTTTTTCGCAATAAGAAAGTTTTTATAATATTCTTCATCGATATCTTTCGCAATTTTAAAATTTTCCATATTTTGTATCTGAACTAAAAAGATCAGGTATGATTTATAACCTTTTTTTATGGCATCAATAAGTGTAAGAAGATGTTTTGAACCTCTTGTAGTAATTGCGTCAGGAAATTCAGCAGTTTTTTTCTCTCTAAAAAGAGTTACATTTTTAACTTCGATAAAGCTTTTTTGTTTTTTTTTTCTCGATTAAAAAATCAAACCTAGTTTCTTTGTTGTAAAAAACTTCTGACTTAATGCTATCATTGTTTTTTAATTCATTTATTAAATTAGCATTAAGACCATGTTCAACAATTTTGTTTGCCATGTGAGTATTTACTCCAACTAAATTATTATTGGCTTTAATCAATTCTAAACCATATTTAAGTTTTCTTTTTGGATTATCATTTTTGAGTAAGAAGACTTCATTTCCCTCATCAAGCAGACCTTTCATTGAGCCTGTATTTGGACAATGGGCGGTCACAACTTCTTTATTTATTTTTACATCTACAAAAAAACGTTTATATCGTTTGATTAATTTGCCTTTTATCAAAGACTTGGTAAATTCCATATTCAAATTATAGATAATATGAAAAAAAATACAAAAGTTAATGCTGCTATATTAATAATTGGAAATGAAATCCTTTCAGGCCGAACTCAAGATACTAATACCAGTACTTTAGCTGTTTGGCTAAATTCACTTGGAGTTCAAGTAAATGAAGTAAGAGTAATACCAGATACAAAAAAAACTATAATTGAAAATTTAAATATCTTGAGAAAAAAAAATGATTATGTTTTTACAACTGGTGGTATTGGTCCAACTCATGATGATATTACTGCTGAGTCTGTTTCAGAAGCTTTTGGATTGAAATATGAAATTCATCCGGAAGCTTTTAAAATATTAGAAAGCTATTATAAACCAGGAGAATTTAATATGGGTAGACAAAAAATGGTCTGGATGCCACAGAATGCAAAATTAATTTTAAATCCAACGAGTGGGGCACCAGGATTTAGTGTTGAGAATGTGTTTTGTTTACCAGGTGTCCCATCGATATTAAAATCAATGTTAGGTAGTTTGAAACAACAAATTATGGGTGGTGATCCAATACTTAGCCATACAATAAGCTTAAGAACTGTAGAGAGTGAAATCGCAAATTCTTTGTCAAAGGTTCAAGATCAGAATAAAGATGTTGAAATTGGAAGCTATCCCTTTTTTCACGCAGGAAAACTTGGAGTATCCATAGTTCTTCGGTCTGAGCAGCAATCAAAAATTGATGATTGTAGTGCTCAGATTTTAAATTTTATTAAAGAAAAAAAAATAGAAATTGTAGATCGATAAATGCTTTATTTTGCTTATGGAAGTAACCTACATCATTTTCAAATGAAAAGAAGATGTAAGGATAGTATTTTTATAAAAAAGATAAATTTAAAAGATTTTAGATTAACCTTTAGAAGCAAATATAGAGCCGCAGACATAGAGCCGAAAAAAAATTCAATTGTGCCAGGAGGGCTTTTTGAAATATCAAAAAGTGATGAAAAAAAACTTGATATTTATGAAGACTTTCCAATTTTATATAAAAAGTATTATTTTTTATATTATGGAAAAAAAGTAATGACCTACACAATGAACAAAAAAACACCTTTTAGATTTCCTACCGAAAGATATCTTAACGTGGTAAAGAGAGGCTACAACGATTGTAAACTTGATAAAAAATATTTAAATAGAGCACTATTGCTTTAACATTTTCAAATCAACTTTTTTTTTCAACTCATTATAAACTTGATCTTCGACATTACTCCAGTCATTAAATTTTTCTTGTTGAAAAATTCTAAGAGTTTTATATGGATTAATTTTATTGAATTCACCCCATCTCCAATCAGGATGTAGGCTTAACATACCCCATGTTTCTATATTTAATGATGCTGATAAATGTAATATTGATGTGTCACTAGTTATGACTAAATCTAAATTTTTAATTATAGATGCAATTTCATCAAGTTTATATTGACTATAATCCTCTAAGTTTGATGCACGAAAATCATCCAAATCACGATCCCAAATTTCATTTTGTAAACAATAAAATTTTGCATTTATTGAAAATATTTTTTTTAAAGATTTAAGTGGTACAGATCTAAAAGGTTCATTAGCACCATTAAAACTTCCTGACCAAACTAAACCTATGTTGAGTTTATCTTTAATTATTTTTTCATTCCATTTTAAATCATTTTCTCTAATAGTTTGTATAAGATTTTTGTTGTCGACAAATTTTTCTTCATAAAAAAATTTTATTAATGATCCTAACGCAATTTTGAAATCAAATGGTTTATGCCTACAATTTTCAATAGTTTCAATTGATAGGTTGTCAATCTCTATTTTAAAAAGATCTTTTATATTTTTTTGAACTATGAAAGTTACATTTTTTTGCTATTTTTGTTAGTGGTATAATATATTTAGAAAATTGAATTGAATCTCCTATTCCCTGTTCATTAAAGACTACAATACTTTTTTCATTGATCTTTTCACCATTCCATTCTTTAATATCCTTATAAAAATCAGTAATTTTTGAATTTCTATATTCATAATATTCCCAACCTTTACTAAAGTTACCTTCATATAGTAATTTTAATCCATAATAATTTAAAAACTCAGGTTCTTTTTTTATATTATCTTTAGATAGTTTTAGTAGTTTTTCACATTCTTCTTTTTTATTTATATTTGAATATAATATCAAAAGAGTGATAAAAAATTTTGGAATATTTTTGTTTTCATCCAAAATATTAATTGCTTCTTGTATTTGATTTTTAAGAATTAAGAATTTTGCCTTATTATATTTGAATTCTATAAAATTTTTGTCGAAATTTTCTGCTTTGTTCAAAAAAATTTCAGAATTTTTTAAATCTCTTAATAAAATATAACTATTTAGAAGATTATTTATGATTATTTGGTCTTCTCCAAATTTAATTCCTTTAAGAAAAAATTCATTTGCAATTTTTGGTTTATTCTTTTTTAGGTACATACAGCCAATATTATTAAAGGCTTGTTTTTTATTTTTACCATTAAGGTCTAGATATTTAGTGTAATATTTTAATGCATCACCTAAATTATTATTTAACTCGTGAGCATAAGCTAATTGGTAATTGTATTCATCATTTAATTCATTAATTTCAACTAATTGCTTTGCATAAACTAACATCTTATTAAAAAGTTTTTTTTTTAAGTAAACCAAATAAAGATTTTTTATAGGATCCTCATATTTGGGTTGAATTTCTGTGGATTTAATAAAATATTGCTCACTTAATTCTAAATCATTTTTAATTAGGTGTATGACACCTTTAAAATTAAATATGATGTGCTGATTTTTTTTATCATTGTATATTTCACATAACCTCAATGCTTCTTTTAGATTTTTATTTTTGATATTATCTGAAATTTCTTTTAGATTTGTCATTAAATCATTTTTTTAAATTGATTATAATTAATGATAAAATGATTAAAACAAAAAAACAATTTTTATATATTGGAAAGCCAAATTGTTTCAAAAGGTTTTAAAATTAAAAATTTTTTATTCATAATATTGATTTTTGAATTTAATAAATTCTTCATCTTTTGATTTTTTTTATCAATCTTAATTGTCTGAATTTTTGAACTTAAATTTGTAACACAAAGTATTGTCTGTTTTTTATCTTCACTTATTCTTTTAAAACCATAAATTTTTCGTCCAAAATCTATATTTATTCTCAAAGCATTTGGGTGAAAAGCTTTCTGATTTCTTCTGATTTTTAATAAATTACAGATACTACTATAAAATTTATTTTGCTTTGTTTTGCTGTCTTTAAGTTTATTACTAATGTTTTTTAAATTCCATTTATATCTATTAATATCTCTGTTATTACCTGAGATTATAAATTTAGCTTCGTCATTAGCTGTACCAAAAATAGAATTAAAATATATAGCTGGGATACCCTCAAAAGATATCATTATGGCGTGAGCAGAAAGATATCTTTCAAAATAAAATTTACCTTTTTGATCATAATCAGATTTTTTTAAAGCATCAAAAACGGTTATATTAGCCTCATATACTTTTTTAGTTTTATTTAAAACTTTTCTATAAGAAAATTTTGATCCATTTTTTTTAAGTCTTTTTAAAAAGTTATTTAATACTTTTTGATTAAATAATCCCTCTGTAGGCCTCATTCCAATTCCGTCATGTGATGCAATGAAATTTAAATAACTATTACCTTTTTTTGTATTTGGAAGGTTTTTACTCCATTTATTTAAAAATATACTATTTTCAAATAACAAAGCGTGAATTAATAGTGGTGGTAAAGAAAAATTATAAATCCAGTTAGCTTCATCATTTTTTCCAAAGTAACTTAAGTTTTCTTTCTCAGGTAAATTTGTTTCTGTAATTATATTAGTTTTAATATTAAGTAGATTAGTTATATTTCTTAAAAGTTTAATTATTTCGTGTGTCTGTTCTAAATTTATACACTTACTTCCATTTTCTTTCCAAAGGTATGCAATTGCGTCTAATCGAAAAATAGTTACACCATTGTTAATCAGATGTATCATTATTTTAATAAATTGAATTAATACAGATGGATTTCTAAAATTTAAATCAATTTGATCTGGGCTAAACGTCCGCCAAAGATAATCAGATTTTTTAAAAATTTTAATTTTTTTAAGTAATCTATGATCTCTTGGTCTAATTACTTTAGAAGTGTTAAATTTTGAATCTACTGTTAAAAAATAATCTTTTCCAGGCTCTTTTTTTTTTAAAAAATTTTTAAACCATAAACCTCTTGCTGATGAATGATTAATGACCATATCAGCCATAACATCACTTGATTTTGAAACATTCTTTATATCTTGCCAATTTCCAAGTTTACTCTCAACTTTATAATGATCTTTGACAGCAAATCCACTATCACTACTTGAGGGATAAAATGGTAAAAAATGAATAGTATCAAAATAATCTTTTAATTTTTTTTGAAAAAAGTTTTGAAATACTCTAATTGATTTCTTTTTTTCTGAATATACGCTGTCTCCATAACAAATAACCAAAGTAGTTTTTTCAGAGATACTTTTTTTCTTTTTTGGATTTTTTTTATTAAAATGATGAATTATTTGAGCAATTTCATTCTCAAAATAATCAATATTTTTTTTCGATAAGA
The DNA here is from genome assembly GCA_003213155.1 of Pelagibacteraceae bacterium AG-426-G02. Taxonomy (GTDB): domain Bacteria; phylum Pseudomonadota; class Alphaproteobacteria; order Pelagibacterales; family Pelagibacteraceae; genus Pelagibacter. The sequence goes on along the minus strand of QCNQ01000005.1, from coordinate 23,599 downwards.
ATGTTTTGTAAATATTGTCTAATTTAGACCTTATAGTTCTCTGATCTTTTTGAGTTAACATTAATAATATTTTTTATTATCATCATTAACTACTTTTTCAAGTCTTCCAAGAAAATCTGGTATAGCACTTTTTACTCTACTCCATGTGGGTATAAAAGGGGTATCCATTGGATTAAGAATAAAGGCTTCTCCTGCTTTCATTATATTAATTGCAAATAATTCGACTGCTTTTTCCTCAGTATGAGAATCAAATTTAAGACCATTCATAACTGCATCATTTCTGTATATATCAATTAAGTCTAAAGCAGATCTATAATAAGTTGCTTTTAATGATCTAAACTTTTCCCTACTAAAAGTGTTGCCTTGAGTTGCTAACTTTTTGATAAATGTTTTAATGATATCGATAGACATTCTTGATAGTCCTTTTGTTTCATCATCAATTGATAGTACTTGGTGTTTATGATCATAAGTATCCGCTAAATCCACTTGGCATATATTTTGAGGAGAAAAACTTCTTTGCATTTCAGATAAAATTCCAACTTCGATTCCCCAATCTGAGGAAATCCTTAATTCAGGTAAAACATTTCGCCTAAATGAAAACTCACCAGCCAAAGGATATTTAAATGACTTCATAAAGTCTAAATAATCACTTTTTCCAATAGTTTTTTCTAACGCTGTTAGTAACGGAAAAACTAATAATCTTGCAACTCTTCCATTCATTTTTTCATTTGCTACTCTTGGATAATAACCTTTGCAAAATTCAAAGTTGAAAAGTGGATTTACTACTGGATAAAACAGCTTTGCAAGCATTCTTCTATCATAAGTTTTAATATCACAATCATGTAAAGCAACTGAACGCGCACTATCTCTTGCGATACACATGCCTATACAATACCAAACATTTCTACCTTTACCGAGTTCACTTGGTGCAAGGTTATTTTTTTTTAATTCTTGATCTAATTTTTTTAAACCTGGGCCATCATTCCAAAGAATTGAAAAGGGTGATTTCAATTTCTTAAAAAATTTCCAAGCTTTTTTAGCTTGAGCTTCATTTGCTTTATCTAATCCGATAATTATGTGATCTAAATATTTTGTTTTACTTATTTCTTCGACTATTTTTGGTAAAGCCGTTCCCTCTAATTCAGAATAAAGACATGGTAAAATTAATTCCATTTTTCTTTGTTCTGAAAATTTTGATAGCTCACTTTCAATGACTGTTGTGGACTTTGTTTTAAAGTCGTGCAATGTTGAGACTACTCCATTCTGAGAAAAATCACTCATGCCGGGTTTTTAAACTTAATAGTCTAATTTAACTAGTGCCGTTTTAATCACATCAGCCCAGCCCTCAGGTGATGGCTTGTTCGAAACTATTAGATTATTTATGTTTATTTGATCTTGTTTAAATTGATCATTAAAGACTAAACATGGAATATCACAATTTCTCAACATATCTAAATCATTGAAATTATCTCCAACAGCTATGACCTTAATTTTACTCTCTACTTTTTTATATATTTTAAGAACTTGATTCATTGATTTAACTTTATCGGTATTATCACCTAAATTTAGAACACGACCACCTTCTTGCATAGTTAATGAAGAAGACTTTAAAATATTGAATAATTTATTTTTTTCTTTTTTGTCACCCTCAAATAAAAAGGGAATTGTATATTTCCGATTTAAAGCATTTTTTAAATTATTTTCTTGAAGACCAAAAATATTAGTTTGTTCTTTTGAATTCATTTTTGAAATAAATTTACATTTAGCTTTTAGATTTTCAGGAACTTTAGAATTAAAAATTTCGATTAATTCTTGCTTATCTCTGCTAAGAACTATTTTATTTGGAAAATTACTATTAATTAAATTCAACCCATGAATTGAAGATCCATTTTCAGATATATAAGGAAGATCTGAACCAAGTTCGGTTATAAATCCATCTATCTCTTTTTCAGTTTTACTAGTATTAGGAATAATAATAATCCCTTCATCAATAAGACTTTTTATATAATCTTTTATCACATCAAATTTAAAATTATCTCTATGTAACAATGAACCATCTAAATCAGTAAATATGATTAATGAAAATTTTTTACTCAAAGAAATCTATCTTATTCTATTTTTGTTTCTGTCAAAAAATAAAACCTTGTCTTTCGAAAATGATATTTTAAGTGGCTGAGCGCTTATATCTTCTGACGATTTGATAATAATTAAGGTATCTGATAATTTAGCGTAAATAATTTTTTCGAAACCTAAATTTTCAATAAGGTCTACTTTAACGTCTAATTTAATTTCACGATCATTTTTTATACTGATATCTTCAGGTCTTATACCTAAATAAATCTCATCTTTAAAATCAAAATTTTCAAATGTTATTTTATTTTTAAACAATTCAATGGTGTTAGAATTAACAATTCGTTCTTTATCAATTTTGATAATATTCATTTTTGGGGAACCAATAAATTCTGCAACAAAAATGTTATTGGGATTATTATAAATTTCATTTGGTGTTCCAAATTGTTCAATAATCCCCTTATTAAGAACCACAATTCTATCAGCCAATGTCATCGCCTCTATTTGATCGTGTGTTACATAAATAATATTTGTTTTTAATTTTTTGTGTAATTTAGAAATTTCAACTCTCATTTCAGATCTTAAGGCTGCATCCAGATTAGACAATGGCTCATCAAATAAAAATACTTTAGGATTTCTTGTAATAGCTCTACCAATTGCAACTCTTTGCCTTTGTCCACCTGAAAGTTGTTTAGGTTTTCTCTCTAGTAAATCTTCAATTTGAAGTGTAGTGGCTGCATGATTTACTTTTTCATTAATTTCATTTTTTGAAATTTTTTCCATTTTCAAACCAAACGACATATTTTCAAAAACATTCATGTGTGGATATAAAGCGTAAGATTGAAAGACCATTGCAATTTCGCGTTTAGAAGGAATTAAGTTATTAATTAATTTTGCGTCTAAAAATATTTCTCCTTGATCAATACTTTCTAGTCCAGAGACCATTCTTAATAAAGTTGATTTTCCACAACCTGAAGGACCTACTAAAACAATAAATTCTCCATCGTGTATGTCTATGTTGAAATTGTTGATAACTTTATTTTCGCCAAATGATTTTTCGAGATTTTTAATAACAATTTTTGACATTTATTTGATTTAAAGGGATTTTAACTAACCATTAAATGTTGTTAAAAATTTATTACACTGCTAGATTTATCGCAATGAAAAAATCGCGAACATCAGAGAAAACTAAATACCAGAGAGGAACAATATAAGAGGGGGAATACATGATTAGAAAAATCATAATTAATATATTTGCTCTAGTATTTCTAATTACTAATACTAGTTTTGCGGATATTAAATTTTGGACGACAGAGGTCCAACCAGCTAGAATGGCAAAACAAGAGGAGATGGCTAAAGCGTTTGAAGCTAAAACTGGCATCAAAGTTGAAGTCATACCTATTGAAGAAAAAGATCTTGGTACAAGAGCTACTGCAGCAGCAGCAGCGGGAGATCTTCCAGATGTGATTTATCACACTCTTCAATATGTTTTACCATGGGCTGAGGCAGGCATATTAGATGTTGATGCAAATAACGCTGTAGTTAAGTCGTTAGGTAAGAAAACATTTGCACCAGGCGCATTAAATATGGCTAAGAAGGGTGGAAAAATTGCAGCTGTTCCAGTTGATGGCTGGACGCAAATGGTTGTCTATAGAAAGGATCTATTTGCTGCAGCTGGTTTAGAGCCACCAACTTCATATGCAAACATTGTTAAAGCAGTTAGTGCATTATCAAGCAATGACATGTTTGGCTTTGTAGCTGCTACCAAAACAGATGAAAACTTTATGAGCCAAGTACTTGAGCATGTGCTTTTAGCTAATGGAGTTAATTTTGTTAAAAAAGGTGGAACTAAAAAGCAAGGGAAAGCTTTAAAGAATTCTTTAGAATTTTATAAAGTGATTGCTAAAGCAAGCCCTCCAGGAGAATTATTCTGGAAACAATCAAGAGCACTATACTTTGCTGGAAAAACACCAATGATTATTTGGTCACCATTTATTATGGATGAGTTAGCAGGTTTAAGAGACTCTGCTCCGCCAACAATAAATAGCGATCCAACATCACCAGAGTTAGCTTCTAAAACTGGTTTCATTACTAATTTTAGTGGACCGAACAATAAAAAAGGTGCTGCTTGGGCTGATGTAAGATACTTTGGTATTACTGCAGATGCAGATACTGATGAAGCTAAAAAATTCATCGAGTATTCTATGAGTGAAGGCTATACAGCTACATTAGGAATTGCTCCGGAAGGAAAATTTCCAGTTAGAAGAGGAAATAAGAGTGATCCTAGTGCTTACACAAAAGCTTGGAGTAAATTACCAGTAGGTGTTGATAGAAAAGCTCCTTTAACAGATCTTTATTCTGCAGATGTTATTGATAACATCGTTGCGGGTTTAGATACTGCAAACAGATGGGGTGTTAAAGAGGGTGAACTATCTCGAGCATCAAAAATCATCAATTCTCAATTCTTAAATAGAATCACTAGAGAATATATTGATGATCAAATCTCAGTTGATGAAGCGGTTAAGAAAATTAACGCTGAATTAGCTAAGTTTTAAATAATAAATTTATAAAGAGCGGATAATATTTTATTATCCGCTTTTTATTATGAGTGATTCATTATCAAAATTAGAAAAAAGAACTGCTTACACTTTAGTTTTACCTGCAGTCCTATTAGTTTTTGCCATCGTATTATTTCCCATATTTGCCAATGTTTGGATCAGTTTCAAAGACATTGAATTAAAAGATATTAGAATTCCAGAGCCTCGAGCAAAGAAAATTGTTAAATCAATTTCAGAAAATCAATCAGAATTAAAAATTATTTATAAATTACGAAATAGTTCTTTGATTCAAGAAATAAGAAATGTTCAGTTTCAAGATAAATTTCCAACAAATATTTCACCAGTCAATCTTGATCCAAGATGTAATTTTCAATCTAAAAAGGTTGTTTGTGATTTTGGAAATTGGCAGGCAAAATATAGGGAAAATTTTGAGATAATTTTACAGAATAACAATGGTGAAATAATTGATAAAAAAATAATTAAATCTCAAAAACCAATTTTAAGTGGGAAAGCAGATAACCCGTTACTCACTACGAATTTTACTTTAGAAAATTTTAAAAAAGTTTTTTATGAAAATAATTTTGTTGAATTACTTTTAACGACATTTTACTTCACTTTTTTTGGTACAATAGGCGCAATTATCTTTGGAATTTTAGCAGCACAATTAGTTAATCAAAATATTCAAGGTCGAACATATATGCGGGGTATTCTACTTTTCCCTTATGTGGGCCCTGTAGTTGCTTTAGCTTATACCTGGACTTTATTGCTGGATCCAAATAGTGGAACCTTAAACGCGTTATTGGTTAATTTTAATATCATAGAGCAACCAATAAATTTATTAGGCCAAAAATATATAACCATGAGTATTTTAGGATTTGAATTTAAATTAAGGTTGGCTTTAACCACAGTTATCTTTTTTGAAATTTGGCGCTATTTTCCACTAGCCTTTCTATTTATTTTAGCAAGATTGCAAGCAATACCACAAAGTTTGTATGAAGCAGCAGAGGTGGATGGAGCAAGTCCGATTCAAAAATTTATCCATATTACACTGCCTCAAATTACAGCCATCATCTCAATTTTATTTATGATTAGGTTTATTTGGAATTTTAATAAATTTGAAGATATTTTTTTATTAACGGGTGGGGCATCAGGCACAAGAACTTTACCTATTAATGTTTATCAACAAGGTTTTGCAGTTTCAGATATTGGGATGGGCTCTGCTGTTTCAATAGTCATTGTGATGTTACTTCTTAGTTTTATGGTTATTTATTTTAGATTAATTGGAAAGAGGGCTAATGAAGTTTAAGTCTCTTGCAATATTTTTGATCATTTCATCTTTTTTTCTGACATGTATTTTGTCAATTTGGAAAATCATGGCTACGCTGCAAGGTTTAAACTTTACTAATTTAAATGTCACGGCTGTTTTATTAATTGGTATCTTGTTATCTTTAGCATTTGTCTTAATCGGTAATAAACTTAACCACTTAATAAAGATTCTTTTATTATCTTTTATATTTTCAATTTTATATTTTTACTTAAATGAGGCATCTCCATATTGGTATTTATTTGGAGTTTTTCTAATTACTTTATTTTTTACGAACAAACTCAAAAAATATAGTATACAATCTTTACAGGAAGATTTTATATCTGAAAAAATTATTTTTGATTTTATTACCTTATTTGGCATTGTTTTCTTTGCATTTGTAATCTTATTTCCGTTTTACATTATGCTAGTTACCAGTTTTAAAACTCAGATCGCTTTATTAGTTAATCCTTTAGACTTTAGTATAGATTTTACAAAAAGTTTAACTGAGTTGTTTAAGTCTTATTTTGTTATCTTTGAAACTTATAATTTTGGTAGGTATATCTTAATAAGCTCAGCTGTTTCAATTGGAACTGTTATTGTCACATTGTTATTTGCAATCCCTGCAGCTTATGCTGTGGCTAGATTAAACTTTTTTGGTAAAAACTTTTTATCAACATCAATTTTAATTATTTATATGTTTCCAGCTATAGTATTAGTGATCCCTCTATATACAGTGTTTAGTCAACTAGGATTAAGAAACTCAATCTTTGGTTTATTGATTGTTTATACAGCCACAACCTTGCCAGTTGCTATTTATATGCTGCAAGGATATTTCAAAAGTATTCCAAAAGAAATTGAAGATGCAGGAATTATGGATGGTCAAAATTGGTTTGGTATAATTTTAAAGATTATTATTCCTTTAAGTTTGCCAGCTATTGCATCCGTTGCTCTTTATGTCTTTATGATTGCTTGGAATGAATTCCTATTCTCATTGATGTTTTTAGATAGTCCTAAGTCCTTTACTTTATCAAGAGCCATTCAATATCTAAGTGGGGACGCTGAAACACCACGCCAATATTTAATGGCTGGCTCAGTAATAGTTACATTGCCAGTACTATTTATATTCATTTATTTTGAAAAATATCTTGTAAGCGGTTTGACCGCTGGTAGTGTAAAAGAATAATTTTAAGTACTATGAAATTAGAGAATACTATATATTTATATAGATGAAAAAACTTTTATTAATTTTTTTTATTAGCCTTTTGTTAATAAATAAATCCAACGCAGAATATTTAATTGATTACTATAAATGGTTAATTGATAACAATCAGACTCAATTTCTAGATAAAGAAAAAAAACTAAAAAGATGGTTATTTGATGATTATGATAAAGGCAAACTTGGAGAAAGGTTTAAATGGGGTTCTAATCAAAGTTTGGAAAGATTGCATTACCAAGTGTTTCACTTTAACAAACAGCACGATAACTGGGATAAACATATAATTAATGGTGCAAGTAAGCCATATAAATTCAAAATAAATTTAAAAGAAGATAGAAAAAAATTAATTAAAGATATCGATAAAGAAATGCAAAAAACTGGATTATTAAGCTATTTGCTATTTGAAAATGACGAGATAGTAATTGATAAAAAATCCCCTGATAATAGGCTAGGTTTGTTATTTGATAATGACACAAAATGGACCACGGCCTCTGTTGGTAAAAGTTTTACATCTTATGTAGTTGGTCAAGCTATCTGTGATGGTTATATCGAAAACGTTGATGTAAAATTGAATGACTGGCCTTTAATTAAAAATACTTTGTATGAAGATGCAAAGTTAATTGATCTTCTTAATATGGCTGCGGGTGACCAGAAATATTCAAAAAATGATTTAGTCAATACAAACCCAAAAAATCCAAATGTAAATTCGTTGAAATATCATATGGAAGGGCATTTTAAAGGATCTAAACCAAGTAAAAAAAAATATAACTACGGTAATATTGTTACAAATATAATTATTAATTATGTGTGGTTTAAGTCTAATGGTGATTTTCAAAAAATTACTGACAAAGTTTTTAAAGAAAAAGCAAGAATTGAGGATAGTATATATTTTTTAAAGATTAGTGATCGAATGACTCGTGGGATGAAAGATGGCATAAAGTATAAATACGAAGTAAACGATGAAGATGGTCCATTGAGATATTCAATGGAATTGAATAGGTATGATTTTTTAAGAGTAGCAAAATCAATGTTGACTGAATGGAAAAATGACACATGTGTAGGTAAATATTTTAAAGAAATTTATGAAAGAAGAATTCCTAAAAAAAGAAAAGAATATCCTAAAACTGTAGCATACACTTTTGGAAAAAGTTATGGAGGCCAATTCCATTTTGATTTTGGGGGATTTAAAAATAGAAAAATTTTTGCATTAGATGGTGCTTATGGGCAATCAATTCTAATTGATATGGACAATTCAAAAATAATTTCAATCAATGCAATTCACATGAATTACAATTGGCACAAAATAGCTTTAAGTGTCCTTAAATAAAAAAAATTTACTTATTCATCTTGTTCAATTATAAATATTAGCATAAACACTCATGAAATTCTTTAATGCCCTCGTGGTGAAATTGGTAGACACAAAGGACTTAAAATCCTTGCCGCTTGCGGAGTGCCAGTTCGAGTCTGGCCGAGGGCACCATTAAATGAATAGAGTTCAAATCATTTCTGATAAAAATCAAAGATCTTTAAAAATAAAGTCTGCGATCCAAAAAAAAATTAATCAAAATAAAGTTAAAAGATCTAATATTACAATTGTTATTGGTGGTGATGGTTTCATGTTACAAACACTAAAAAAGAATAGAAAATCAAAAAAGTTTTTTTATGGCGTAAATTCTGGAAGTTATGGATTTTTGATGAATAAATTTTCATCCAAAAATATCATAAGCAATTTACATAAAGCAAGAATGATAACAATCTCTCCACTAGAGATGGTAGTTAAAAATAATAAGAGTCAAATTAAAAAACATATAGCTATAAATGAAGTTTCAATTTTAAGACAAAGTAGACAAGCAGCTTCTTTATCTATTTATCATGGTTCTAAACAAGTCATAAAAAAACTTGTCTCTGATGGAGTACTGGTATCCACACCCGCTGGAAGTACTGCTTATAATTTATCAGTTCACGGACCTATATTAAGTTTGAATTCAAAAAGATTATCTATATCTCCAATAAGTCCATTTAGACCAAGAAGATGGAAGGGTAAAATTGTAAGTGATAAATCTAAAATAAATATTAGAAACTTAAATTCTAAAAAAAGACCAATTTCTGCTGTTGCTGATAATATTGAGGTAAGGAATGCAAAAAATATTATAGTTAAAACCAATCAAAAAATTAAATTTAATCTTCTTTACGATAGAAACAGAAGTTTGCAAAAGAAAATCAAAATAGAACAATTAAGAAAAGAAACATCTTGATGGTGCCCCCGCACGGATTCGAACCGCGGACCTATTGATTACAAATCAATTGCTCTACCAGCTGAGCTACAAGGGCATGCGCAATAACTAATAATTATTTGTAAATTAATCAACTCTTTTTTTTAAATAACTTAAATGATGAAATACTATTGCTGCACTATTTGATATATTTAGGCTCTCAATTTTTTTATTTATCTCGATCTTAACTAAAAAATCTGCATATTTAGATGTATGTTTATGCATTCCTGAACCTTCAGATCCAAATAATAATATATTATTTCCTTTCCACTCAATATCAGTAAAGTTTTTTTTTCCGTTACCATCAAAACCATATACCCAAAAATTTTTTTCTTTTAGATTTTTCAAGGTAGAATTGATATTAGAAACCTCAAAAATATTAATATATTCAATTGCACCACTTGCTGCTTTATACATAAGTTTACTTTCGCTAGGAAAGTTTCTTTCTTTAATAATTACTCCATCTATATTAAAGGAGGTAGCACTTCTGATTAAAGATCCAATGTTTCTAGGATCAGTTACACCATCAAGACAAACTAAAGTAACGTTACTCTTTTCTTTAATATATTCTTTAAGAATTGGTTTTTGAATATGTTCAACTTCCGCGACATATCCTTGATGTTGTAAATTTTCTCTAGTGCTATATTTATCAAGTTCTTTTTTAGTTTTAAAATAAACTTTGACCTCATTTAATAAGTTTTTGTTAGGGCTTTTTTTATGAATATTTTTCTTACTTTCCTCTGTTAAAAATACTCTCAAGACCTTTCTTTTAGGATTACGTAAAGCCTCAATGACAGCATGTTGACCAATTATAAAAAATGATGATTTGTTCATAAAATTACCTTTGTTTTACACGTTTTTTCAAATATTTTCCTAATAAATCACGTGTTGCATTTGGACAAATAAAATATATAAAACGCTTGTTGTTTGAAGCTTTATTGAACAAGGGGACACTTCCCCTAAGGGAGGGGTTCCAGAGCGGTCAAATGGGGCGGGCTGTAAACCCGTTGACTTCGGTCTTCGAAAGTTCGAATCTTTCCCCCTCCACCATTCAATAGTCTTAAACAATAATGGAGTGTTACTCTTGGGGTTGTGCGGGTGTAGTTCAATGGTAGAACGCTAGCCTTCCAAGCTGGATGTAAGGGTTCGATTCCCTTTACCCGCTCCAAGAAAAGTATAGTTTATAAAAAAAAATAAAAGTGAGGAATATTAGTAATGTCTAAAGAAAAATTTGTAAGAAATAAACCGCATTGTAACATTGGAACAATCGGTCATGTAGATCATGGTAAAACAACACTAACTGCTGCGATCACAAAAGTTTTATCTGAAACTGGTGGAGCACAAGCAGTTGCTTATGATCAAATTGATAAAGCTCCAGAGGAGAAAGAAAGAGGAATTACAATTTCAACAGCACATGTTGAATATGAAACTGAAAAAAGACACTACGCGCACGTAGATTGCCCAGGCCACGCTGATTACGTAAAAAACATGATTACAGGTGCAGCACAAATGGATGGTGCAATTTTAGTTGTTAACGCTGCTGACGGTCCTATGCCTCAAACAAGAGAACATATTCTTTTAGCAAGACAAGTCGGAGTTCCTGCGATTTGTGTTTACCTAAACAAAGTAGATCAGGTTGATGATAAAGAAATGATTGATCTAGTTGAAGAAGAAATTAAGGAATTATTAACTTCGTATAAATTCCCAGGTGACAAAACTCCAATAGCTAAAGGTTCTGCACTTGCAGCAGTTGAAGGTAGAGATGATGAAATTGGAAAAAATTCAATTTTAGAATTGATGAAGAATGTTGATGAATTTATTCCACAACCAGATAGACCAAAAGACAAAGATTTTTTGATGCCAGTAGAGGATGTTTTCTCAATCTCAGGAAGAGGTACAGTTGCAACTGGAAGAGTTGAGTCAGGTGTGCTAAAAACAGGAGATGAACTTGAGATAGTTGGTATTAGAGAAACTAAAAAATCAGTTTGTACTGGTGTTGAAATGTTTAGAAAACTTTTAGACTCTGGCGAAGCAGGAGATAACGTTGGAGTACTTTTAAGAGGTGTAGAGAGAACTGATATTGAAAGAGGACAAGTTCTTTGTAAACCAGGTTCTGTTACGCCACATACTAAATTTGAAGCTCAAGCGTATGTGCTTAAAAAAGAAGAAGGTGGAAGACACACACCTTTTTTCACAAAGTATAGACCACAATTCTATTTTAGAACTACAGACGTAACTGGAGAGGTAGAGTTACCAGCTGGGACTGAAATGGTTATGCCTGGTGATGATGCTAAATTTACAGTTAAATTAATTACACCAATTGCAATGTCAGAGAAATTAAACTTTGCCATTCGTGAGGGTGGAAGAACTGTTGGAGCTGGAGTAGTAACTAAAATTATAGAGTAAACTCTATATAGGAGTGTAGCTCAATTGGTAGAGCGCCGGTCTCCAAAACCGGAGGCTGAGGGTTCGAGTCCCTCCGCTCCTGCCAATATGAAATAGATAAATATGAAGAACCCGATTAAATTTATACAGGAAGTAAAACAGGAAGCATTTAAAGTTTCTTGGCCTACAGGAAAAGAAACACTTCAAGGTGCATTAATGGTTTTTGCAATGGCAGTAGTTATGTCGTTGTTTTTTCTTTTATTAGATCAGGTTTTAAAATTTTTCTTAGAGTTATTACTTAAGGTGAGTATTTAATGAAAAATTGGTACATAGTTCAATCGCATTCCAGTTTTGAAAATAAAGTAGCGGGACTGATAAAAGAAGAAGCTGATAAGGCTAAAATCTCTGAAAAGTTTGAAGAAATTATTGTTCCAACTCATGATGTAACTGAGGTTAAAAGAGGCAAAAGAATACAAAGAAAAAAAAAATATTTTCCAGGTTATGTTTTGATTAAAAGTGAAATGGATAATGATATTTATCACATGATTAAAAATATAAAACGTGTAAGTGGTTTTTTAGGCACGAAAGGTATGCCCGTTCCTGTATCTGATAAAGAAATTGATAAAATTTTAGGTCAAATTAAAGATGGAGTTGCTCAACCAAAATCAGCCGTAGAATACACAATTGGCGAAAAAGTTCAGGTTATTGATGGACCTTTTGCATCATTTAGTGGAATGGTTGAAGAAATTGATGAAGAAAAGTCTAGACTTAAGGTGTCAGTTTCTATATTTGGAAGGCCAACACCAGTTGATTTAGAATATAATCAAGTGGAAAAAGTAAGTTAGATTTATGGCAGCTAAAAAAGAAATTAGTGGTTTTATAAAATTACAAATAAAAGGTGGTCAAGCAAATCCTGCTCCACCAGTTGGACCTGCATTGGGTCAGCGAGGGGTAAACATAATGGAATTTTGCAAAGCCTTCAATGATAAAACTAAAAAGTTAGCTGGCAAACCTGTACCAGTCGAAATAACAGTTTATAAAGATAAAAAATTTGATTTTAAAATAAAATCACCGCCAGCATCCTTCTTTATAAGAGAAGCTGCAAAATTAAAAAGTGGATCCCAGGAACCTGGCCGAAATATTGTTGCATCAATAACAAAAAAACAAGCTGAGGAAATTGCTAAACAAAAAATGGAGGATTTGAATGCTCTTGATTTAGACCAAGCAGTCAAAATAATTGCTGGTTCAGCAAGATCAATGGGTATTGAGGTAAAAGATTAGTTATGTCTTCAAAAAGATTTAAAAAACTTCCTGAAAAAACTACAGAACTTCCTTCTGAAGTAATTGAAAAATTACTTCCCATAGTTAAAAAAAATTGTACAACTAAATTCGATGAGTCAGTTGATTTAAGTTTTCAAATTAACAATAAACAGAAAAAAAGTGAGATAAACATTAGGACTGTAGTCAATCTTCCTGGTGGAAGTGGTAAAAAAATAAAAGTTGCTGTCGTATGTGAAGACGTAAAATCTGATGAAGCAAAAAGTGCTGGGGCAGATATTGTAGGTGGTGATGAATTTATTGAAAAAATTAAAAATGGGGAAATGAATTTTGAAAAATTAATTTGTACTCCATCCATGATGATTAAATTATCAAAATTAGGAAAAGTATTGGGACCAAAAGGCTTAATGCCCAATCCAAAGTTAGGAACTGTGACTGAAAATTTAAAAACAGCAATTTCAGATGCAAAATCTGGTCAAGCCGAAATTAGAAATGATAAAGATGGAAATATTGGAGTAAGTATAGGAAAAAAATCTTTTAGTGATGAGAAGTTAATTAAAAACTTTAATGCTGTTATAGATACACTCGAGAAAGAGAAATCAAATAATACAGTAAAAGGAGATCTAATTAGAACCGCATTTGTGACATCTACAATGGGCGTTTCATATAAATTAAAATTAGGGAAAAATATTTAAGTTATGATGAACAGAGAGCAAAAGAAAAACTACATTGCTGAAATGACATCGCAATTCGAGAATAGTAAAGCAGTTATGGTTACTCATTATCAAGGTCTGACAATGACCCAATTAGATGAATTAAGATCAAAAATGAGAGAACATGGAATAATTTTTAAAATTACAAAAAACAGAATTACAAAGTTAGCATTGGAAAAAACTAAGTGTAAAGATTTATCAAATTTATTTACCGGCCCAACAGCTGTTGCATTTGGAGAAGATGCAATTATGTCAGCAAGAATTTTATCCAAGTTTGCAAAAGATAATGAGAATCTGAAACTGATCGGTGGAATGATGGAAAATGAAATTCTTGATCAAGCTGGAGTAATGAATGTCGCAAATTTACCTACTTTAGACGAAGCAAGGGCTAATATTGTGGGTATTTTGAATGCATCTGCATCAAAATTAGTAAGTATTTTGCTTGCACGATCGGAAAAAATGAGTAGTTTACCTCCAGAAAATTCTGAAACACAACCTAAAGAGTAAATTATGCCAGATCTAAATAAAATTATCGAGGACTTATCAAGTTTGACTGTTGCTGAAGCAGCAGATCTTTCAAAACAACTAGAAGAAAAATGGGGTGTTAAGCCTATGGCGGCAGCAGCTCCAGCAGCAGCAGGAGCAGCGGCAGCAGCAGAAGATAAGGATGACTTTTCAATCATGCTCGTTTCTGCAGGAGATAAAAAAATTAACGTAATTAAAGAAGTAAGAGCAGCAACTTCTCTTGGTCTTAAAGAAGCAAAAGACTTAGTTGAAGGCGCACCTAAAGAAGTAAAAGCTGGTGTTCCAAAAAAAGAAGCAGAAGAAATTAAAGCTAAGTTAGAAGCTGCAGGGGCAAAAGTAGAACTTAAATAAATTAACAGGAAATTTTTAAGTACTGATTAATTAAATTAATCAGTATTAAGACATAGATGCAAATATCTTTTACTGAAAAGAAAAATATTAGAAAGAGTTTTGGAAAACTAAAAGAAAGTTTATCCATACCCAATCTAATAGAAGTTCAAAAAAATTCCTACGATGAATTAACATTTTTTAACCCAGAGGCAGGTGATTTAACTAAAGGATTTGACAGAGTATTTAAAAGTATTTTTCCTATTGAAGATCTTAACGATAAAGCAACTTTAGAATATGTATCATATAGACTTGAAAAACCAAAATTTGATGTAGAAGAATGTATTGCTAGAGGCTTAACTTACTCCTCTGCTTTAAAATGCACATTACGACTGGTTGTTTATGAAATAAATCAAGAAACGAACACTAAAGATATTTTGTCAGCAAAAGAGCAAGAAGTTTATATGGGTGAAGTACCCATGATGACTAATAGTGGTACATTCATAACGAATGGTGTTCAAAGGGTTGTTGTAAACCAAATGCATAGAAGTCCAGGAGTTTTTTTCGATCATGACAAAGGTAAAACCCATGCAAGTGGTAAACTTTTATTTAATTGTAGAGTAATACCAAATCGAGGGTCTTGGTTAGATTTTGAATATGATGTTAAAGATTTTTTATATTTTAAAATTGATAGGAAGAAAAAAATTCTTGCATCTACTTTATTACTTGCTCTTGGTTATTCAAAAAGTGAAATAGTAAATGAATTTTATGAGTCAGAAAAATTTATTTTTGATACAAAATCAGAAAAATGGAAAACAAAATTTAACCCTGAAAATTATAAAGCTAAAAATTTCTCTGAAGAAGTTGTTGATGCTAAGTCAGGAAAAGTTGTAATTAAATTAGGAGAAAAAATAAATTATTTAAATGCTAAAAAATTATCTAATGATGGATTAAAAGATATATTAGTTGCGAAAGAATCATTATTTGGAAAGTTTTTACATAAAGATATTAAATTAAATGATCAAGAGGATGGATTATTAAAAATTGGTACTGAGTTAAATGAGACAATCATTCAACAAATTTTAGATGCAAATATTACAAGTCTAGATATTTCTGTAACAAATTCTATAAACAAAGGTCCTTATTTACTCACTACAATCCTGAATGACAAAAATAATACTAAAGATGAGGCAATTACTGAAATTTATAAGATGTTAAGACCTGGTGAGCCTCCAACTATTGAAATA
Source organism: Pelagibacteraceae bacterium AG-426-G02 (assembly GCA_003213155.1). GTDB lineage: Bacteria > Pseudomonadota > Alphaproteobacteria > Pelagibacterales > Pelagibacteraceae > Pelagibacter. The sequence goes on along the minus strand of QCNQ01000005.1, from coordinate 7,701 downwards.
GCAACTCAAATTTTTAATAATTTATTCTTTAGTTCAGACCGATATGACTTGTCTGACGTAGGAAGAGTTAAAATGAATTCTAGATTAGATTTAGAATGCTCAGATAAAATTACAATATTAAGAAATGATGATATTTTAGCAATAATTCGTAAAATGTTGGACTTAAGGGATGGTAAAGATGATGTTGATGACATTGACCATCTTGGAAATAGAAGAGTTAGATCTGTAGGTGAATTAGTTGAAAATCAAGCTCGTATTGGTGTTTATAGAATGGAAAGAGCTATTAAAGAAAAAATGACCACTTTAGATATCGAGTCAGCAATGCCACAAGATTTGATAAATGCAAAACCACTCACAATTTCACTAAAAGATTTTTTTGCAAGTTCTCAACTTTCTCAATTTATGGATCAAACAAACCCACTTTCAGAAATTACTCATAAAAGAAGAGTTTCTGCTTTAGGCCCTGGTGGACTAACAAGGGAGAGAGCAGGGTTTGAGGTTAGAGACGTGCATCCAACACATTATGGAAGAATCTGTCCTATTGAGACTCCAGAAGGTCCAAATATTGGTTTAATCAATAGTTTATCTACATATGCAAAAATTAATAAATATGGTTTTATCGAAAGTCCTTACAAGAGAGTAAAAGAAGGTGTTGTTCAAGATAAAGTAGAATATTTATCAGCAATGGAGGAAACAAAATTTACCATAGCTCAAGCAAATACTAAAATTGATAAAAATGGTAAAATAGTGGAGGAATTAGTTTCTTGTAGACAAAACTTAAACTTCCTTTTAGCAAAACCTGAAACGATAGATTATATTGACGTATCACCTAAACAATTGGTTTCTGTTGCTGCTTCTCTAATACCTTTTTTAGAAAATGATGATGCCAACAGAGCATTAATGGGTTCTAACATGATGAGACAAGCAGTTCCTTTATTGAAACCCGAAGCACCTCTAGTTGGAACCGGAATAGAAAGTGATGTTGCTTTAGACTCAGGAGTTACAATAGTTGCTAAAAGAGACGGCGTAGTAGATAAAATTGATGGTAAGAGAATTGTGATTAAGGTTACGGAGGAAACTGATTTCTCAAAATCTGGTGTAGATATTTACAACTTACAAAAATTTAAAAGATCTAACCAAAATACATGTATTAATCAAAGACCTTTAGTTAGAGTGGGTGATAAAGTAAAAACCGGTGATATAATTGCTGATGGTCCTTCTACTAAATTAGGCGAGTTAGCTTTAGGTAAAAATGTTACTGTAGCTTTTATGCCTTGGCAAGGATACAATTTCGAGGACTCCATTTTAATTTCAGAAAGATGTGTAACTGATGATGTATTTACTTCAGTACATATTGTTGAATATGAAATAATGGCAAGAGATACTAAACTTGGTGAAGAAGAAATTACACGAGACATACCGAACGTTAATGAAGAAGCTTTAAAAAATTTAGATGAGTCAGGAATAGTATATATTGGAGCTGAGGTAAATGCGGGTGATATTCTGGTAGGAAAAGTAACGCCTAAAGGAGATTCTGCATCAGGTCCTGAGGAAAAATTATTAAGATCAATTTTTGGAGAAAAAGCTATAGATGTAACTGACACTTCACTAAGAATGTCTAGAGGTAGCAGTGGTACTGTGGTCGACGTAAGAGTATTTAATAGACATGGTATAGAAAAAGATGAAAGATCTATCACAATTGAACGTGCGGAAATTGATCAAGTTCAACAAGATAAAATTGTGGAAGAAGAAATTCTAGAGAGAAGTATTAAACAAAGAGCTGCTCAAATTTTATCTGGTGAAACTATCTCTAAGAAAATAAAAGACGTTGAAGCTGGTTCTAAATTAGATTTTGAAACAATTAATAAGATATCTATCAATGATTTATTTAAACTAACTATCTCAAATCCAAAAAATGAAAATGCATTATTACAATTAAAAGATCAGTATAATAAAGCAAAACAGGATATTACTGAAAGATTTGAGGATAAAGTTTTAAAAATTAGAAGTGGTGATGATTTATTACCTAGTGTGATGAAGATGGTAAAAGTTTTTGTTGCCATTAAGAGAAGATTAAGACCAGGCGATAAAATGTCAGGAAGACACGGTAATAAAGGTGTTGTCAGTAAAATTGTACCAGTTGAAGATATGCCTTATAGAGAAGATGGTAGACCAGTAGATATAGTATTAAATCCTTTAGGTGTGCCAAGTCGTATGAATGTGGGGCAAATTCTTGAAACTCATTTGGGATGGGCTTGTAAAGAGTTTGGAGAACAAATTAAAAATCTAGTCAATGAAAATAATAAAAAAATTGAGAGAAATGAAAAAATAGAAAGTTTTTTAAAATCTGTTTATGGCGATGAAATATTTAATCAAAAAGTTGATAAATTAAATAAAACAGAATTTAAGGATTTATGTGAGAATCTACAAAATGGTATAGCTATTTCCACTCCAGTTTTTGATGGAGCTAAAGAAAAAAATGTTACAGAGATGTTAGAGTTAGCAAATTTACCTAAATCAGGACAAACATATTTATGGGATGGAAGAACAGGTGAAAAATTTGATAGACCAGTTACAGTTGGAATAATTTACATGCTTAAACTTCATCATTTGGTTGAGGATAAAATTCACGCAAGATCTACAGGTCCTTATAGTTTGGTAACTCAACAGCCTTTAGGTGGGAAAGCTCAATTAGGTGGGCAAAGGTTTGGTGAAATGGAGGTATGGGCACTTGAAGCTTATGGTGCATCATACACACTTCAGGAAATACTTACAGTTAAATCTGACGATGTTGCTGGAAGAGTAAAAGTTTATGAGACCATTGTTAAAGGTGAAGAAAACTTCGAGTCTGGAATACCAGAGTCGTTTAACGTGCTTGTTAAAGAAATAAAATCTTTAGCATTAAATGTGGAATTAAATTAATTATGAAAAAAGAACTTACAGATCTGTTTAAAAATTCAGAAATATCTGAAGCTCAAAATTTTAATAGTATCAAGATCTCATTAGCTAGCCCAGAGAAAATAAAATCTTGGACTTATGGTGAAATTAAAAAACCAGAAACTATCAATTATAGAACATTTAGACCAGAGAAAGATGGCCTTTTCTGTGCAAGAATATTTGGTCCAATTAAAGATTACGAGTGTTTGTGTGGAAAATATAAAAGAATGAAATTTAGAGGCATCATCTGTGAAAAATGTGGTGTGGAGGTAACAAAATCAAATGTTCGAAGAGAACGAATGGGTCACATTAATTTAGCAACACCTGTTGCACACATATGGTTTCTAAAATCACTACCAAGTAGAATAGCACTTGCAGTTGATATGAAGCTTAAAGAAGTCGAAAGGGTTTTGTATTTTGAAAATTTTATTGTCATTGAGCCAGGTTTAACAGGTCTGCAAAAAAATCAGCTTTTAAATGAGGAAGAACTAGCAAAATATCAAGATGAATATGGAGAGGAGGCTTTTACGGCTGGAATTGGAGCTGAAGCAGTTCTGGAAATGCTTAAAAATCTTGATTTAGATTTAGAGAGAAAAAATCTTGTTAATTATATCAAAGAGACGAAATCAAAAGTTAATGAAGAAAGAGCTATTAAGAGATTAAAATTAATTGAGTCTTTTATTGAAACTGGTCAAAAACCTGAGTGGATGATCATGACAGTTGTTCCAGTTATTCCACCAGAATTAAGACCACTGGTTCCTTTAGATGGTGGAAGATTTGCAACATCAGATCTAAATGATCTTTATAGAAGGGTTATTAATAGAAATAATCGTTTAAAGAGACTAATGGATCTTAAGGCACCAGATATTATCATCAGAAATGAAAAAAGGATGTTACAAGAGTCTGTCGATGCACTTTTTGATAATGGAAGAAGAGGTAGAGTAATTACTGGAACAGGTAAAAGACCATTAAAATCCTTAGCTGAGATGTTAAAAGGAAAACAAGGAAGATTTAGACAAAATTTACTTGGTAAAAGAGTTGATTATTCAGGTCGTTCAGTCATTGTAGTAGGTCCAGACTTAAAATTACACGAATGTGGATTGCCAAAAAAAATGGCATTAGAGTTATTTAAACCATTTTTATATGCAAGACTTAATAAATTAGGCTTAGCTTCAACAATTAAACAAGCAAAAAAATTAGTTGAGAAAGAAACTAATGCCGTCTGGGACGCTCTTGAGTTAATTGTAAGAGAACATCCAGTTTTATTAAATAGAGCTCCAACACTTCATAGGTTGGGAGTTCAAGCCTTTGAACCAAAATTAATTGAGGGAGATGCGATTGAATTACATCCTTTAACATGTGCAGCATTTAATGCAGATTTTGATGGTGATCAAATGGCTGTTCACGTTCCTTTGAGTTTAGAGGCACAACTTGAAGCTAGAATACTGATGTTATCAACAAATAATATACTTTCCCCATCTAATGGAAAACCAATAATTGTACCAAGTCAGGATATGATTTTAGGTATTTATTATTTATCCCAAGAACCAGTCACTGATAAACCAGCTGGATATTTTTTAAATGCGGATCAAATTGAATTTGCGCTATCTTCTGGTCAAATAAAAGTCCATAGCACAATTATTTCTAGATTTGAAACAATTGATGAAAAAGGTAATCAAAAATTTGAAAAGTATACGTCTACTGCAGGAAGATTTCTTTTAGCAAACTTATTACCAAAAAATAATAATATTAAGTTCTCTTTAATTGATAGAATTTTACCAAAGAAAACAGTCTCAGAAATAATTGATATTGTCTTTAGATTTTGTGGTCAAAAAACAACAGTCATTTTCTGTGATAAATTAAAAGATCTTGGCTTTAAACATGCATTTAAAGCTGGAATTTCTTTTGGTAAAGATGATTTAGTTATCCCTGAAAACAAAACGCAATTAATCAATGATACAAAAAAACTAATTGCTGATTATGAAACGCAATATGCAGAAGGTTTAATCACTAGAGGTGAAAAATATAATAAAGTTGTTGATGCTTGGTCAAAATGTACTGATAAAGTTGCTGGTGAGATGATGAAAGGAATTTCTGCAACAGAAAAAACTTCAGAGGGATTGAAAATTAATTCAGTATTTATGATGGCAGATAGTGGAGCAAGAGGATCTGCAGCACAAATGAAACAATTAGCTGGAATGAGAGGACTTATTGCAAAACCATCAGGTGAAATTATTGAAAGTCCAATAACCTCGAATTTTAAAGAAGGTTTAACTGCATTAGAATATTTTAACTCCACACATGGTGCTAGAAAAGGTCTAGCTGATACAGCACTTAAAACTGCAAGTTCGGGTTATTTAACTAGAAGACTTTGTGATGTTGCTCAAGATTTAACAATTACGAAAAAAAATTGTGATAATCCTGGTTTTATAGAATTATCAGAAATATTAGAAGGTGGTAATGTTGTTGTGAGTCTATCCGAAAGAGCTTTAGGTAGAGTTGTTGCAACTGATGTAAAGCACCCTATAACTGGTGAAGTAATAATCAAGAAATCATCAATGATAGACGAATTTGGTTGTGATAAAATTGATTCTGCTGGAATAAAATCATTGAAAGTTTTTTCAGTTATGACGTGTAGTTCTAAAGAAGGTGTTTGCGCAACCTGTTACGGACGAGATTTATCAAGAGGTCAAATGGTACATGTTGGTGAAGCTATTGGTATGATTTCTGCACAATCAATTGGAGAACCAGGAACACAATTAACGATGAGAACTTTCCACGTGGGTGGTACCGCTTCAGTCAAGCAAGATTCACAAATTGTCACTAAAAATGAAGGGACTTTAAAAATTATTAACTCAAATATTTTAGAGGACTCAAAAAAGAACTTGATTGTCATGGGTAGAAATACACAATTATCTATTGAAGATGATAATGGAGTTCAAATTGCTGTTTACAAAGTAGCTTATGGCTCGAAATTATTTTTTAAAAATGATGACAAAGTTAAAGCTAACACAAAAATTTGTGAATGGGATCCTTATACTACCCCAGTGATTGCTGAAAAAAGTGGTATTGCAAGCTATGTTGATTTAATTGATGGTGTATCTATTCAAGAGACTACAGATGATGCGACAGGTATCTCTTCAAAATCAGTAGTTGATTGGCGTTCTCAATCAAAAAGTACAGATTTAAAACCAAGAATTACTTTAAGAGATGAAAAAGGAAACGTTATTAAAAAAGCAGATGATAATGAAGCAAGATATTATTTAGTTCCTGACTCTATTTTATCAGTGAAAGATGGTCAAAAAGTTTCTGCTGGTGATGTTATTGCTAGATTGCCTAAAGAAACGACTAAAACTAAAGACATCACTGGAGGTCTTCCAAGAGTTGCTGAATTGTTTGAAGCTAGAAAAGCTAAAGATAGTGCAATCATTGCTGAAAATGATGGACAAGTTATATTTGGAAAAGAAGTTAGAGGAAAACAAAGAATATCAATTGTGCCTGAAGATGGATCTGAACCATCTAATTACTTAATACCTAAAGGAAAACATATTAATTTCAATCAAGGTGAAAAAATTAAAAAAGGAGAATATTTATTAGATGGACAGCCATTACCACACGATATTCTTAGAATTATGGGCATAAAAGATTTAACTGAATATTTTGTTAATCAGGTTCAAGAGGTTTATAGATTACAGGGTGTAATTATTAACGATAAACACATAGAAACTATTTTAAGACAAATGTTAAAAAAAGTTGAAGTAAAAACAACTGGTGATTCCTCTTATTTACCTGGTGAAATCATTGATAGAATTAAATTTGATAATGTTAATGAAAAATTAAAATCTGAGGGTAAAAAGCCAGCTACTGGAGAAAGAGTTTTAATGGGGATTACTAAAGCTTCTCTGCAAACCGAGTCTTTTATTTCTGCTGCATCATTCCAGGAAACTACAAGAGTTCTTACAGATGCTGCTATTAAAGGTAAAGTTGATCCACTTAATGGTTTAAAAGAGAATGTAATAGTTGGACGATTAGTCCCTGCGGGAACTGGTAATATTAAAAACAAATGGAACAAAAAAGCTCTACAAGATGACAATAAATTTCTTTCTGAGCAAGAGCAGATTGAACAGCCAGAAACCCCTGTAAATCAATAAAAATAACACGTTTGCTAATTAGTTTTAGTTTGACAAAATTAAATTAATAAGTATTTTGGCGATATTTTTTGGTTGGAATGTAGTGTTAACTTTAGACACTAAACGCTGCCACAAATAACCTGTCAGTTATTTCATTCAAAAATAAACAATTATAAAATTTACAGATATGCCAACTATTAACCAGTTGTTAAGAAAAAAAAGAACTAAACAAATTGCTAGGAACAAGGTTCCAGCATTACAAAAACAACCACTCAAACGAGGAGTTTGTGTAAAAGTTTATACTACAACTCCAAAAAAACCTAATTCTGCTTTAAGAAAAGTTGCTAGGGTGAGATTATCAAATGGTTTTGAAGTAACTGCTTATATACCTGGAGAAGGTCATAATCTTCAAGAACACTCTGTCGTATTAATTAGAGGTGGTAGGGTAAAAGATTTACCAGGTGTACGTTATCACATTTTAAGAGGTAATTTAGACACTCAAGGAGTGGCAAATAGAAAGAAAAGAAGATCTTTGTACGGAACAAAAAAAGGTAAATAGACATGTCTAGAAAAAAAACACAACCTAAAAAAAATATTGTTCCTGATCCAAAATTTAATTCCACAATTATTCCTA
>QCNQ01000004.1 GCA_003213155.1 Pelagibacteraceae bacterium AG-426-G02 | reverse complement strand
ATTCCCTATGCTTGATGCAGAAGAAGAATATATGTTAGCAAAAAATTGGAAAACAACTGGTAATATCAAAGCAGCAGAAAAATTAGTGACGAGTCATTTGAGATTAGTTGCAAAAATTGCAATGGGATATAAAGGATATGGATTACCGGTAAATGAAATGATCTCTGAAGGAAATATTGGTTTAATGCAAGCGGTAAAAAAATTCGAACCTGAAAAAGGTTTTAGATTAGCCACATACGCGATGTGGTGGATAAAAGCTTCAATACAAGAATATATTTTAAGATCGTGGAGTTTAGTCAAGATTGGTACAACAACTGCACAAAAAAAATTATTTTTTAATCTTAAAAAATTAAAAAACCAAATAGCTCCTCAAACAGAAGGGGATTTAAAAAATGAACATGTTGATGAAATAGCTAACAAGCTTGATGTTAGTAAAGATGAGGTCATTTCGATGAATCGAAGATTATCAGGAAAAGAATTCTCGCTTAATGCACAAGTTGGTGAAGATGGCGATGAGTGGCAAGACTGGTTGGTTGATAAAGAATTAGATCATGACTTAAAATTTGCTCATCAAGAAGAAATGGAACAAAGAAAAGACTTGTTAAAAAACTCAATTCAAGTCCTAAATGAAAGAGAGAGAGAAATTTTATATTCTAGAAGATTAAATGATAATCCAACTACATTGGAAGATCTAAGTAAAAAATATAAAATAAGTAGAGAAAGAGTAAGGCAAATTGAAAATAAAGCTTTTGAAAAATTACAAAAGCATATGCTTTTACTCGCAAAGTCAAAAAACTTATTACCTGTAAATTAAATATCAAAAGGATTTTCGATTAATATCGTATCATCACGTTCTGGGCTGGTTGAAATACTTGATATTTTTGTCTCAATAAAATTCTCAACCTCTTTAATATAATTTTTGGCATTTTCTGGAAGATCATCTAAATTCTTAATACCACTTGTTGATTTTTTCCAGCCATCAAAAGTTTTATAAATAGGTTTTATTTTGAGCTGATCCTCTACTGCTGCTGGTAAATAATTAATTCTTTTTCCATCTAATTCATATTCAACGCACATCTTTATTTCATCCAATTCATCTAAAACATCCAGCTTTGTAAGTGCTATACCATCAATCCCTGAGACTTTAATAGTTTGTCTTACTAAAACACCATCAAACCAACCACATCTTCTTTTTCGACTTGTAACTGTTCCAAATTCTTTTCCTCTTGTTCCTAAAAGTTCGCCAATATCATCTTTTAATTCTGTCGGAAACGGACCTTCCCCAACCCTAGTTGTATATGCTTTAGTAATTCCTAAAACATAATTTATTGTGTTTAGTCCACACCCAGTACCAGTAGCAGCGCTTGACGCTACAGTATTTGAGGATGTCACAAATGGATATGTACCATGATCAACATCTAGTAATATGCCTTGAGCTCCCTCAAATAATATTCTTTTTTTCTGTTTTTTAAATTCGTCAAGTTTCAACCAAACTGGTTTTGAGTATTTCAAGATCTTAGGAGCAATTTTTAATAAATCTTTTTTTAATTGATCTTTTTCATAGATTTTTTTACCTAAGCCTTTTCTAATTGCATTATGATGTAAAAGAACAGACTCTAACCTTTGATCTAGATTTTTTTCAGATCTCAAGTCCATTACTCTTATTGATCGTCTACCAACTTTATCTTCATATGCTGGTCCGATACCTCTCCTGGTTGTTCCAATTTTTCCTTTGCCCGCACTATCTTCACGGATTTCATCCATTTCCCTATGAAAAGGTAAAATTAAATTTGCAGACTCTGAAATTATAAAATTATCAGTGTCGACCTTAACTCCTTTTGATTTAATTTCCTCAATTTCATCTAATAATGCCCAGGGGTCAACGACAACTCCATTTCCAATTATTGATATTTTATTTTTTCTTACAATTCCGGATGGAAGTAGTCGAAGTTTATAAGTTACACCATTTATTACAAGAGTATGGCCAGCGTTGTGACCACCTTGAAATCTAACTACAACATCAGCTTGTTCAGATAACCAATCAACTATTTTGCCTTTTCCCTCATCTCCCCATTGAGAACCAACAACAACAATATTTTTCATTAATTAATTTTTTTTTTATTTTCATTGAATTAACATGATTTATGGGACCATGTCCTTTTCCATAGTTTGGATTTGTCAGTATCGCAGAATTTACATATTTAATTCCCAACGCACAAGCGCTCTTAATACTTTTTCCACATGAAAGAAAAGTTGTTATCGCACTAGATAACGTACATCCTGTACCATGAGTATTTTTTGTTCTATGCCTAAAACTTGTAAAGACTTTAAAATCAGATTTGCTTAGATATAAATCTATTACTTTTTTTGATTTTAAATGTCCACCCTTCAACAATACATTTTTAGCTCCTAAATCTATCAATTTATTTGCTGCAAAAATCATATCCTCTTTGTTTTTAATACTAGTCTCTGCTAAAATTTCTGCTTCTGGAATGTTTGGTGTGATCAAAAGAACATTTTTTAATAGCTTTTTTTTTAAAGTTTGTATTGCTTTACTATCAATTAATTTAGCACCACCCTTTGCAACCATTACAGGGTCTAAAACAATTTTTTTTACTTTTAATATCTTCAAAGCGTGAGCTACTTTTTCGACAACTTCATTAGAGTGAAGCATACCTATCTTAATGGCATCAGGTCTTATATCTCTTGATGAATAAATAATTTGATTTTTTACTTCATTAGTTGGTATTGAAATAACTGATTTAACACCCATTGTATTTTGAACAGTCACTGCTGTAATAGCAGTCATTGCATAAGAGCCAAGACTAGTGACAGTTTTGATATCTGCCTGTACACCAGCCCCACCAGATGAATCTGATCCAGCAATTATCAAAATTTTAGACTTTAATCTCAATTTATTTAAATTCTTTTGAAATCATTTTTACACATTTTTTAAGCAAAATTTTATTTTCACTCTCACCCATTATTCTTATCTTTGGTTCAGTACCTGATTTTCTCACAAGAATTCGACCTTGATTTTTAATTAATTTTTTTGCAATTTTAATGGATTTTTCACAGAGTGATTTTTAAGTATTTTATCATCTTTTATTTTTATATTTTCTAAAATTTGTGGAATTTTTTTAAAGACATTAAAAAAATCACTGGCTTTAGTTTTTCTATTCATTGATTTGATAATCTCTAAAGCGACAAGTACACCATCACCTGTTGTTGCAAATTTTCCTAAAATAATATGACCCGATTGCTCTCCCCCTAAATTGAATTTTTTCTTTTGCATCAATTCCTTAACATATCTGTCCCCAACATTAGCTCTTAAAAATTTAATACCTTTTTCTTTTAAAAATTTTTCTAAACCATAGTTTGACATTAAAGTCCCGACAACGCCTCCTTTGAGAATTTTTCTCTTTTTCCATTGTAAAGCTAATGCAGCGATAATTTGATCACCATCAATTATAGATCCTTTTTCATCACACATTATTATTCTGTCAGCATCTCCATCTAAAGAAATACCCAAATCTGCTTTGAATTTTTTAACATTTCTTTGTAGTTTTTTTGGAAAAGTTGAACCACAATTTTTATTAATATTAAACCCATTTGGTTTATTGCCTATAACTTTTAATTTTGCTCCAAGTGATCTGATTAATTTTGGTGCAGATTTATATCCAGCTCCATTTGCGCAATCTAGAACTACTTTAAAATTATTTAATTTAAAGTTTCTTGATAACTTTTTTTTACAAATTTTAATATATTCATCAGTTCCTGTCTCTAACCTTTTAACCCTTCCTAATTTTTTTGGATTAGATAAGTGTTTTTGAACTTTGGTATCTATTAAATTTTCAATTTTTTTTTTGAATTTTATCAGATAGTTTTAATCCATCAGGACCAAATAACTTTAAACCATTATCATAAAATAAATTGTGTGAAGCAGTGATCATAATACCAAGATTTGCGTTCATTGATTTTGTCAACATTGCAAGGCCATTAGTCGGCAATGGACCCAGTGTATAAACGTGCATTCCTGCAGAAGCTAAACCAGAAACTAGTGCAGGTTCTAATGCGTATCCTGAAAGTCTAGTATCTTTAGCAATAATTGCTGTTTGTTTCCTTTTTTTTAAATTTGTGAAATATTTTCCTGCTGCTAGTCCAAACTTAAAGAACATATCTCCGTTAATGTTCCCACTATTTACCTGCCCTCTAATTCCATCAGTGCCAAAATACTTCATTATTTATTCATAAGTGCTTTGAAAACTTTTGTAGCTTGATTAACTTCGTTGACATCATGAACTCTCAACATTTGTACACCCTGTAACATTGCAAAAATACTGCTACTTATTGTTCCTCCAATTCTTAAAGAACTGTCATTATTTCCAGATAAATCTTTTATAAATCTTTTTCTAGAAATACCAAGCAGTATAGGCAAACCCAAAGAATGGTAAATTGATATATTTTTAATTATCGTCATATTATGTTTCAAATTTTTTCCAAAACCTATACCAGGGTCTAAGATTATATTATTATGATAAATTCCATTTTGACGTAAGTTACTTAATTTTTCTTCAAAAAAATCGTAAATATCTAATAATACATTTTTATATTTTGGGTTTATTTGCATTACGTCAGGATTACCAAGTGAGTGTTGGAGTACGAAAGGTATATTATACTTTTTTAAAATCTTGATCGAGTTTTTATCAAAATTAAAACCAGAAACATCATTAATTGTTTTACCATATCCTCTATCAGGAATTTTACATACTGCAATCGAGCTGTATTTCTTTTTTTTAATTTTTCTTAAAGTAGAATATAAATTTTTTGCAGCTTCTTTTAGATTTCCTTTCTGTGACAAAAAATAATAATTTGGTTTACTTACTTTTTTTTTTCTAATCAACAAGTATGCTTCATCTTGACGAATATTTTTTGCATTAAGTCTTATGGGCAAACCTGGTGAATAATGAACCTTAAGTTGACCTGGTGAAACGATTTTTGAAGGTTTGTTATTTATTGTTATTTTTTTTCCTAGTATTTTTTGAATAGTTGAAACATTTAAGCCTCCCAATCTTAAGATTTTAGGTTTCTCTCTAAGGTCAATAATTGTTGATTCTACTCCAATAGATGATTTTCCGCCCTCAAGTATGTATTTAATTTTTTTTCCAAAATCTTCTTTTACATGATTAGATGTAACAGCACTAACCCTAGATGAGGGATTAGCACTTGGAGCTGCTAAAGGAAATTTTAAAATTTTTAGTAATCTTCTCGTGACTGAGTGCCGCGGAAATCTTACAGCCAATGTATTTTTTTTGTTAGTAATTATTTTTGAAATTTTTGATGATTTTTTTAGATTAAGTATAAAAGTTAAAGGACCAGGACAAAATTTTTTATACAGTTTAATAAAGTCATTGTTTAAATGACAATCTTTTTTCAACCTTTGAGTATTCAGATAATGAACTATTAGAGGGTTATTTTTTGGTCTTTTTTTAAGTTTATATATCTTTTGACAGGCTTGATCTGAGTAGGCATTACCCGCCAAACCATAAACTGTTTCTGTAGGTATAGCAATACACTCCTTTTTATATAGAAGTTTTTTTGCTTTTTTAATATTTGCAAGATTAATTTTCATGTATTATCTGAGAGTATTATATGAAAGATAAAGATTTACCAAATGATTATGAATCTTCGTCTCTAGAGGAATTAACTCTCGAAGCTAATAAGATAATTGAGGATTTAGAAAGTCAAAAAGATTTACAAAATTCAATTGAAAAATATCAAAATTTGATAAAACTGAACAATATCATCGAGAAAAAATTTAAAAAAAAAGTTACTGATATTAATACAACAACTAAAGATAATATATCTAAGATAACCTCAAAAAATAATGCAAAAAAAACTAAATAAAATTGCTAAAGACACAAATATTTTTTTAAAAAGATTTATTAAAAAGCAAAAAAAATCAGAACTGATTGTCCCAATGCAATATGGATTATTTTCGGGTGGTAAAAAAATAAGATCAAAAATACTAGTTGATGTTGGTTCAATATTTAACTTAAATTATAAAACCTTACTAATTATTGGTGCTGCTGTTGAATGTATTCATGCTTATTCACTTATTCATGACGATTTACCATGTATGGATAATGATTTAATAAGACGAGGTAAGCCTTCTACTCATATCAAATTTGGAGAGTCTACAGCTGTTCTTGCTGGAAACTCACTCTTAACTATGGCATTCGAAATTTTGAGTCACAAAGATTTGAATGTCAATGAAAAAACAAAAATTAGATTGATTAATAAAATTTCTGAGAGTTCTGGACATCTTGGGATTGCTGGTGGTCAATATTTAGATCTTAGCTATGAACATAAGAAAATTTCAGAAAAAAAAATAATTGAAATGGAAATAAAAAAAACTGGAAAACTGTTTAGTTTTTGTTGTGTAGCTCCATTAATTTTAAAGAACAAAAGTAAAAAAGATATCCAAAAATTTGAAAATATTGGAGCTGATATAGGATTACTATTTCAAGTTGCTGACGATTTAATTGATTATAATGGAAGTCTTTATGCTGCAGGAAAAAAAACTGGAAAAGATAAGAAAAAAGGTAAAGCAACTCTTATTAGTTTACTGGGAGATAAAAATACTATTAAATATGCGAATAAACTAATTTTAAAAATAAATACTAAGTTAAAAAAGTATGGACCAAAATCTAAGAATTTAAACGAAACTCTAAATTATATTTTAAATAGAAAAAAATGAAAAAAAATTACGAATTTTTAGATCAGATTAATTTTCCATCAGACTTAAAAAAAGTTCCTGAAACAAAACTGCAAAAGGTTGCTGATGAGTTAAGAGAGGAAATGATCGATGCAGTATCAGTTACTGGAGGACATTTGGGTGCTAGTTTAGGTGTAGTAGAATTAAGCGTAGCATTACATTATATTTTTAACACACCAAGTGATAAATTAATTTGGGATGTAGGACACCAATGTTATCCACATAAAATTTTAACAGGAAGAAAAGATAAAATAAGAACACTTCGGCAAGGAGGAGGTCTCTCAGGATTTACTAAGCGTTTAGAAAGTGAATATGATCCTTTCGGAGCTGCGCATAGTTCTACCTCAATTTCATCAGCTTTGGGAATTGCAGAAGCAAATAAATTATCAAAAAAATCAGAAAATGTTATAGCAGTGATTGGTGATGGTGCAATAAGTGCAGGTATGGCTTATGAAGCCATGAATAATGCGGGTGCCTCAAAGACCAAAATGATTGTGATATTAAATGATAACGACATGTCAATTGCAAGGCCTGTTGGAGCAATGGGAACATATTTAGCTAAAATTTTTTCTGGTAAAATATATTTTAGTTTAAGAGAAACTATAAAATTGATTACATCAGCATTTTCAAAAAGATTTAGTGCAAAAGCCGGCAAAGCTGAAGATTTATTAAGATCAGCTGTAACTGGTGGAACTTTATTTAGCTCATTAGGTTTCTATTATATTGGTCCTATCGATGGCCATGATCTTTCTGCATTGATTCCAATTTTAAGAAATGCAAGGGATTCAAAACACCAAGGTCCAATATTAATTCATATAAAAACAAAAAAAGGAAAAGGCTATTCTTTTGCTGAAGAAGCAAAAGATCATTATCATGGTGTATCCAAATTTAATGTAAAGACTGGGGAACAGGAAAAAAGTTCCAGTAAAATACCGTCATACACTAAAGTTTTTGCTGATACTCTGATACAACACGCAAAAAAAGATAGTAAAATTGTTGCAATAACAGCTGCAATGCCAGATGGAACTGGATTAAACAATTTTAAAAAAGAATTTCCAGATAGAACTTATGATGTTGGTATTGCTGAACAACACGCTGTTACGTTTGCAGCCGGCTTAGCGACTGAGAATTATAAACCTTATGCAGCAATTTATTCAACATTTCTTCAGAGAGCATATGATCAAGTCGTTCATGATGTTGCAATACAGAGTTTACCTGTAAGATTTGCAATAGATAGAGCAGGATTAGTTGGAGCTGATGGACCTACACATGCAGGTAGTTTTGATACGACTTATTTAGCAACACTACCAAATTTTATTGTAATGGCTGCAAGTGATGAGGCCGAGTTGGTAAGAATGATTAATACTTCTACAGAAATTAATGATAGACCCTGTGCATTTAGATATCCAAGAGGGAGTGGTATTGGGTCAATATTGCCATCAATTAATGAAAAGATAGAGATTGGTAAATCAAGAATTATTCAAGATGGAAAAAAGTTAGCTTTAATAAACTTTGGTGCAAGATTAAGTGAAAGTTTAAGGGCATCAGAAAATTTAAAAAAAAAAGGTATTAATATTACAATAGTGGATGCAAGATTTGCCAAGCCGTTGGATGAAAATTTGATATGGCAATTAGCAACAACACACGAGGCAATTGTAACTATTGAGGAAGGGTCAATTGGTGGATTCGGCTCTCATGTGATTGATTTTTTAACAAAAAAGGGATTAATGGACTCAAATTTAAAATTTAGATCAATGAAACTTCCAGATATTTTTATTGATCAAGACAAACCTGAGAACATGTATAAACTCGCAAATTTAGATAGCATTTCTATTGAAGAACAAATTTTAGATGTATTAAATTCAAATATTATCTTACAAAAACAAAAATAAAGTAATTATCCACATTGAGCTTGATTCAATAAATAATGATCAAGTAAAACGCATGATAGCATAGCCTCACCCACTGGAACTGCTCTAATTCCAACACACGGATCATGTCTTCCCTTAACAGATATGCTAGTATTTTTTCCAAATTTATTAATTGTCTTTCTGCTCTTTAAAATTGATGATGTAGGTTTTACAGCAAATGAAACAATTATTTGTTGACCAGAAGAGATACCACCAAGAATTCCACCTGCATTATTTGAGTTAAATTTTAATTTATTTTTTGATTTTGAAATTTCATCTGAATTTTCTTCTCCAGACAATTGAGCGGAATTCATTCCAGAGCCAATATTAACTCCCTTTACAGCATTAATACTCATCATTGCAGATGCAATATCAGAGTCTAGTTTTGAGTAAATTGGTGCCCCCAATCCTGCAGGAATACCATTAGCTCTAATTTCAATTATAGCACCACAGGATGAACCTGCCTTTCTAATACTCAAAAGATATTTTTCCCATATTTTAAGCATTGATTTATCAGGACAAAAAAACGGATTTTTATAAATTATCTTATCATCCCACTTGTTTGTATCGCATCCAAGAATTCCAAGTTGTGTAACTGCACCAGAAATTTTAAATTTTTTACCTAATTTTTTTTCCAAAACTTTTTTTGCTACCGCTCCTGCTGCAACTCTAGAAGCAGTCTCTCTCGCTGAAGACCTTCCACCACCTCTATAATCTCTAATTCCATACTTTTTAAAGTAAGTAAAATCAGCATGACCTGGTCTGAATTTATCCTTAATATCATTATAATCTTTTGAGCGCATATCCTCGTTATAAATTATTAAAGAGATTGGAGTTCCAGTTGTTTTACCTTCAAAGACTCCTGAAAGAATCTCTACTTTATCACTCTCTTTTCTTTGAGTAGTAAATTTAGATTGACCAGGTTTTCTTTTGTTGAGTTCTATCTGAATATCTCGTTCATTGAGGTTTATTAGTGGTGGACAACCATCTATTATACAACCAATTGCAGGACCATGAGATTCTCCCCATGTAGTGAAACGAAAAACCTTTCCAAAAGTATTAAATGACATTATTTATATTGTATAGATTATTTTGTTAAAATTATGAATGAAAAAAACTCACTGGGGCTTAATAAATGCTTTCTAAATTTAGATGATCCTTTTAAATTATTTGAAAGTTGGTACGAAGAGGCAAAAAAGAATGAAATTAATGATCCAAATGCTTTAGCTCTTGGAACTGCAACAAAACAAGGTGTCCCATCAGTAAGGATGGTGCTTCTTAAAGGTTACGATAAAAATGGATTTGTTTTTTATACTAATCTTAATAGTCAGAAAGGAAACGAAATAAAAGAAAACCCCAATGCAACAATGTGTTTTCATTGGAAAAGTTTGCTTAGACAAATTAGAATTGTAGGTACTTTGAGCCAAGTAGAAGATGAGGTAGCTGATAATTATTTTAATTCTAGAGCTTACGAAAGTAGAATTGGGGCTTGGGCATCAAAACAAAGTAGTGAATTAGTCAATAGGGAAGAATTGATAAAATCACTAGAAAAATTTAAAAATAAATACCAAGATCAAAATAATGTTCCAAGACCAAATTATTGGTCAGGCTGGAATTTAAAACCTACGAGCATAGAATTTTGGTTAGATGGAGATAATAGAATACACGAAAGACTAAAGTATAAATTGACAGCAAATAATGGTTGGACAAAAAGTCTTTTAAGCCCCTAAAAATTTCTTGATAAACTAAAAGACGTTAAATTTTCGAGGATATTTTTTTCTTCAGAGTCTTTAAATATCGACAATGAATTTGATGACAAATTAATATAGTGCTTGGCCTTTTGATAACAACTATTTATAATATCGTATTTCTTTATTAAAGATAAGGTATAATTTAAATCATTTTGATTTCTCTCTTCTTTTGCAAAAGTTTTCTTAAGAGTTTCTTTTTCATCTTTATTAGCTTTTTGAAATAGAAGAATTATTGGTAGTGTAATTTTTCCCTCATAGAAGTCTTGACCGATATTTTTTCCAAATATTTTTAATTCTGAATTATAATCTAAAGTGTCATCAGCAATTTGAAAAGTTAAACCTAAGTTCCTACCATAAAACTCTAAAGCTTCTTTCTCTTTAGTTTTCATTTCTGATAAAATTGCTCCTACTTTAGTAGCAGCAGCAAATAACTCAGCCGTCTTTGAAGAAATTATTTTCAAATAAGTTTCTTCAAGCATATCAACCTCACCTTTATGCTGAAGTTGCAAAATTTCACCTTGAGCAATTATTGATGATGTTGATGATAATAGTTTTAAAACTTCAATATTTCCATCTTCTACCATCATTTCAAAACACCTACTAAGAAGATAATCGCCAGCTAGAACAGATGAGTGGTTACCCCAAATTTTATTTGGCGTTTTTTTACCCCTTCTAATTGAACCATTATCTATAACATCATCATGCATCAAAGTTGCAGCATGAATTAGTTCTACACAAGCTGCTAAATTAATATCTCTGGTACCTTTTGTATAACCACATAACTTTGATGAACCCAAAGTTAATAAGGCTCTTAACCTTTTGCCACCAGTATTTAAATGATAATCTGTCATTTTTTTAACTAGCTCAACATTACTATCTAGTTTTGATTTAATTTTTTCTTCAACAAGCATCAACTTATTTTCAACTGAGTTTTTAAGTTGAAAGTAAGAGTTATTAATTTGTTTTTTAAGTTGAATTACGCTTCCCATAATGTGAGCAAATTAGTGTAATAAGTTTCTTTTGATACTTATCAATTGACGCACCTAAATCTTCAATTATAAGGTGTCTTTATATTAATACAAAAATTCTATAAAGTTTTGTTATGCTCTCAATTTTTAAAAAGAAGAAAATTATTCCTCATATTAAATTAGCTGGTGTTATCGGAAATGTAGGTAAATTTAAACAAGGTATAGATTTTTCAGGTCAAGAAGAGATAATTTTAAAGGCTTTTTCTGTAAAAAAAGCACCATGCGTTGCTATTACAATTAATTCTCCTGGTGGATCACCTGTTCAATCACACTTAATCTTTAGTTTTATAAGACAACAAGCGAAAAAAAATAAAAAAAAGGTAATAGTTTTTGCAGAGGATATTGCTGCATCAGGAGGCTATTTGATTGCGTGTGCTGGTGATGAAATTTATGCAAACTCTAGTTCAATTATTGGATCTATAGGTGTAATTTATTCATCATTTGGTTTTACAGAATTAATTAAAAAAATTGGAGTTGAAAGAAGAGTTCATACTGCTGGTAAAAATAAAAGCACTCTCGATCCGTTTCTTGAAGAAAAAAAAGAAGATATAGAAAGATTAAAAAATATACAATTAGATTTGCATCAAGATTTCATTAATGTCGTTGAAAAAAGTAGAGGTGAAAAACTAAAGAAATCAGAAGTTGAGTTATTTTCTGGAGAGTTTTGGTCTGGAACTAAATCTAAAGAACTTGGTTTGATTGACGAAATAGGTGATGCCAATCAAGTGTTGAGAGAAAAATTTGGAGAAGATGTAATAATCAAAAAATTTGAAAAATCTAAAAGTTGGTTAAGTAAAAAATTATCATCATCTAACGATCACGTCGATCAGGTCGCAAATATATTAGAAGAAAAATCTATTTGGCAAAAATATGGCCTCTAAAAAAAGTAAAAAAAAACCAAAATTTCAAACTTTTCAGGATACAATTTTAAACCTTCAAAAATATTGGAGTAAACATGGTTGTATAATTTTACAACCATATGATATAGAGGTTGGAGCAGGAACTTTTCATCCAGCCACAACTCTGAGGTCACTTGGACCAAAACCATGGAAAGCAGCTTATGTACAACCTTCTAGAAGACCGACTGATGGAAGATATGGAGATAACCCTAATAGACTTCAGCACTATTATCAATTTCAAGTTATAATTAAACCTTCTCCACCAAATATAAAAAAACTTTATTTAAATAGTTTGTCTACAATTGGTATTGATCAGAAAAATCATGATATTAGATTTGTTGAGGATGATTGGGAAAGTCCAACTTTAGGCGCAGCAGGTCTTGGTTGGGAAGTTTGGTGTGATGGAATGGAAATAACTCAATTTACATATTTCCAACAAATGGCTGGTTTTGAATGTAAACCTGTTTCAGTAGAAATTACTTATGGCTTAGAAAGAATTTGTATGTTCACACAACAAAAAAATAATGTTTATGATTTAATTTGGAATAACGAAAATGTTGAATACAGAGAAGTTTTTCATCAAGCGGAGAAAGAATTTTCGGCTTATAACTTTGAACATGCTAATACCTCGAATCTGTTTAAAATATTTGATATGTTCGAAAGTGAGGCTAAATCATTAATAGATAAAAAAATATCACTCCCAGCTTATGATCAATGCTTAAAAGCAAGTCATGTATTTAATATACTTGATGCAAGAGGAGCTATCAGTGTTGCCCAGAGAGCAGAATATATTGGACGTATAAGAGAAATCACAAAATCTGTTGCTTCAATTTGGATTGATACACAAATATAAAATGGCGGAATTTTTTTTAGAATTATTTAGTGAGGAAATTCCAGCTAATTTACAAAAAAATTTTCGTGAAAAACTTTTAGAGGAATTTAGAGAATATTTTATCAATAAATCTATAAAATCAAAAAAAAGTTTTTCATTATCAACTCCAAACAGAGTAATTATCGTATTTGAGGGTTTACAAAAAAAAATTAAGGTTGTGTCTGAGGAAATAAAAGGACCAAAAACCAGTGCTCCTGTAGAAGCAATTGAGGGTTTTTTGAGATCAAATAAAATTGACAAAAAACAACTTATTAAACGTGATACAGAAAAAGGAGAATTCTACTTTTTTAAAACACCCTCAAAAATATTGAGCACTTCAGATTTGTTAAAAGATTTAATACCAAAACTTTTAGGAAGCTACCAATGGAAAAAATCAATGAAATGGGGTGAATTTAACCTTAATTGGGCAAGACCATTAAAGTCTATCTTATCAGTGTTTGATGAAAAAATAATAGATTTTAAATTTTACCATCTAACTTCGTCTAATAAGACCTTTATTGATAAGGATTATGAAGAAAAAACAGGAGTATTTAAAAATTTCAAATCTTATGAAAGATTTTTGAAGATACATGGAACGATTGTTGATCAAACTAAAAGAAAACAAATTATTCAAAAGGAATTCACAAAGATATTAGGTAAAAAAAAATTATTTATTTTAGAAAATTTAAAATTATTTGATGAGGTTGTAGATTTAGTTGAATGTCCAAATGTTTTACTATGTGATTTTGATAAAAAATTTTTATTAATCCCGAGGGAAATACTTGTTTTGACTATGCAGTCACATCAAAAATATTTTCCTACGATTGATAAAAATAATCAAATTACAAATCAATTTTTACTCGTTGCGAATAAAAAAGACCAAAAAGGGTTAATCAAACTCGGAAATCAAAGAGTTGTTGATGCTAGATTGAGCGATGCAGAATTTTTTTGGAATAAAGATAAAACACAAAATTTAGTGAAAAAGGTATCTGAACTAAAAAAAATTAATTTTTTCAAGGGACTTGGAACCTATTTTGATAAAGTTCAGCGAATGAGAAAATTAGGTGGAATGATATCTGATGAATTATTAATTAGTAAAGAAAAAGTAGAGTTATCAGCATCTATTTGTAAAACAGATTTAACTTCTGATTTAGTTGGTGAGTTTCCTGAATTACAGGGAATTATGGGAGGTTATTTTTCCGCACAACAAGGTTTTGATAAAGATATTTGTTTATCAATAACTGAACAATATTTACCGATTGGATTAGATTCAAATGTACCAAAAAAACCTTTCAGTATTGCTTTATCGATAACAGACAAAATAGATAATCTTGTTGGTTTTTTTGGGATTGATGAAAAACCCACAAGTTCAAAAGATCCGTTTGCACTTAGAAGAGTGGCGCTCGGCATAATAAGAATAATAATTGAAAATAAAAAAGATTTAAAATTAAACGATTTATTGAATTATTCTATTGGTTTATATCAAGAACAAAATTTTACTCTTGTAAATAATGAATTAAAAAAAGATTTAAGTAATTTCTTAAAAGATAGATTTAGATATTATCTTAAAGAAAAAGATATTCGATTTGATATTATTGAGGCATCGATTTCAAATTTTTCAACTAATAAATTGTTTTCATCTTTCGAAAAAGCAAGATGTATAAATAAAATAATAAATAATCAAATTGGTATAGATATAACATCAAGTTATAAAAGGGCTTCCAATATACTTCAAAGTGAAATGGAAAATAAAGAAATTGAAATAACCAATTCAACTGATCCTGGTATTTTTAAAAGCGATTATGAAAAAAATTTGTTTAAAAAGATTACTGATATAAAGAAGTATTATTCAGATATAGATAATAATGAAAATTTTGAAGAATCTTTATCGGTCTTAGCTGGAGCAAAAAAAGAAGTTTTCGAATTTTTTGATAATGTCAAAGTAAATGAAGATAATGAAGATTTAAGAAAAAATCGTTTGGAACTTATAAATATGTTATGTAAAACCTTTCAAAATTTTATGAATTTTCAATTGTTAAAAGCAAATAATGAATAAGTTAATTGTAAATTTTAAATCTAAAGACTCTAAAAAAATTAAAAATCCCAAAAATTTTTTAGGTGGCAAAGGTGCTAATTTATCAGAAATGGGAAGAATGGGCCTTCCAGTTCCGCCTGGATTTACAATTTCAACAAACGTCTGTGATCTTTTTTACCAAAATAAAAAGAAATTGAATTCTTCATTGATAAATCAAATTAAAAAAGAGTTAAGGATAATTGAAAAAGATGTGAAAAAAAAATTTGGGGATCTAAAAAATCCGCTTTTATTATCAGTGAGATCCGGTGCTAGAGTATCTATGCCCGGTATGATGGATACAATACTTAATCTTGGTTTGAATGACAAAACTGTTAAAGCACTAGCCAACAAAACTTCTAACGGAAGATTTGCCAAAGATAGTTATAGAAGATTTATTCAAATGTATGGAAATGTTGTTCTTGGAGTAGAAAGTTATCATTTTGAGGAACTTATAGAAAATTATAAATTAACCAAAGGAGTTTTGCTGGATACAGATCTTGATGAAGATGATTGGGATGGTTTGATAAAAGATTTTAAAAATATTGTTAAAGAAAAAACAAAAAAAGAATTTCCTCAGGATGTTTATGAACAATTATTAGGAGCAATAAGTGCAGTATTTTTATCTTGGGACAGTAATAGAGCTAAAATTTATAGAAAGTTAAATCAGATACCATCTGAATGGGGAACAGCAGTTAACGTGCAATCTATGGTCTTTGGAAACATGGGAAATGATTGTGCTACTGGAGTTGTTTTTACAAGAAATCCTTCAGATGGATCAAATGATATTTATGGAGAGTATTTAATTAATGCTCAAGGAGAGGATGTTGTAGCAGGAACAAGGACACCACAATATATTACGAAAAAAGCAAGAAGAGATGCAAAAGTAAAAGCACTGTCTATGGAAGAGTCAATGCCAAAAGTTTATTTGGAGCTTCATAAAATTTTAAAAAAGTTAGAGGCGCATTACAAAGATATGCAAGATGTAGAATTTACAGTTGAGAATGAGAAATTATGGATCCTACAAACTAGATCCGGTAAAAGGACTGCAAAGTCGGCGGTTAAGATTGCTGTAGATATGGTTAAGGAAAAATTAATTTCAAAAAAACAGGCTATTTTGAGAATTGATCCAAATTCTTTAGACACGTTATTACACCCAACTTTGGATGAAAAAAGTTCTATAGAAATCATTGCAAATGGTTTGCCTGCCTCACCAGGAGCTGCCAGTGGAAAGGTAGTGTTTACATCTGAAGAAGCTGAGAGACTTAACAATATGATGCAAGATGTAATATTAGTTAGAGTAGAAACTTCTCCAGAAGATATTCAGGGTATGCACGCTGCAAAAGGGATATTGACTGCGCGGGGAGGAATGACTAGCCATGCAGCTGTTGTTGCACGAGGGATGGGTAGACCATGTGTTTCAGGCTCAAGTGAAATTGATATTGATTATGAAAAAAAAATTTTCAAAACTGCTTCAGTAGAAATTAAAGAGGGCGATATAATCACAATTGATGGGTCCTCTGGAAGAATCATATTAGGAAGCGTACCAACAGTAAAACCTGAAATTTCTGGTGACTTTTCAAAATTAATGAGTTGGGCTGACAATGTTAGAAAGCTTAAAGTTCGAACAAATGCAGAAACTCCATTAGATACAAAAGTTGCAAGAGATTTTGGAGCAGAGGGAATTGGGTTATGCAGAACGGAGCACATGTTCTTTGATGAAGAGAGAATTATTTCTGTTCGAGAGATGATACTTTCTAAAACTAAAGATGATAGATTAAAAGCACTCAAGAAACTTTTACCACACCAAAAAAAAGATTTTGCAGAAATATTTAAGATTATGAGTGGATTACCGGTTACAGTCCGTTTACTTGATCCCCCATTACATGAGTTTCTCCCAAAATCTGAAAAAGAAATTTCAGAAGTTGCAGAAGTGGTTGGTATAAGTATTAAAGAAGTAAAATCTCGAACTGATGAACTTCATGAACAAAATCCCATGCTTGGACATAGAGGCTGTAGATTGGGTATTTCATTTCCTGAAATTTATGAAATGCAATGTGAGGCAATTTTTAAAGCCTTGTCAGAGCTTAAAAAAAATAAACAAAAATTTGCATTCCCTGAAATAATGATTCCACTTGTGTCAACTGAAGCAGAAATCAAAATAATGAAAGACCTTGTAATTAATACTGCAAGAAAAGTACAAAAAGAAAATAAAGTAAAAATAGAATTTTTAGTTGGAACAATGATTGAGCTACCAAGAGCAGCAATTAAAGCAAAAGATATAGCGAAACATGCTGAGTTTTTTAGCTTTGGGACAAATGATTTAACACAAACTACTTTTGGTATTAGTAGAGATGATAGTGGAAAATTTCTAAACGACTATATTGAAAACAAGATTTTTTCAATTGATCCATTTATTTCAATAGATGAAGGTGTAGAAGATTTAGTTGAGATAGCTGTTACTAAAGGAAAAAAACAAAATAAAAAAATTAAGTTAGGTATTTGCGGTGAACACGGAGGTGATCCTAAAAGTATATATTTTTGCTCAAAAATAGGTCTTAATTATGTTTCATGTTCTCCATATAGAGTTCCAATAGCAAGACTGGCTGCAGCCCAGGCTGAAATAAATAAATAGTATTTAGTTAAGTTATAAATGTTACCAAATTTTTTAAAACCATATCAGACAAACTTTTCAAATTTAATTAGACTTGGACGAAAATCAGATGGTGGATATGTAATAGATAAACGCGTTATAAACAAAACAAATGTAATCATTACTTGTGGACTTGAAGCAGAATGGAGTTTTGAAAGTCATTTTCAAAAGTGTAATAAAAATTGTAAAATCTTAGCTTTTGACCATACAGTAGATAAAAAGTTTTGGTTAAAAAGATTCTTAAGAAATTTTAGTTCCATAATATTTTTTAAAAAACCAAGTCAAATAATAGACCTTTTTAAATTTATTGAATATTTAGTTTTTTTTAGAGGTAAAAATAAACATTTTTTAAAAAAGATTGTTTCAAAAAAGACAAATAACAATAATCAAATTACAATTACAGATGCAATTAGTAATAATACAAAAATTGTTTTAAAAATTGACATTGAGGGTGATGAGTATAAGATTTTAAATGAAGTAAACAAAAATTTTGATAAACTAAATTTGGTTATTATAGAATTCCACAATCTTCAAAAAAATTTGAAAAAAATTAAAAATTTCATCAGTCAAACAAAATTAAAAAATATTCATATTAATGCCAATAATTTTGGAATGGTTGATGAATTTGGTATTCCACAAGTAATTGAAATGACATTAATAAATCCAAACAAATTTAAGATAAAAAATAAAAAAGCTAGAAGAAAATATCCAATAAAAGGGTTAGATTTCAAAAATCGTAAAAGAGGAAAGGAAATCCAAATTACTTTTGATAAGTAAAAATAAATGAATTAAAACCCTTCCAAGATAATTTGTATCCATGTTTCAAAAGATGTTCATAAATTCTCGTGTCCTTATAGTGCTCATTTTTCTTGTTTACCAATGGTGAAATTTCAATACAAATAACTTCAGGGTTATATCTCTTTAAATCTAAACCTAATAAAACTTGATAATCATAACCTTCAGCATCAATATTTAAAAAATCTATTGTTTTATTTGAAAATTTTGTTTCCTCAATAATCTCATCTAATCGTTTACATGAAATAGAATATTTTTTTTTAAAGGGTTCTGTTTGCATTTCAGATTCAGCTAAAGATTTTGATAAAGTATTATGAAAAGACAAATTTTTCTTAGAAAAAAAAATTTTTTTCTCAAACTTATCTGATGCTCCAACATTTAGATTTATATCATCAGGTCTAGCAATATCGAAAAAATCTATTGATGTAGCACTTATATCAATATTGATACCCCTAAATCCTTTTTTATAAAGTAAATAGGTATTATTAATTCTGTAAGGATGAAAAGCTCCAACATCAATATAAAATCCATTAATTCGATCCTTAAAATATTCTAATAAAAATTTATCTTCCCCCTCTTGAGAGAAACTTTTAGAATTTTTAATTAATTTATAATTTTTAAAAAAGTAAAAATAGTATTTAAAAAAACTATTTATTTTTCTTAAATAATCATTAATCACTGATTTATTTATACAATTTATATTTTAATTTATAGTTTGTTTTTTTAAGACCGCTAGTGTGCTAGAGGTTTCTAAAAAAATTATTATGATTTTTTTGTCAAGAGATATTATCATATCTCTCACTCTTTCATTAAGAAGAGTATATTTATTTTTAATAACTTTTTTTCTTTTTTCATCAAGCTTAATGTAGTGAATACCTAAATCCTGATCTTTAATTTCATTTCCCATTGCACCAACAAGAAATTCTGTCTCATCATCGTTTAACGGAATTATTTGACTTATTCCTATTGATGGATCAAAATATTTTAAAGGTTCTTCAAAACCATATTTTTTATGTGATTTTTTCAAAGGTGCTTCAGACAATATTTTCTCCGAGTAATTTTTATAATAATGTTCACCATATGAGGATATAGGCCAACCAAAATTTTTAATATTTGATGTAGGGTTGTGATTAATATTTATTTCATCACCTCCTTTTGGCCCATGTTCGGTTGAGATAATAAAATTATTTTTTTTACTATAGTAAAGCCCCTGAGGATTCCTGTGGCCAAGAGAAACAACTCTAGTATTTTTACCTGCAGTGCTTATACTCAAAATTTTACCAAAATCGCTCTGAGGGTTTTGTGCGAGGGGTCTATTTCTAAAATCGCCAGTTGTAAATAAAAGATTCATTTCATCAAACTTAATAATTCTCCCACCTGCACCTTGTGCAGGATAAAATCCATGGCTATTATTTACATTTACACAATTAAGAGTTTGATAAAAATTTTGAAAATTTAAATATTCCTCATTTAATTTTGTAGTTATAATTTTTAAATCGTAACAATTTTCTTTTCTTTTTCCAATATAAGAAACATACAAATTATCATTATCTATAAAAATATCTTTTATACCATACTGATCGTGAAAGTAGAATTTTTCATAATTGATTATTGTATTAATATTTGACTTGATTTTTTTAAACCTTTCCAAATTATCTAGTTTTGCATATGCGAAAATACCATCATATGTAGCAAGAAATAAATTTTTTTCATTATTATAGAAATCAATAAAACCAGTTCCAATTGCTCCTCTATTGCCATTAAATAAAATGTCATTTGTTTTATATTTTGACAAAGAATAAGTTCCAAATTCATTTAAAATTTCATCTCGCGGAATTTTCTTAAATTGGATTTCATTTTTATTAATTATGTCATTTATATTTTTTCCATCTTTAAACAAATTTTTTTGTATTTTTGCTATTTGAGTATTCCTAGTATTTAATTGTTTAAGAATATTAGAGATTTCATTTTTTTTTGAAGCTGAACTTTTTTTATTAAGAATATATCCACTGACAAGCAAGACCATTAAAAAAATTATTAAAATTTGATAGATATATTTTTTTAAAGACTTCATTAATTAATTTTTATAAATATTTATTTATTTTTTTTAAAGAAATATATTGACCCTAAAGCATCATTATATTTAAAGGGGCGTTCTGTTGCCAGGTGCCCCGAACCCCGTTTACTTAATTAACAAAATTAATTAAGCAGCAATTGCGTAACTTTCGTTAGCATTTATAAATTAGCCCTTTACGGAGGAACAATTCCGAACGAAAGAATAGCCTTTAGTCACTCGTCGAATCTAGTTCACCCCCATAAGTTGTAATTGGTGGAGGTGGTGGGTACTGCCCCCACGTCCGCAATGGTTATTACGAAATTCGTTTATCGTCATAGTTGGAAAACCAACTTTATTAATATAAAAGGAATCGCAAGAGATTCAATAACAATCATGAAATTAACTAAAGAACAATCTGCAGAAATTAAGAATCAGCAATCTCAAAATAATAAAACAAAAAGGGTGGTAGTATCAGAGTTGGAAAATATTCTTTATGAGGCAATTCCAGCTTTAGATCATGGTTTTGTAAGGGTAGTCGATTATATGGGTGATGATACATCTATTGTTCAAGCTGCAAGAGTTTCTTATGGAAAAGGAACCAAACAGGTATCAACCGATGCTGGGTTGATTAAATATTTGATGCGTCATTGGCACAGTACACCATTTGAAATGTGTGAAATTAAATATCATATCAAATTACCAATTTTTATAGCACGTCAATGGATAAGACATAGAACCGCAAATGTTAATGAATATTCTGCAAGATATTCTATTTTAGATAAAGAATTCTACTTACCAACCTCTGAAAATTTAGCAGCTCAATCAACAAGCAATAGACAAGGAAGGGGAGATGTCCTTGAGGGAAGTCAAGCAAAAGAGGTTTTAGAACTTTTAAAAAATGATGCTGAAAGAACTTATTCTAATTATGAAACCATGCTAAATGAAAGATATGATGGATCAACTATCGATAACAATAAAAAAGGTTTAGCTAGGGAACTTGCTAGAATGAATTTAACATTAAATACCTATACTCAGTGGTATTGGAAAACAGATCTTTTAAATTTAATGAATTTTTTAAGACTAAGAGCAGATCATCACGCTCAATATGAAATTAGAGTTTTTGCTGATATCATGTTGGACACATTAAAAAGGTGGGTACCAATAACTCATGAAGCTTTTATGGATTATAGAGTGGGTGGTACAGAAGTTTCTGCTAAAGGAAATGTTGTAATTCAAAAATTAATTAAAAGGGAAGATGTCACTTTAGAAAGTTCTGGATTGTCAAAAAGAGAATGGAATGAATTAATGGAAGCTTTTAACCTAAAAGATAAGTTGATTTAATTTTATTAGCAAAATTAATATAAATTTTTGAAATTTCGTTATTTGGATCTTCTTCAACTATTGGTTTTCCATTATCACTTTTCATTCCTACTTCAGGTTTAATTGGTATTTCACCTAAAAATTCTTTATTGAATTCTTCTGAAGTTTTACGAACTCCACCCTCACCAAATATCTTATATTTTTTATTATCATCTCCAACGAAGTAACTCATATTTTCTACAAGTCCTAAAATTTTTACTCCCAGTTTATCAAACATTTTAATTCCTCTTTTTACATCTAACAAAGCCACTTCTTGAGGTGTTGAAACTATTATTGCTCCGTCCATTTTAATTTCTTGTGAGAAAGTCAATTGTGTATCTCCTGTACCAGGAGGCATATCTACAATTATGAAGTCCAAGTCTTTCCAATTTACTTTTTGGGTAAAAGTCCTTATTGCACTAGTCACCATTGGACCTCTCCAAATCATTGGAGTTTGCTGATCAGTAAGAAAACCAATAGACATACATTGAATATTGTATTTTATAATAGGATCTAGTTTTTGGCCGTCACTTTTTGGTTTTTCCTCTATCCCAAACATTTTTGGAATTGAAGGTCCATAAATATCTGCATCTAGCAAACCAACTTTACAGCCTACATGTTTTAATGCTATCGCAAGGTTGGATGCGAAAGTTGACTTTCCAACACCTCCTTTGGCACTTGAAATAGCTATAGTGAATCTCGTTCCAATAATTGGATTTTTTGTAAAAACCTTTTGCCCACTATGTTTGCTCGTTGCGGCACTTAGTTCTGGCTTTTTATCTGACATTATTTGATCTTAGCTTGTTTTTGTTAAATTAGACACTATATAGATAGTGTATGTCGGATGATTTTCAACAAAGAGGTGGTAGTCCTTGGGGATCACCCCCAGGTGGAGGAGGAAGCGGTAATGGCTCTGGAAGAGGCCCAAGACCGCCCGATGTAGATAAAATTATTAGAGAGTTTCAAGAAAAAATTAAAAAACTTTTACCAGGCGGAAGTTCTTCTGGAGGAAAACAAGCTATTTTAGTTTTAATTATTTTAGGTTTTGTTTGGTTAGCAAGTGGTCTTTATAGAGTGCTTCCTGACGAACAAGGTGTTGTTTTAAGATTTGGAAAGTTTGTAAAAACAACTCAACCAGGTTTGAATTATCATATCCCTTTCCCGGTTGAAAATGTTTTAACACCAAAAGTAACAAAAGTTAACAGGATAGATATTGGTTTTAGGTCAGAAAGAGATAGTGGTTTTTCTTCAGCGGCAGGAGGTGTAGCAGATGTACCGCAAGAAAGTTTAATGCTTACTGGTGATGAAAATATTGTGAATATAGATTTTTCTGTCTTTTGGGTAATTAAAGATGCAGGTAATTTTTTATTTAAAATCCAGGATCCAGAAGGGACTGTTAAAGCTGCTGCGGAAACAGCAATGAGAGAAGTAATTGCAAGATCTGATATCCAGCCAATTTTGACAGAAGGAAGATCATTAATTGAAACAGATACACAAGAAATAATCCAAAAAATTTTAGATGAATACACATCAGGAATTCAAATTACACAAGTTCAAACTCAAAAAGCAGATCCACCAGATCAAGTAATTGATGCGTTTCGTGACGTGCAAGCCGCCAGAGCTGATATGGAAAGATCAAAAAATGAAGCTGAGGCATATGCTAATGATGTAATCCCAAGAGCACGAGGGGAAGCTGCAAAAATTTTACAAGCCGCAGAAGCTTATAAAAAAGAAGTGGTAGCTAAAGCAGAGGGTGAAGCAAGTAGGTTCTTAGCTATTTACAATGAGTATAAAAAAGCAAAATCGGTAACACAAGAAAGAATGTATTTAGAAACGATGGAAAAAGTTTTAGCTGATATTGATAAAGTAATCATTGAGAAAAATGCTGGATCAGGTGTAGTTCCATATTTACCATTACCAGAATTAAAAAAGAAAGTGACTAATTAAAATGAAAGCAGGAAAAATTATAGCAGGATTAGCAGTTTTTATTGCAGCGACATTATTTTTTTCAATATTTATTGTTAAAGAAGTTAATCAAGCGATTGTACTTCAGTTTGGTGATCCAAAAAGAATAATTTTAAAACCAGGATTAAACTTTAAATTACCATTTATCCAAAACGTCGTATTTTTGGATAAGCGAATTTTAAATTTAGATACACCACCTGAAGAGGTAATTGCATCGGATCAAAAAAGACTAATTGTTGATGCTTTTGCAAGATTTCAAATTGTCGATCCGTTAAAATTTTATATCTCAGTTGGAAATGAAAGAGTTGCAAGATCTAGATTGGCAACAATTATCAATTCAAGAATCAGGAACGTATTAGGTCAACAAGAATTACAGACACTTTTATCAGAAGATAGAACAAAACAAATGGCTTTAATTCAAGAGGGTGTAAACAACGAAGCACAAAACTTTGGTATAGAAATTGTAGATGTAAGAATTAAACGTGCTGATCTTCCTCAAGCAAATAGTGATGCAATCTTTAGGAGAATGCAAACAGAAAGGGAGAGAGAAGCAAAAGAGTTTAGAGCAAAAGGTGCTGAAATGGCTGTAACGATAACATCGACTGCTGATAAAGAAGTAACTGTTATTTTAGCAGATGCGCAAAAAAAATCTGAGATTATGAAAGGAGAAGGTGATGGTAAAAGAAATAATATTTTCGCTAACGCTTTTGGCCAAGATCCAGAATTCTTTGCTTTTTACAGAGCTATGCAGGCTTATGAAAAAGCATTAATTGGTGGAGAAACTTCTTTAATATTATCTCCTGATAGTGAGTTCTTTAAATTTTTTGGAAATATAAAACCAAATTCACAATAAACTTTCATGAAAGAATTGATCATTGCTTTTGGTCTATTCTTGTTTATCGAGGGAATTTTATATGCCATATTTCCAGCAAAAATGAAAAGTATGTTAAAAAAATTAGAACTTATAAAAGATAGCCAGTTAAGATCAGGTGGATTAATCTTTGCAGTTATAGGCTTTATAATTATTTATTATATGAAGAACTAAAATGAGTAGAATAAATACACTATTTATAGCGATTATTTTAATTATAGGCACTCAATTAAAATCGTTTGCACAAAATCATCCTAGTTCTTTTGCCGATTTGGCAGAAAAGTTAATGCCATCTGTGGTTAATATTTCAACAACTACAATGGTAAAAACACAAACTAACCCTTTCCCTTTTCAATTTCCTCCGGGTTCACCATTTGAGGATATGTTTAAAGAATTTGGAACACCACAAGAGAGACCATCAGCAGCTTTAGGATCAGGATTTATTATAGATGAAAAAGGTATTGTTGTTACAAACAATCACGTCATTCAAGATGCAGATGATATTATCATTAGAGTAGGTGACAAAGAAATTAAAGCTAAAGTCCTCGGTGCAGATCCATTGTCTGACATTGCAGTTCTTCAACTAGAGACAAATGAAAAGTTTAAACCTGTTAAATTTGGTGATTCCGACAAAGCTAGAATTGGTGACTGGGTTATAGCAATTGGTAATCCCTTTGGTCTTGGTGGAACTGTAACTTCAGGAATTATTTCTGCAAGAAATAGATCAATAGGTTTATCCAGGTATGAAGATTATATTCAGACTGATGCATCAATTAATCAAGGGAACTCTGGTGGTCCCTTATTTGATATGAATGGAGATGTGATTGGAATCAATACTGCTATCCTCGGCAGAAATGGTTCAATTGGAATTGGTTTTTCAATTCCTTCGAATAGTGCAAAGATAGTAATTGATCAATTAATAAAATTTGGAGAAACAAAACGTGGTTGGTTAGGTGTAAGAATTCAAGATGTTACAAAAGAAATTGCTGAAGTTGAAAAATTAGATAAACCGCGTGGAGCCCTAGTTGCAAGTGTTGCAGAGAATAGTCCATCCGCTAAAGCTGGAGTAAAATCTGGTGATATCATTTTAGAATTTAATGGTGAAAAAATAAATCAGATGAAAGAACTTCCCATGATTGTAGCAAGAACTGAGGTCGGAAAACGGGTTGAAGTAAAAATTTGGAGAGATAAAAAAGAAATTGTTAAAATTGTTACACTTGGAAGATTAGAAACCTCAGAAGATTTTAAAGTCTCAGAAAAAACGGAAAGTCCAAAAAAAATTGAGATAAAAGATTTAAAAGTGACTGTAAGACAAATTACTAAAGATGATATAAGATCAAGAAAGTTACCTAATCAAACTACTGGATTGGTTATCACTAAAATAGCAAACGATAGTCCTTTAATAAGCTCTGTTGAAGTGAATAGTATAATTTTAGAAGCGCAAAAGAAAAAAATAAGAAGTGTAAATGATTTAAACCAAATAGTTAAACAAGTCTTAAATAGTAATCAAAAAACTATTTTATTAGTTATATATAATAGCCAAAATCAAAGACGATATATTGGTGTTAAATTAGATTAATTAATGGATTTAAAATCCAAAATTATTTTAATTTATGGTCCAACCGCATCAGGAAAGTCAAATTTTGCAATTAAACTTGCTAAAAAAATAAGAGGTGAGATCATTAATGCCGATAGCATGCAGGTATATAAAGAATTAAAGATTTTATCTGCGAGACCTATTCCAAAAAATTACAAGAATATTAAACATCATTTATATGGTTTTCAAAGTGTAAAAAAAAACTTTTCTTCAGGAGATTGGTTAAAATTAGTTAAAAAAAAAATTTTAGATATAAAAAAGAGAAAAAAAATACCTATTCTTGTGGGTGGTACCGGATTGTACTTTAAAGCAATAACAGAGGGTTTAGTAAATATTCCAAATATTCCAATTCGTTTTAGATCAAAAATAAGGTTGTTACATAAAAAAATTGGAACAAAGAAGTTTTTTTCAGAATTAGTTAAGCTAGATCCTATATCAAAAAACTTTGTTAAACCTACAGACTCTCAAAGAGTAATTCGAGCTTATGAAGTTAAATTATTTACAAAAAGATCAATTTATGATTGGTTCAAAAGTACGCGATCAGATTATGAAAAGGACGATTTTTTTAAGATTTGTATTGATTATCCAAGAGTTGAGTTAATTGAGAGAATTAGTGATCGTACAAAAGATATGATTAAAAATGGAGCAATTTCAGAGGTAAAAAAATTTATAAGATTAAAAGTTCCAAGAGTCAAAACTGCCTCAAAGGCGATCGGAATTGCAGAAATTAGACAATATCTTGAGAAAAAAATTGAGATATCTGAGGTAATTGAGAAAATATCAATAAAGACTAGGCAATATGCAAAGAGACAATCTACTTGGGGCAGAGGCAATATGATGGACTGGAACAAAATAAAGTCAGAGGACCTAAATAAATTTTTAAAAAAAATTTAGATATCACGTAGTAATTCTTGACCAATAAGCACAACTTCAGCTAGATTGGATGGATGTCTAAATTATATACAGGTGCTGAAATTGTATTCAAATGTCTAAAGGACCAAGATGTTGAATTTATTTTTGGTTATCCAGGTGGTGCGGTATTACCGATTTATGATGAGTTAAAAAATCATAACACAATCAAGCATATTCTAGTTAGACATGAACAAGGTGCAGGTCATGCTGCAGAAGGTTATGCAAGATCATCTGGCAAACCAGGTGTTGTCCTTGTAACTTCTGGACCTGGAGCAACTAATGTTGTTACTGCATTAACAGATGCTTATATGGATTCTGTTCCACTAGTTTGTATATCAGGACAAGTGCCAACACATTTAATCGGAACAGATGCATTTCAAGAATGTGATACAACAGGTATTACAAGACCATGCACAAAACACAATTGGCTAGTCAAAGATATTAAAGATTTATCAAAAACTCTTCATGAGGCTTTTAGAGTTGCAACAACAGGAAGACCGGGGCCAGTTTTAGTTGATATACCTAAAGATATCCAGTTTGCTAAAATGAGTTATTCAAAACCTAAAGTTGAAAAAAAACTTAATGGAAAATCATTAAATCATTTTTTACAAAAGGACATCGATAGTTTGATTGGTTTAATGAATAAATCAAAAAAACCTATTATTTATTCTGGTGGTGGAGTTATAAACTCTGGACCTGAGGCGAGCAACGTTTTAAGAGAACTTGTAGAGCTTACAGGTTTTCCAATTACTTCAACATTGCAAGGTTTAGGTGCGTATCCAGGAGATGATAATCAATTTTTAGGCATGCTTGGTATGCATGGAACTTACGAGGCTAATAACGCAATGCATGATTGTGATTTATTAATAAATATTGGTGCTAGATTTGATGATAGAATAACTGGTAAAATTGACGAGTTCTCTCCAAAATCCAAAAAAGTTCATATCGATATTGATCCTTCATCAATAAATAAAATCATTAAAGTTGATTTAGCATTAGTTGGTGATGTTAAAGAGGTTTTAAAAGGAATTACAAAAACTCTAAAGAAAAAAAACTTAGATTTGAAAAAATCAAACAAGCAACAAATTGCTAAATGGTGGGAACAGATACAAAAATGGCGAACAAAAAATTCACTTCATTTTAAAAACAGTGATGAAACTATAAAACCTCAACATGCAGTTCAGAGATTGTACGAGTTTACAAAACACAAAGATACTTATATCACGACTGAGGTGGGTCAACATCAAATGTGGGCAGCTCAACATTATAAATTTAATAAACCGAATCGTTGGATGACCTCCGGAGGACTTGGAACAATGGGATATGGATTACCTGCTGCTGTGGGTGTCCAAATAGCCCATCCAAAAAAATTAGTAATTGATATTGCAGGTGAAGCTTCAGTTTTAATGACAATGCAAGAGATGTCTACTGCAGTTCAATATAATCTACCTATAAAAATTTTTATTTTAAATAATCAATACATGGGAATGGTGAGACAATGGCAAGAATTGTTACATGAGAAAAATTATTCTGAAAGTTATACTGAGGCTTTACCTGATTTTATAAAAATGGCAGAGGCTTATGGTTGTAAGGGTATAATGGCTGAAAAACCAGATGAATTGGATGAAAAAATTAGAGAAATGGTTGAGTTTGATGGACCTGTTATTTTTGATTGTCGAGTCGATCCAAATGAAAATTGTTTTCCAATGATCCCTTCAGGAAAACCTCATAACCAAATGATATTAGGGCCAAGTGAAAAAGAAGAAAATAAAATTACCGGTAAAGGTAAAGCTTTAGTTTAAGTATGGCAAATCCAAAATCTGCATATAGTGTTTCTTCGAAAAAAGAAAAATCAGATACACACATCATTGTTGTTTGGGTGGATAATGAGTCTGGAGTTTTAGCAAGGGTTGTAGGATTGTTTTCTGGTCGAGGTTATAATATCGAGTCACTCGCAGTAGCTGAGGTGGATGCAAAAAAAAGTATATCAAGAATTACCATAGTCACAACTGGGACACCTCAAGTAATTGATCAAATTAAATTGCAATTAAAAAAACTTGTTCCAGTCCATAAAGTGGCAGATTTTAAAAGGAATGATAAGGGCGTAATATTTAAGGAAATGGCATTATTTAAAGTTGTCGGCAGCTCTTTGAAAATCAAAAAAGCTATTAATGCTTGTAAAAAGTATGATGCTGTAATATTGGATAAAACGAATAAATCAAATGTTATTCAAATTACTGCATTAAGAAGAGAAATAGACAAGATGGCAAAAAATTTAAGAAAATTTGGTTTAGTAAGTGTTTCTAGAACTGGAGCTGTTGCTATGACAAGGGGTGATAAAGTTTTTAATTAATTATTGAGGAGAAAATTATGAAAATGTTTTATGAAAAAGATACAGATGTGAATTTAATCAAAGATAAAAAAATCGCGATATTTGGTTATGGTAGTCAAGGACATGCACACGCCTTAAATTTAAAAGATAGTGGTGTTAAAGAAGTTGTAGTTGCATTGAGAGAAGGTTCCCCAAGCATACCTAAAGCAGAGTCAAAAGGATTGAAAGTTATGAATTTATCTGATGCCGCTGAGTGGGCAGATGTTGTAATGATTTTAACACCAGATGAATTACAAGCCTCTATTTATAAAAACCATATAGAGCAAAGAGTTAAAGAGGGAAAGTCAATTGCCTTCGCTCACGGATTAAATGTTCATTACGATCTAATTAAAGCTAGAAAAGATTTAGATGTATTTATGGTTGCTCCAAAAGGACCTGGTCATTTGGTAAGAAGCGAGTATGAAAAAGGTGGGGGAGTGCCATGTTTATTTGCGGTACATCAAAACGGCTCTGGTAAAGCAAGAGATTTAGCGATGTCATATGCTTCAGCAGTTGGTGGTGGTAGATCAGGGATTATTGAAACAACATTTAAAGATGAAGTTGAAACAGATTTATTTGGGGAGCAGACTGTTCTTTGTGGTGGTTTAGTTGAACTAATAAAGAATGGCTATGAAACTTTAGTAGAAGCTGGATATGAACCTGAGATGGCATATTTTGAAACTGTTCATGAAGTAAAACTTATCGTTGATCTTATTTACGAAGGTGGAATTGCTAATATGAATTACTCTATTTCAAACACAGCAGAATATGGAGAATATCAATCTGGACCTAGGGTGATTAATAAAGAGGAAACTAAAAAAAGAATGAAAGAAGTTTTGGCTGATATTCAATCTGGTAAATTTACAAAAGAATGGATGGATGAATGCAAAAGTGGCCAAAAAAACTTTCTTGCCACAAGGGCAAAATTAGCTGAACACCCAGTTGAAAAAGTTGGGGCAAATTTAAGAGCTATGATGCCATGGATTGGTAAGAAGAAATTAGTTGATAGTGATAAGAAGTAAAATTTAGTTCCAAATTGGGACAAATTCAGTATTTTATTTTTGCAATCTAAACGAGAGGTTGTATATTTCAAAAACAAAAATATTTGATATGGCTGATAAAGATAAAGTATTCATTTTCGATACGACGATGAGAGATGGTGAGCAATCACCTGGAGCTTCAATGAGTGTTGAGGAAAAAATTCAAATCTCAAGAGTTTTTGATGAAATGGGTATTGATATTATAGAAGCAGGTTTTCCAATATCATCACCTGGTGATTTTGAGGCTGTCAGTGCTATTAGCAAAAGTGTTAAAAATTCCATCCCTTGTGGTTTGGCAAGAGCAACTAAAAAAGATATTGATGCTTGTCACGAGTCTTTAAAATTTGCGAAAAGATTTAGAATACATACTTTTATTTCAACAAGCCCGGTTCATATGAAGCATAAATTAAATATGACTAACGAACAAGTTTTGGGGGCTATTAAAGAGAGTGTTACTTATGCAAAAAAATTCACAGATGATGTTGAATGGTCTTGTGAAGATGGCACAAGAACAGACTTAGATTTTATGTACAAGACAATCGAGCTTGCAATTAAATGTGGTGCTACGACGATAAATATTCCAGATACAGTTGGATATTCAATACCAGAAGAATTTGCAAAAACTATTAAACTTATAAAAAATAATGTACCAAATATTGATAAAGCAATTATATCAGCCCATTGTCATAATGATTTAGGTTTAGCAGTTGCAAATGCATTGTCAGGATTGTCAGCTGGAGTAAGACAAATTGAATGCACAATTAATGGAATTGGTGAGAGAGCAGGAAATGCTGCTTTAGAAGAAATAGTTATGGCAATAAAAACACGAGATGATTTGTTACCCTATGAGACTGGTATAAAAACAGAATTAATTAGTAAAGCTTCAAAAATTGTATCAAATGCAACAGGATTTCCAGTTCAATTTAATAAAGCGATCGTTGGAAAAAATGCTTTCGCACATGAATCAGGGATACACCAGGACGGAATGCTAAAAAATAGAGAAACATATGAAATAATGACACCAGAAAGTGTTGGAGTTAAAAAAACATCATTAGTGATGGGCAAACATTCTGGAAGACATGCTTTTAAAGATAAGTTAAGTGACTTAGGCTATGCCGATGTAACTGATGATGTTGTTCAAGCGGCATTTGGAAAGTTTAAAATTTTAGCTGATAAAAAAAAACATATCTATGATGAAGATATAGTCGCTCTCGTTGATGATAGCTTGATTATCGATAACAAAATTAATGCAATAAATTTAAAGTCTTTAAAAGTTTTTGCTGGCACCGGTGAACCACAAAGAGCTGAAATGACATTAGATGTTTTTGGCGATATAAAACATACTACTCAAACAGGAGATGGTCCTGTTGATGCAATATTTAAATGTATTAAGGAGCTTTATCCACATGATGTTAAGTTGTCTTTATATCAAGTTCATGCAGTTACTGAAGGAACAGATGCACAGGCTACAGTCAGTGTTAAAATTGAGGAGAATGACAGAACTACTGTTGGACAATCAGCTGATACAGATACTTTAGTAGCATCGGCTAATGCTTACCTTAATGCATTAAATAAAATGTTAATTAAAAGAGAAAAGAAATCTCTTTATAAAAATATAGAACCTAAAAAAGTAAAAGGAGTGTTTTAATGGGTATATTTGACAGAATGAAGAAAATTTGGAGTCAGGATATGGCAATTGACTTAGGAACAGCAAATACTTTAGTAGTTGTGAAAGGACAAGGGGTTGTTTTAAATGAACCTTCAGTTGTTGCAATTGTTGATCAATCAGGAAAAAAACAAGTTTTAGCTGTTGGAGATGAGGCCAAAACGATGTTGGGAAGAACTCCTGGAAATATTCAAGCTATTAGACCTTTAAGAGATGGTGTTATAGCTGACTTTATCGTCACTGAGGAAATGATTAAACACTTCATCAAGAAAGTTCATAAAGGCAGTACTTTTGCTAATCCAAGAATTTTAATTTGCGTTCCAACGGGCTCAACTCCTGTCGAGAGAAAAGCTATTCAAGATAGTGCTTTAGCAGCAGGTGCGAGAAGAGTTCAATTGATTGAGGAACCAATCGCAGCTGCCATTGGTGCTAATCTTCCTATATCCGAGGCAACTGGTTCAATGGTAGTGGATATAGGCGGTGGTACAACTGAAATTGCAGTTATGTCCTTAGGAGGTTTAGTTTATTCTAAATCTCTAAGAGTAGCAGGAGATGCAATGGATGGTGCAATGGTCAACTATATGAGAAAAGAATATAATTTGATGATAGGTGATAGTACTGCAGAAAAAATTAAAAAAGAAATAGGTACTGCTATTCCTACAAATAATAATACTTATGCAGTTAAAGGACGAGATTTAAGATCAGGAACTCCAAAAGAAGTTAATATTACAGAGGAAGATACAGCAGAAGCATTGAATATTATTTTAAAAGAGATGGTGAATGGAATTAAGGATGCATTAGAAAGCACTCCTCCAGAATTATCTGCCGACTTAGTTGATATGGGACTTACTTTAACTGGTGGTGGAGCTTTATTAAAAAATATAGACAGAAGGTTTTCTAAGGAAACAGGTTTGCCAGTTCACATTGCTGATGATCCATTATCTTGCGTTGCAGTTGGAACTGGAAAAGCTCTTGATCAAGAACAAACATTCTCGACTATGTTGACTGAATATTAAGAGTAATGGCCTCTAGCAGAGATGATTTTATAATAGCAATTCGTTCTGCTTTTTTAAAAAAAAGCACTCAACAAAAATTTTCTCTACTTACTTTAGTATTTATTTCTATATTTATAATCCTTCTATCGAGCCTAGACTTTAAGGCAGTGAGATATCTGAAGGCTGGATTAAGTGAGGTGGTTTATCGATCATCTTTTATTGTCTCTATACCTGAAAACTTTGTCAGGAATTCATTTATTAATATAATTGAATACACAACATTTTTTAATAGATATCAAAATAATAGAGATGAATTGGATAAACTTAAATCTGATTTTGTGTCCAATGAAATTATTCAGTATGAAAATCAAGAACTGAAAGTACTAATTGATGATTATATTTCAAGTTCAAATAAAATTTTAGCAAAAATAATTGTTGATCATGATAGTCCCTTTCTAAAGAGCATAATCATAAATAAAGGAAGTAAAGACGATATAAAAATTGGTACAAATATTTATGATCAATCTTATTTAGTTGGTCGGGTAATTGAGGTGAATTATAAAACATCAAGGGTATTATTGTTATCAGATTTAAATTCTAATGTTCCAGTAACAATTGCCCCTCAAAATATCCAAGCAATAGTCACTGGGAGTGGAGACAATTTTGGACAAATTAAATATATTAAAGCGGGTTTGTCAGAGGAGTTAGTCGATGAAAGTATAGTTTACACCTCAGGTACTGGAGCAATATTTAAAAGTGGAGTACCAATTGGCAAATTAAGATCTAAAAAAAATGGTTCTTCTAATAGATACAACGTTGAATTCTACAGCGACTTTACACAATTAAAATATGTTTTTGCAGAAACAATTACTCAAATTGAAATTCCTCAAGTTGAACCAGAAATAGTTCCAATTGAAGATAAAAGTGAGGAACTTGAAGAGTCAAAATTAAAGATTTTAGAAGATGAGCTTAAAATTATTGAGGAGACTAATTCAAAATTTATAGAAGAAAATGAAAATTTAACTAGTGAAATTAATGATTTAAACAATCAAATTTCAGTTTTAAATAATGAAATTTTTTTACAAAAGCAAAAAATCAATCAATTCAATATTGATACTCAAGAATTAGAATTTTTAAAATTAAACTTAGAACATGGTCATAAATGTCGAAAATCTTTTTTTAATGCTGATGGTTTTAATGTTGGAACTGAAGAGTATAAGAGTTGTGTTTTAAATGGAGGTAGAACAGGTGGCTAACTTAAAGACAAAGGGAACATTTTCTAAATTATATACCTGGTTACCAATAATTTTCTTATTTGTCTCAGTGCTCAATGAGTTTGATTTTAATTATTTAAAACTTGAGTATTTTTCTTTTAA
Source organism: Pelagibacteraceae bacterium AG-426-G02 (assembly GCA_003213155.1). GTDB lineage: Bacteria > Pseudomonadota > Alphaproteobacteria > Pelagibacterales > Pelagibacteraceae > Pelagibacter. The sequence goes on along the minus strand of QCNQ01000004.1, from coordinate 48,178 downwards.
TTTCCCGTTTATTTTGATCTTTTTCTTTACCTTAAAAGATTTTAAACATTTTGATTATCTTTTTGTATTTTTTGCCGGTTTGCTTAACGACACTGTTATAGGTTTGCCCCTGGGTATTAGCAGCTTGTCTTATACACTAATTTGTATTGCTACGGCATATATTAGAAATATAACAATTAGGCCAAGTCCCATGAAAGATTGGTTCTATTTTTTATTTATAATAAGTTTGATTAACTCTTTAAATTACTCAGTTTTAAGTTTATTCTTTTCGTACGATTTGGTTTTAACGAGTTATCTAGTCAACACGACTTGTACATTTTTACTTTATATAATTTTTGTATCAATATTTAAATATTACATGAAAGGAATTAATGATTAATTCTTCAAGTGACAATGTAAAGAAACTTAATTCTATTAATAGAAGAATGTTCATTACAGGTTCATTAAAATTTTTTGTAATGATAGGAATAGTCAGTAGATTATTTTTTTTACAAGTTAAAGAAAACAAAAAGTACTTAACCCTATCTGATAAAAATAGAATTAGAGAATGGAAATTAGCTCCTGTTAGAGGGGAGTTTCATGATTATTTTGGTAATGTCATTGCAGGAAATTTTGAAGCTTATCAACTTCATGTAATACCAGAACAAGTTGAGGATTTTAGGTATGTTATTTATCGTTTGAAAGATTTACTAGAATTATCAGATTTAGAATTTAAAAAAGTATTAAAAAAGAAAAATGAAATAAAGCCTTGGGAAACTTTAATTGTTTCTGATAATTTAAGTTGGCAAAAGTTTTCAAAGATTAATAATCATTTGTATGATTTAAATGGTGTAAAACCGGTTATATCAATTTCAAGAAACTATCCTTTTAAAGAAAATTTCACACACTTAGTTGGTTATGTCAGTCAAGCAAACCAAGATGATATTGAGTCAACTCAAGCCATAAAAAAGAATTTTGTCCCAGGATTAAAAGTTGGAAAAGTAGGTTTAGAAAAGACATTTGAGGAAAAACTAATAGGAACCAATGATATTGAGAGATATGAAGTGAATGCTTATGGCAGAAGAATAAGTCAATTGGAATTTCAAAAAGGTGAAAAAGGTAAAACTTTAAGACTGACTATAGATACTGAAGTACAAAAGTTAGCTAATGAATTATTAAAAGATCAAGCAGGTTCTATCTGTGTAATGGATATTTATACAGGTGCAGTAATTGCAATGCATTCTTCACCATCGTTTGATCCAAATTTATTTGTATTTGGTATTAGTCAAGATGATTGGCAATTAATTCGAAATGATCCAATGAAACCATTAGTTAATAAAACTTTACAAGGGAATTACTCACCAGGTTCAACGATTAAACCGATTGTTGCCTTATCTGCACTTGAGAATGGAATAGTTAACACAAGTTTTACAGTTAGATGTACTGGTAAAACAGAAATGTATGGCCAAACTTACCATTGCTGGAAGAAAAAAGGTCATGGTTATGTAAGTTTAAGAAATGCCATGAAGCAATCTTGTGACACCTATTTTTATGAAGTTGCCCGTAAACTTGGTGTTGATAAATTGAGCGAAACTGCAAAAAAATTTGGCCTTGGAGAAAAAGTTTTTGGTAATTTATTTGACATTGAAAAAAAAGGATTAATTCCAAATACTCAATGGAAAAAGAATGCTCTGGGTAAAGGATGGTTATTAGGTGAAACAATAATAACAGGAATTGGACAAGGCTACATTCAAACCACACCTATTCAATTATGTTTAATGACAGCACAAATTGCAAATGGTGGTTATAAAATTTATCCTCATCTTGTTGTAGATGACAAAGTTAAAGATCAACCTATAGATAAATTTACACCGCTCTATAAAAATTCAAAAAATATTAAAATTGTCCAAGATGCTATTTTTGGCTCAACTAATGAAGTAATGGGCACATCTTATCGTTCAAGAATTGATAACCCCAAATATCAGTTTGCTGGTAAAACTGGTACTGCGCAGGTTAAAAAAATTACTGAGGAAGAAAGAGAATTGGATCTTAAAACATTCCAGATTCCATACGAGCAAAGAGATCATGCTTTATATGTAGCCTTTGGTCCATATAAAAATCCTAGATACGCATTAAGTGTCATTGTAGAACACGGAGGAAACGGAAGTACAACTGCCGCTCCCATGGCAACAAAATTATTTAAATTGATTATTGACCGACACAAGATCAGAGAGTCATTGAGGAATAAAAAGTATTTGGAGATATAGATGTATCAACATACAAGATTAACAACAAATAGACTTGGTTTTTTTCAAAAATTTAGAAACTTTGATTATATACTTCTGGTTTGTATATTGTTACTTGGCTTTATTAGTTTAGCAACAATGTATTCTACTGATGGTGGTGAGATTAAATTTCATACCAAAAGCCATTTTACAAAATTAGCAGTATTTACTTTAATGATGTTAATAATGTCATTTATCAATATCAAGTATTGGTTCTCAATAGGTTACTTAGCTTATGTAGTGGTAGTAGGTTTGTTAATTGGGACCTATTTATTTGGAATTACTTCATCAGGCTCACAAAGATGGATTAATTTATATTTCATAAATTTACAACCGTCTGAATTGATGAAAATATTTATTATTGTTTGTTTGGCTAAATTTTTTCATCGAATGAAGTTAGAAAATGTCAATTCAATTTATACAATTTTAACTTCTTTAATAATAATACTTTTACCAATGGGGTTAGTTATTGTACAACCAGATCTTGGAACTGCAGTTCTTATTGCTATAAGCGGAATAGCTGTATTATGGTTTGCAGGTATTAATTATAAGTATTTTATTTATACTATTCTTGGATTTATAATCTCTTTACCTTTCGTTATAGCTTTCTTGAAGCCCTATCAGAAATTGAGAGTGTTGACATTTCTTAATCCTGATAAGGATCCGCTGGGTGCTGGTTATCAGATTATCCAATCTAAAATAGCTGTCGGATCTGGTGGAATATTTGGTAAAGGTTTTTTAAAAGGCACTCAAAGTTATCTCGAGTTTTTACCAGAAAAACATACTGATTTTATTTTTACACTTTTCTCAGAGGAATTTGGTTTTGTGGGCTCAGCAATACTTTTAGTAATTTATGCAATTATTATTTATAGAATTGTTGCAATAGGAGCTAGTTCCAGAAGTTATTTTGCAAAGATTTTTTGTTATAGTTTTGGTGCAGCCATTTTTGTATTCATCACTATAAATATGAGTATGGTTTTAGGTTTACTACCTATAGTAGGTTCTCCTTTACCAATTATGTCCTATGGTGGATCATCTATGCTAGCAACCATGATTGGTTTTGGAATAGTCATGAGTGCCAGAGTTCACAATCAACAATTGATTGCCTAAGTATAATTTGTCGCTTAACTTATTTGACAGATAGATTGTATATTTTTTTTATGAGTAAAAATTTACATGTAGGGATTGTTGGCTCAGGAATTCAAGGAGTTTCAAACGCTTTATTTCTTCAAAAAAAAGGTTTTCAGGTAACCATATTTGATAGAGATAACCCTGGCAGTCCAGCAGCTTCATATGGAAATGCTGGCCACTTTTCACCTTATGCCTCACTATCTTTAAATAGAACGGATGTACTTGCTGATGTACCAGCAATGTTATTAAGTTCAACAGGGCCACTTGCTTTGAAATGGAATTATGTGCCAAAAATGTTGCCTTGGTTTTTCAAGTTTATTTTGAATACAACAAAAAACAAAATGATGCATACCGCAAGAAATATGCATCAAATTTTAGATTTAGCATTACCTGCATACGATGAACTTTTTGATGAAATTAATTTAGATGGTCTCGTTGAAAATAAAGGAATTCTCTACATTTGGAATGATAAAGATTTAAAGAGTAGAGAATTAGAAATTAAAGTAAGAGATGAACTTGGTGTAAAACAACAACTGGTCAATAAATCTGAAATTCACGATCTAGAACCGAATATAAAACCCTTTTATCATGCAGGAGTTTATTATCCATATGCACGACATGCCCGAAACCCTAAAAAAATCTTACTTAAATTATTTGAATTATTTTTAAAAAAAGGTGGAAAGTTTGAAAAGAGGAATATTAATGATATTGAGTTTGATACAGAAAAACCAGTTTTTGTAACTGATGGTGAAAGATATATTTTTGATAAAATTGTAATTGCATGTGGAGCTTTCTCAAAAAAATTAACAGATAATTTAGGTGAACGAATTCCTCTTGATACTGAAAGAGGTTACCATGTTCATTTCAAAGATTGTGATCATCTTTTAAGTAGACCCGTTATTTTTTCTAATAGAGGATTCGGTATCACCCCTATGGAACAGGGATTAAGAGTGGTTGGCACAGTCGAGTTTGGTGGATTAGACAATCCCCTCTCAAAATCTAGAATTAAAAATTTAATTAGTAATGCTAAGTATATGTTAGGAGATCTTCCAGAACATGAAGATGAATGGTTAGGTTTTAGACCTACGCTACCTGATTTTTTACCAGTGATGGGTCCTTCTAAGAATTATAAAAATGTATTTTATTGTTTTGGGCATCATCATTTAGGATGGACATTAGGTCCGATTTCTGGAAAGATTGTTTCCGGAATGATAGCTAAAGAAAACACAAATCTAAATTTAGACCCTTATAGCTCAGTAAGATTTAGTTAATCAAATGCAAAATACTAAGGCATACATAATGCTAGTATGTGCAACATTATTTTGGGCAGGAAACTTTACATTAGCAAAGCTTGCTTATTTAGAAAATATACCTCCCAACTCACTCGCATTTTTAAGGTGGTGCCTAGTATGGATAATATTACTTCCCTTCACTTATAAAGAGATATTAAAATTAAAAAATCAAATTAAAGGAAATTTATCATTATTTCTTATTCTAGGTTCTACCAGTGTATGTATATTTACTTCTTTTACTTATAACGCTTTAAATTACACGCAAGTAATTAATGCATCACTTTTTAATACCGCAATACCTGTAACAATAATTTTAGTTTGTTTTTTATTAAAAATTGAAAAAACAAATATTTTTCAAATATCTGGATTAGTCATTTCAGTTTTAGGAATTTTAGCTATTATTACTAAACTTGATCTAAATATTTTACTTACCTTAAATTTTAATAAAGGCGATTTATTTATGGTCGGAGCAATTATTGCTTGGGGAATATATTCTGCATATTTGAGAAAAAGAACCTTTGAAGTATCTTTACTTGCTCTTGTCCATATAATTTGCACATTTGGATTAATTTTTCTTTTGCCTCTATTTATTTTAGATATGACACAGGGCAAAATTATTGAGATGAGCAGTAATTTTTTTTATATTTTAGCTTATGTTGCAATATTCCCAAGTATTGGCTCTTACTATTGTTGGGCTGGCGCTGTTTCAATCATTGGGGCAAATCGAGCTGGTATATTTTTATCTTTAATTCCATTATTTAGCACTTTGATGGCGATATTCTTTTATAATGAACAATTCCAATTTTTTCACTTGATTGGAGCAATTTTAATTATATTAGGTTTATTTTTATCCAATAAGGAAATTAAAAATGCTTAAGGTTGCAATATTAGATGATTATCAAAATGTTTCTCAACAATTTGTAGATCTTGAAAAACTTGCAGGAAAATATGAAATCAAAATTTTTAGTCAGCCATTTGAGGATGAGGCTGATGTCATAGATAAATTGGCTGATTTTGAGGCATTATTAGTGATGAGAGAACGAACTCCCATAACCAAAAACATAATAGAAAATTTGTCTAAGCTAAAATTTATAATTACCAGTGGATTAAGAAACAAATCAATAGACTTGGATGCTGCCAAAAAAAGAAAAATTATAGTAAGTGGAACAGAAAGTAATTTAAATCCAACTCCAGAGTTAACTTGGACTTTAATTCTTGGATTAGCCAGAAATATTAAAGAAGAAATAGATAATATGTATCAGGGTTATTGGCAAACCACAGTTGGTGTTGAGCTCAAAGGAAAAATTTTAGGATTAATTGGACTTGGGAAAGTAGGTTCTCAAGTTGCAAAGATAGGGAAAGCTTTTGGTATGCAAGTAATGGCTTGGAGTGAAAATCTTAGTCTTGATAAATGTAAAGAGCTAGATGTTTTACCTTGCACCAAAGAAGATTTAATTAAAAATTCTGATTTCTTATCTATTCATGTCCAAGGCGGTGAAAGATATAAAGATTGTATTACCTTAAAAGAACTAGATAAAATGAAAAAAACTGCTTTTTTGATCAACACCTCGAGAGGTCCAATAATTAATGAAGATGATTTAATTATTGCTTTATCTACAAATGTAATCGCAGGTGCAGGATTAGATGTTTATGAAAAAGAACCTTTGCCAGAGAATAATAAACTAAGATTTTTACCTAATGCTTTATTAACACCTCACTTAGGATATGTGACTGCGGAAAATTATAATGTCTATTATAGTCAAATGATAGAGTCACTTGAAGCTTGTGCAAGTGGGAAACCTATTCGTGTAATAGAATAGTTATGGATTTATCAGTTGTTAATCACGAGGATTATTTTGCTAAAATTGGTGATGACCATAAATTTCCGATTAATAAATTTGGAGAACTTGCAAAATATTTAATTGATAAAAAAATAGTTAAAAAATTTCATCAACCATATGCATGCTCTGAAGAAACTTTAAAAAGAGCTCATTCAGAAAAATATATCAAGGACGTTAAAAATAAAACATTAGATCAAAAGATAATTAAAAAAATTGGATTTCCTTTAGTGGATAGTGTTATCCAAAGGTCATTGATTGCAACTGGTGGAACAGTGTTAGCCACAAAGCTTGCAATTAAAAATGGTGTTGCCTGTAATACGGCTGGTGGCAGTCATCATGCGAATTACGATGGGGGCGCAGGTTATTGCGTGTTCAATGACGTAGCAGTTGCAGCTCAATACTTATTGGATCGTGGTTTAGCTGGAAGAATTTTAATAGTTGATTTAGACGTTCACCAAGGCAATGGTAACGCTGATATTTTTGCAAATAATAAAAATGTATTTACTTTTAGTATGCATTCAAAATCAAATTATCCAGCTAAAAAATCTATCAGTGATCTTGATGTTGAGCTTGATGATAATATGGAGGATGCTCAATATATAAAGATACTTGATTTCTATTTAAATCAGTTGAACGATGAAAATTTTGATTTTGTTTTTTATATTGCTGGAGTTGATATTCACCATAACGATCGTCTAGGTAAATTAAAAATTTCAGATAAAGGTATTAAAAAAAGAGATGAAATGGTTACTCAAAATTTCTTTTCACAAGGAGTACCTCTGTGTGGTGTACTTGGTGGTGGTTATAATAAAGATTTTAAAAAACTTGTAGAATTACATTCTATTTTACATCAATCTTGTGCTAAATTACTTAAATGACAAAAAAGAACCCAAATCTTACTGCTGAACAAAAATTGATAATGTTTGAGGATGGTACAGAACGTGCAGGCAGTAGTGAATTAAACAATGAAAAACGAGAGGGGAGTTATCATTGTGCCAATTGTGGCATTAAGCTATTTGAGTCAAAAGCAAAATATGAAAGTGGATCAGGCTGGCCTTCGTTTTTTCAATCCTTACCAGATGTGTTTGAGACTAAAACCGATCACTTAATTGGTTATGCTAGAACAGAGTATCATTGTAAAAATTGTAATGCTCACCATGGTCATATTTTTGATGATGGTCCTCAACCTACGGGCAAAAGGTATTGCAATAACGGTGTTTGTTTAGTTTTTCATGAAAAAGAAAACCAATGATTTTAAAGTATATAAGTTTTTTAATTGGTCTTACATGGTCATATTCTTTAATTAAAACACAATCTATTTTTAGTAAAAAAACAGGCTTAATTTTTAAAATATTTATTTCCAAAGTTTCTTGGCTGACTTTTTTAGTAGCAATTTACTTTGGATTTAAAAATTTTTCTCTTCAATCGACTTTAGTTGGTGTTGTGGTTTCCGTTGTAATTGTACATCTAGGATTTATGTTTCTTAGTAAATTTTTAAAGTCAAAATTTACTGACAAACAATTAATTTTTTCTAAAAACTTTTTTGAATATTCCTTAATTGTTTGGATAATATATTACTTTATATACTAGATAATTACCTATTTTGGTCGCTATCGGATAAGTAAATATTGTTTTTTTTAAAAATTATAGATAAAATTTAGTATGTTTGAAAAATTAGAAGAATTAGCAAAAAATAATAAAAAAATATCAGATTTCCACATTAGAAGTGGTTGGCCGTTAGCATTTAGACAAACAGGAGAAATTCACAAAGTTCCAGAGGTGATGGTTAAAGCACAAGATCTCCAAGATTTAATATCGACCAATTGTAATGAAGTTGAAATGAAAAGATTTAATGACACTCATGAACTTGACTCGTCAGTTACACTTAGTGGTTTAAGATTTAGGGCAAATTTTTACAAAACTATTAATGGACCGGCAGCAGTACTCAGAAGAGTTGAAAGTGTCATCCCAGAGATGGGACAATTTGATTTACCACCAGTTCTTTATGATATTATTGATATGCACAAAGGACTTGTGTTGGTTACAGGACCAACAGGATCAGGAAAATCAACTACGCTTGCTGCAATTGTTAATGAAATTAATAAGACCCGAACTGCAAATATTATTACTGTAGAGGATCCAGTTGAATTTATTCACAAGGATGCAAAAAGCATTGTCTCTCATCGAGAGGTTGGAAAACAAACACAAACTTTTGCGAGTGCTTTAAAAGCGGCACTGCGAGAGGATCCTGATGTTATTCTGGTAGGAGAGATGAGAGATTTAGAAACAGTTTCTCTTGCATTAACAGCAGCGGAAACAGGTCACTTAGTATTTGGTACACTACATACCAGTGGCGCACCAAATACAATTAATAGAATTATCGATGTATTCCCGCCTGAGCAACAGGCACAGATCAGAGCTCAAATTTCGACATCTTTAAAAATGGTAGTCACGCAAAGACTTCTTAAAACTAAAGATGGTCAAGGCCGTTGTGGTGCTTTCGAAGTGATGAAGTGTACAGCCCCAATTCAAAACTTAATCCGAGAAGCGAAAATTCATCAAATCCCAAGCATCATGCAAACAGCAGTAAAAGATGGAATGATTACAATGGCAAAATCATTAGAAGAATTAGTTAAAGCTGGAAAGATAGATGCTGGGGCAGGTAAAGAACAATAAAGGATTTAATCTTTTAGAATTAATTGTTGTCATTGCAATTGTTGGATTTATATCTGCAATTTCATATCCAAATTTTTCTTCATGGAATAAAGAAAGAAAAACCAGAGCTGCAGTTAAAGAGGTTGAAGCAATGATAAGAAACGCTATAGTTCAAACAGAAAGAGGTACTTTTGCTTATGTCCAAGTACTTTTTTCAAATACGGCGAACCATTTAAAAATAGAATCACGAGGCATGACTTTGGCAAGTTTAATAACTCGAATGAATAATGGCGAGAGCCCCTGGAATAAAGAAAAAAACAAAAGATGTAAAACGGATGCTGGAGATTTTGAAGAGGATAATAATTATTGGGACACTGATAATAAAAGCACAAGTAATGAGATAAAAAATGCTGTTTATGCTATTGAACTAAAGGATGTGTCTACAAATTTTTTTGGGGAAAGAGCAGCAGCAGTTTGTTTTGCAAAAAATGGCAAATTTTATGAAGGATCTGCGTCTCTTGCTTTTGACGAATCTACAGGTGTTCCTTTCAATTTTATAAATATTTGTAGGCGAGAAAGTTTTAATCCAGTTTGTGGAATAGCTATGCCGAGTGATGTTGACGGTGATATTTGTCCAGAAAAACCTGTAAATTCAGAAGGTAAGGTAATAGATGATGGTGAAGTAATAGTGAGTAGAGTTCATTGGAATAGATTTGGAAATGTTGTCACCAGCAGATATGTTAATGAATACGAGATAGACGCAGGTAATGGTGATAAGAAATGGGCGTGTGATGATGAAGCACCAAAATATGTTTATGATTAAAAAAAAGATGAATAAAAAAATATCTGGATTATCTCTTTTAGAGGCTTTGATATCAACTGCAATCGTTGGAATTGGTTTCGTTGCCATATTACAAATGACAAATTATTCAATTCAGTCTATTTACATTTCAGGTGAAAGAACCAAAGCCAATTATTTAACAAATGTAATTGCAGAAGATGTTATTGGTAATCAAGATATAAATACTACTGGTGATAATAATTTTTCGAATTTACTATCTCAAAGAGAGTTTAATTCAAATTTTTGTCAAAACAATTCTGGAGGAACTAATAATAGTGGTGAAATTTACTCTGGAACAACAAATAATACAACTAATGTTGAAATAAAAACCAATAAGTGGAACGCTCTATTAAACAATAAAGATTATTTAAATTGTGCAGGCCGTAATGAAACAAGAAATTTCAGAGTGTTTAAAGTAGTCAGTAGGTGGAGTCAGGTAGATGGTTTAATCAATCCACAACAGACTGATATTGATAATAATGGTAGTCCAGATGAGCCTTATGTCATGGATGAAGTCATGTATATCGGAAGAGTACAATTTAATTTGAATAATGGAAAAAAAAGAAAATTTTTATATTTTCAAAGTGATTTTGAGTTAAAACAATGAAAAATCGAATTAAGTATATAGCGGGTCTTACTCTGATCGAAATCATGATTGGAATCGTTATTACTACAATCATGATGGCTGCCGTGTACACATCATATTCTGTTGTTAATCAATCATACTCACAAGTCACTGATAAAGCCAAAATTAGTAGAGCAAGCAGAGATATAGTTACAATGTTAATGAGAGATGTGCGTATGGCAGGATTTAAATATTATGCTGGGTCACATGAAATAGCTCAATATGCATCTAATACATCAACATGTAATAACGGTACTGGGATTGCTTTACCAAAAAATAGTTACTTATATTTTGATAATGGATTCAACAATCCTCAAGACAGTCATAATCCGTTAGTGATAAGAAAAAATACTTTGGGTTTTGGAATTGTCTCAGACGCTACTACTTCAGTATCGACCAACAATACTAATGTAACTGGATCTACTGCAAGCACCGGGAGTAACTGCTGTGATCAAATTCAAATTGTATATGAAGATTTTAATCAAAATGACCATGGTGACGGAGAACAAGCTTATAAAAGATATAGAATAACTTATTATGCATTGCCTAACGACTCAGGTGGTTTTGCCGCTTATAAAAGAGTAGAACATTATTTCCAACCAAGAAGTGGATGTGAATTATTCGAACAAGCAACTCCACCTCCACAAGATGACAGTGGAAATGATTCTCTTGGGGTTGGTAACCTGTTTAATTTAGAAAATCAATTTGGAGTTAATAGAGATCAAAGTGCCGGTGGTATAGTTGGGAGTGGGGTCAGTGATGACTCTGCAGATATAAATTCGATTAATAAAGGATTATGGCTTACTAATTGCAATGAGTGTACCCCTGGAGTGATGGTAAGAAATTATATCGATGACATGGAGTTTATACCTTTTGATAAAGATGGAAAGATAATACAAGACTCTGCTGGTAGATTTCCAGCTCCAGAACATAGTGGAATTAGAGATAGGCTTTTAGATATCAGAGGTGTAGATATACGACTTACTTGGGTATCAAAAGAGGATTTTTACAGAGAAGCAGCTACAACAGATAAGCCTAGAACAATTTTAGGATTGGGTGGTGAAGATAGAAATAATTTAATTGCTGATGGAAAAGATAAAAAATTAAGAGACTCAGTTGTTGTTACAGTTCATACGAGAAATATTGGAGAAACTTTTTAATGAAAAATAATAAACAAAAAGGATTTGCGATGGTTTTATCTTTAGTTTTATTATTAGCTATGTCGTTAATGGGAGGTGCTTTAATTGTGATAGCTTCATCTGATCATCAAAGTAATAATAGTAGTGATGAGTACCAGCAAACTTTCTATGTTGCTGAAACCGCTTTATTGCAAGCTCAGAAAAGTTTAATCAATAAAATGCTAGGTCCAATCAGAGTTGATACTGGAGGCAGAGACTATGATGGAAGAATATATCCCACAAACCAGCTATCGACCGAACCCAATCTTTTAGATCAAGATACCCCTTGCTATAAAAGTTTTAGAAACTTGAGTAGAGATAGTAATTTTAGAGCAGTTGAGCATGTAAGAGAACAAAGTTTTTTAGATTTATTATTCCCAATTTTTAACGATGGTAATGCTGGATTAGCAATAAACTCTTCAATTGATAATTCAACTGCACTCAGTCAAGAAGAGGAAAATATTGGAAAGTATTATTATGAATTTTTCTCAGTCAGTTCTGGTACCTCTGAGTATAAGGGCACTGGTGTAAGTTTGAAAAAAGGATCAGGTACGTCTCAAAGGAAAGGCACAGCTTATAAAATTTATGGATGCGGCATGATGGGTAACCCAAACAATCCAGAAATAATAGTACCTCTGGAAACACTTATAGTTTTGTCTCATTAATAATGAATTAAAAGCTTAAAATGAGCAGGTATGAATGTTGAAAAAATATTTATATAAATTTATAATTTTTGTCGTGAAAAAATTTTTTTTAAAAATTTCATTTTTAATATTTTTTTCAAGCTCCTCTATTGCTTGTCCTTTATTATCGGTCGATATAGGCACACCCGTGCGAGATGCACAAAATACATTTGAATTTTTGATGTTATACAAATCTGAGCTTTTTGAAAAAGGTCATTCTGCAAAATACCAAGCTTATGCAGCAGATTATTGTGAAAACTCAAATTTAGAAAATACTGATTTGGAAGTGATAATCTACGACTCTAAAGTTGCGGGTATAAATTTAATTTCAACAGATAGTGAAATAAAAAATGAAATTTATAACTTTGTAAAAAATAATATTAGTGATCCTGGCAGCGAAGCTGAGAGAGAAAATTGGGTAGGTTACAAAGATTTAAGTTTGGGTAATCTGGTAATAATGTATAGCAAAATAAATATTAGAGATGAAATTTTTGAGGTTCTTGAAATTACTAATCCACAAATGATGGATTATACTACAGGTGAGGAAGTAATTGAGGTCATGGGATAGAAAATGATGAAACTTTTTAAAATTTTATCTTTGTTATTTTTATTATCGTTTAGTAGCAATGTGAATGCAAAACCTGTGCCACCCGGTGCAGGCGGTGGTGACGTTGCTGCTAATATATTATTTTTAGTCGATAGTTCTGCCAGTATGGGGAGGTGGATAGGAGGTGATGGTATTGGCCCAGTTGCAGGGGTTGCTTACGACTCACAAAATAGAATTCTATTTTCACAATATTCACGACGGACTGCAGGTGCAATTATAAGGTACAATGCTAATGGGAGAAGAGATAATTCATTTAGACCTATCAGGGCAATCCCAAGAGCAGGATGTACACAATTCAATGATAATGGTGCCCATACCGGGCGTCGTCTTCAAAGACAGAGAAAAGCTGCTCATGTAGAGTTTGTAGAAAACCTAGATTCTGTCAGTTTTAATGAGAGCGTAATTTTTTTTCATAGTCAGGAGAGAAATACCAGAGGTTATATATTTGGCTTTTCAGAAGATGGTAGAAGATGTTTAATTGCCTTAAGAGCACCTGGTGGCATGAGTTACAACGGCTTTGACATACAGGAGGTTGGAGGTGTTCCTTACTTATTTGCAGCAGGCGGTGGTCGAAGAGCTTTTGGTTTCTTTATGTCATGTAATCTTGAAACTTTTGTATGTAGAGAACAAAATATAACCGACACAAGAAGTGTTGTAAGATGGGCAGGAAGACTTAGTGTTAATAATGAAGGTAACATGGTTTATTTTTCAAATAGATTACAAAATAATCTTGAAGGATATTCTTTAACTCGAAATGCCGATGAATTTACCCTAGGAACTCGACAAAGACAATGTACTGCATCAAATGCTCCAAATTTAACTTCTGAATTAGCAATTCCTTTTGGTGTGGAAGTTTCACCAGCAGATAGTAGCATCGTTTATACTACTTCCGTTTTTTCTCACGCAATACAAAAAATTCAAATATCAAACTCTACGACCAATTCTTGTACAATCATCACTGGAGTAGGTTCAGGTTCAAGAACAAATCTGTCTAATGAGGGAAGTGCAAATGCTTTGGATGCTGATAATGTGGGTTTTAATCAACCACATGCTCTTGGCATAGGTTATAATGCAGCTGATGATAGATACCTGTTGCTAACAGGAACCGCTAGGGGTTACATAGACGAATTTCATGAAGATAAATTCACCGCTATTGCTCGAAATACAACTTGGGTTCAACAAATGGGGGGACCAAGAATTAGAAGATGGGATGGAGTTAAATCTGCAATTAACGCAATCGTTAACGACACTACATTAACAACAGGTGCTTATTTTGGCTTTGGTCATTGGAACGCTGGTGAACATGGTCGTTCAAGAACTGCTGCTATGGGAGGGCGTCATTGTCATAGAACTAATGATTGTACTTACTATCAAGGCTGGAATGGAGATCATCCAGAGGGGACAAGTATACAATGTAATCGGGACTCATGTTTAAATGTAGCCGTAAGCCCAAGGGGATCTGATCAAATTATGGATGTAATGGCTCCTTTAGGAATGGCCTGGGGTACGGATGCAAATGCTTTTTCTCAAATTGCTGAAGATTATTTTATGGATCAAAATGCTGGAGGAAAAATCTTAAATCCAGATGCTGATTGTCAGATAAATTATGTAATTGTAATTGGAGATGGGGCCATGAGGAACACTGGGCTGCTCGGTGATAATCAAAGGGGTTTTGCTGCTGAAAGAATGGCACGATTAAGAGAACAAGGGGTAAAATCTCTTTATGTAGCTTATGGAGGTGGAATTAATGGTACAAGTTTAAATAGATTTCATGAACTTTCAAGAATAGGCACTAGTACATTACCAGCTGGAACAACTGCACAAGCATGTATTGATGATGAGGATTGTGAAAGAGCAATTATAGCCAGAACACCTGAAAGATTAAAAACTGTTTTAACTTCTAAGATAAGACAAATTATTGCTGATAAACTAGCGTTCACTGCGCCGTCAATTACAGCAACTATCGAAGAAGGTGGATCTTTATATCAAGCACAATTTGGATACGAACAATTTGGTGAATGGCAAGGTAGAATTTTACGTAAAAAACTTCTTAGCCCTGCTGATTGTCCTGATACTAATGAAGATTGTGTTGAGCATAATACTGCACCAGGAAATCCACATAAGAATTGGGACTCATCATTAATGATCAGAAGACAATCAACACCAGGTGGCGCAGATGATGGTAGAAATATTTGGACAGCTATGCCAGGAGCTTCTTATCTTGGAAACTGGGATAATTTTTCTCAAGATCAATCAACAGCAATAACAAATTTATTCAATTTATTGGGATATGAAATTGATGATTATCATACTAGTACGTCAAATTGTTCTGATGTTGGTAGTGACGCCACTGAGGGTGATGAAACTATAGGATTGATTAATTTTATGAAAGGTAATGATTATTTTGATTATGATGGTGATTGTGATGTTGCTGAAGTCAGAAACCATGTAATGGGTGACGTATATCACTCGCAACTTGTAGAGGTAGGTCCGCCAGAAATGAATTTAAATTTTTCATCTTTTAATGAGGAGGCGTATCATAGGTCAACAAGAGGTTATGCACGTTTTAAAGTGGAACAAGCAAAAAGACAAAATGTAATTTATGCGGGTGCAAACTCGGGAATACTTCATGCAATTGCAGCTAAAAGTGGAAATGGGTATCAAGGTGGTGAAGAGATATGGGGCTTTATACCTCCTTTTGTTGCAGCAAAACTTCCACAAATAATAAATTCAGAATATGATAAATCTTCTGGGGGTGGAACTAACCCAATTTTTGGAGTTGATGGCTCTCCTGTGATACACGATGCATTTATAAGGGGATATAATTTTAGAGGAGAATTAGAAGGTAGTAGAAGTTGGCGTACTTTATTATTTATTCCTTATGGAAGAGGTGGCGCAGGCTTTACTTTACTTGATGTAACAGATCCGATCCCATCAGGAACTAGAGGTCCGATACATATGTTTTCAGTGTTTAATGATAGAATAAATAATAGAGTGTTAGTTGCCGATGTGCTTGGAAGAATTTCTGCTATTGAATATAATTCTACCTCATCTAGTTTAATGAATTCTTCTGAGGGAGAGGTGGCTACAGATAATTATAATGACGCTAGAGAAAAAACAGAATTAGATCCTAATGATGCTGACTATGATGCTAATGCGCTTACAGATATAGCAGTATGTAGTACAGCAACTGATTTTAGAACTACTGGAACAGCATCTTGTTATAGAGGTAACACTTTTTATTTCCCTGATCTTGTTTTAGATTATCCAACTGGTGAAGAAATTCCACAAACAGTTTTAGGGGCAGTAAAATTAAACAATGGTGTCCCTGAACCTATCAGTATTACAAGTGCACAAATGTCTGATGATGGTTCTGGAGGGTCTGTTTTAAAAGTTGTGTTTAAAAATGAACAAGTTTTTAATGCTAATCCATCTGATGAAGAGCCTACATTATCAGATGATATAAGTGTTAGAGCGTGCATTGGAGGGTCAGGTATAGACCCAGCTTACGATTATTCTAGGTTAGGAGAAACTTGGTCTACTCCAAAAATTGTTAGAATGCCATCGAGTTCTGGTTCATCAAATATTGGAACAGATAGATATGTTGCGATTATGGGTGCTGGTATGTCTAAAGGAGATGCTTGTGCTGGATCAGCTTTATTTGTGATCGATTTAGAAGGTCATATGGATGGTATGCCTGGTAGAATATATGGTTCTGAAATCAATGGAGGTCCAATAAATATAGTAGATACAACACCTAACGGTATTTTATCAGGGGATGTATTGGTTGAAACTAATAACGGAAGTAATATTCCAAACGCTATACCTGCTGCCCCAGTGGTAATTACCCCCGATACCGCACCAGGAGTTCCTTGGAGAGGTGCATTAGTTTATGTAAATGATCTTGAAGGTAAAATTACAAAAATAAATTTAACCAACAATACAAAAGGATTGAACGATCTTGGAACTTTATCATCTGGTGTAACAGAGTTATATGATCAAACAACCCTTTTTAGGTTGGGTTCTACAAGAGAAAATGCAAGATACTCATTTTTTTCAATGGAAGCTGGATTAGGAGTAACTGACAAATCATTTTGGTTATTTGGCTCAACAGGAAATTTTATCGACCTAGGAGGAAAAAGTTCTGAATTAGATAATATTTTATATGGCGTCCAAGATAAACATTTTCCTTATTGGAAGCATTTAAATGGAGTAACAGTTCCAAAGATTGTTATGAATCCTGGAAGTGATCCAATGGAAATAAATCCTGATTTTTTACGATTGGCGCATGAAGGAGCTGACAAAGCAAGTAACGTGGGGAATGCATTTAATTGTGTTAACGTTTCTGGAGATACAGATGGAGATAATTGTCCAATACCAGATACAGCTGACGCTTGGGTAATACATTTGGAAAAAAATCAAAATAATTCTTTCTTATCCCCAAGAACTTTTAGAAAATCATCAGCGCCACCAACTTTATTTAAAGGAATAGTTTATTATCCTATATACCAGCCACCACCAGGCTCTGCTCCATGTGCTCAAGGGCATTCATTCATTTGTGCTGCTGATGATGAATGTGGAACTAATAGCTCGGAATTATTAAAGCTTGAAACTCCAGGAGATGTAAACAATCCTGGTAAGAACGCATGCGCTTATGTGAGTGAAGGTGTGCTGTCTGAATTAGTTGTGTTTGGTGATAAACTCTTTGCCAATGTTGCTGGTCCTTCTGAAGATGAAAGTACTTTATTCTCTGTTTTCTCAGTACCAGGAGAAATTTTACGTAACAAAGGCGGATGGAGAGATAGCGGTTTTTAAAATAACTTCGGATAGAAATAATCCTTTATTATTAATTTAGGTATAAAATAATTTTATCAAGCAACAATAAATATAATACACATCCTAATATTAGATAAGGTCCAAAAGGAATTTGTGTGGATAAATTTTTGGATTTATTTATCAAACTTGGTATCGCCAATACTAAAGCTATAAAGGATGAAAAAAATAATATGAAAGGAATTGATATCCAACCAAACCAAAAACCAATTGCTGACAAAAGTTTAGCATCTCCCAAACCCATACCTTCCTTATTTCTTAATCTTTTATAAATAAAAATTATCATCCATATAATTAAATAACCAGCAACACCCCCTATTACTGAATTTAAAAAATTTGGAAATAGATACTGATTTAAATTTGGATTGAAACTTTTAAACAACCCTATGGCCATTAATGGAAAAGTAAGCTCATTTGGAATTATAAAATGTTTAAGATCAATAAAAAATATGATGACAAAGAAAATACTCAAGATAAAAAAAAGAAGGGTGGTAAGTGACAAACCAAATAAATAAAAAAACCATACAAAGCTCAATGCACAAACAAGTTCTACCAAAAGATATTTAACATTTATTTTGGCTGAGCAGTCTCTACATTTAGCTTTTAAGAGCACATATGAGAATATTGGAATGTTATCATACCATCTGATTTGTTTTTTGCAGCTTGGGCAATACGATCTACCTCTGACAACACCCTTATTATCGGGCAATCTATGAATACATACGTTACTAAAACTCCCCCATATACTTCCGAGGATAAATACTATAATATAGGACACAATTTATAGTTTAATTTGGGAGGAAAATTCTATGAGTCCATCGATGCAATATTGTATAAACAACATCGCATCAGCTATGTGCAAATAGAAATTTGGCGCATGAATCATGATTTCCATCATAATCAAAATTATCAAAAAATTAATGAATATCAATTTATAAATAACATGTTTTTTAGCGCGAAAAAAAAAGAAACAACTAATGTGGACGATACTACCAGTAAAGATCTAGAATTAGTTACAAAAATGAATCATGATCTAGCTAAGTCGTTAGATCTAAAAGAAACTTTAAGTAATTCTCTAGAATTAATTATTAAAAGAATAAATGCACAAGCTGCTAATATTTTTTTAATTGATGATAAGAACCAGTCTTTTCAGTGTATTGCATCCAAACATCAAGCATATCTAGAAGATTTTGAAATTCCTATTACGCAAGGTGTAATGGGTAAAGCAGTAGTATTAAAAAAATGTATAAGGGTAGGCGATGTAAGAAAAGACGTTAGAGAAATTGCTGAATTTTATTTTGACCTAGATAATAAAACAAATTTTACTACGTATTCTGTTTTATGTTCTCCTTTAATAGTATCAGATGAGTGTATAGGAGTTATTCATTGTTTAAATAAAAAGACAAATAATAAATTATTTGAAGAGAACGATAGAAAACTTTTGGAAACTTTATCTGGACCTGCCGCATTAGCAATTAGAAATGCAAGAATGGCAAAAGATCTTGTTGATAAAAATAGAATGCAGAAAGAAATAGAAATTGTTGGAGAGATACAAAAAACTTTACTATCTCAAAACCAAAAAGAAAAATTTCCAATAGCAGGAATAAATATTCCAGCTAAGGTAGTCTCGGGAGATTTTTATAATTTTGCAGAGCTTACAGAAGGAGTTTATGGTTTTGGTGTTGCGGATGTGTCTGGTAAAGGAATAAAATCTTCTTTACTTATGTCAAAGGCATCAAGTCTTTATAGATGTTTAAGCAAAACAAATTTTTCTGCAGCAGAACTTTTAAATATTTTGAATTCTGAAATATGTGAAACAACATCAAGAGGAATGTTTGTTACAATGTTGATTGGAATTTATGATAGTAATAAAAAAGAACTTACTTTAGCTAATGCTGGACACGAACCACCTTTAATATATGACAATGAAGGAAATTTTTCTAATTTTGATGAAGCTGGTCCACCGTTAGGTATTGCTCCAAAGTTTAAATTTAAAGAAACAAAAATTAATTTTTCAAATAGTTCAATGTATATTTTTACCGATGGTATTACCGAAATAAAAGATACAAAAGGAAACATGTTAGAGTCAGATGGATTCAAAAATTATATAAAAAAATATCAACCTGTTCCTAATTATGAAAGATTAAACAAGATTGTCGAAGATATTATTAAATCTGGTCGAATACAAAAAGATGATTTAACTATTGTTGTAGTTGACGGGCTATAGTGTACATCAATAAATGTTTAGCATTGGAAAAATAATGATACTAATTGGAATAGTTATTACTTCTGTCTTATATTGGGCTACAACTAATGTATGTAGATATAATTTTGTCATTGAAAAAAAAACAAATGAAATGAATATTATTGCTGCAGAAATAAAACCAGAAATTAAATTAGGTGAAGTTTATTATTTTAAAGAACTAAATTGTAATAATATTGATCTTTCATGGGATTATGAAAGAGTTATAAGTAATTTAAATACAATTTCTGTTATGATCTATCAAGAATTGACAACAGACATCAAAGGAAACCCTAATTAGGATTTAATACAAAAAATTTTTAGATAAAAATTAATTTTTTTAGAAAATACAATTTTTAATAGAAAAAAATAAAATATTTTTAGTAAAACTAATCAATTTTAAGTTGAAAATATAAAAAAAACTCATTTATTAATATTTTTACACTAATAATTGGATAACCCAGATTAAAGTTAATGTTTTTTTCTTTCCTCTAACACAAAAATTTAAAACTCTAACACAAATTGCTCTAAATTTTTAAAAAAACAAAAATTGTTGATTTTATTAGGTTTTTTTAAATTTCTGAAAAAAATTTAACTCTAACACAATCGTAAATTACTCTAACACAATCTAAAAAATTTAATTGTGTTAGAGTTTATATATTTTAATAAATTTTAAAAAAAAATAGAATTAGCTTAAAAATCCCGATTTTCCTTACTTTTTTAATAAAAAACTCATTTTGAACATATAATATTTAATTTTGTGTTAGACTAAAAATGATTTTTGTGTTAGAGATTCGTAAATTGTGTTAGAGAAAATATTTATTTTTTAATATGAGTGATCAAGACGAAGATAAAAAAATTTTAAATGATGATCCAAATCAATCTGGATCTGAAAATCAATCTGAAATTGAAGATAAAAATCAACCTGAAGGTGTACAAAATCTAGATAATGAAAAAATTCAGAGTGCAAATGAAAATATTGATCAAAATACTGACGAAACTAAGGTCTCTGATGCGTTAGTTGAAAAAAAAGATGAGAATGAGGGATCTACTCACCAAGTTATTCACAAAAAGGATGGAAGACTTCATATTTACGTTAGACAAGACAAATACAAAGGCGAACTTAAATCTAAAAATTGGGTTGGAAGACTTTATATTGATGGAAAACAAAAAATCTCGTCTTCAGGAACAACAAATCTAGATGAGGCAATACCAATTTTAGAAAAATGGTTTGATGATGTTCAAGCAGAAAGTGAAAAACTAAAAAAAATTGCTGAAGCGGGAGAACAAACCCCAGCTCCAGTGCAAAATCAACCGGAAACAAATACAAACGTAGAAGAAAAAATAATTCCTGTTGAAACCCCAGATGTTAAAGATGAAACTTCAGAAATTAAAACTGATGAGCAAAAAATTGTTCCTTCAAAAGATGAGAGTATAGTTGAAAACAATATTACTATTAACAATGAAGTCGCAACAAAAGTTGAGGAAACAACTGAAGAAAAATCAAAAAGTAAAGTTTCAAATATTTTTGGTAAATTAAAAAATTTAAAATTTAAAAAACCTTCACTAAAAGGAATTAAACTACCCAAGTCACCAGAAAAGAAACGAAACAATCCTTTTAACAAAGCATTAGAATTTTTTAAATCAAAAATTAGTAAATCTTCTGTTCAAGGAGAAGAGGTTATTGGTGTTGAGTTAACTAATAAAGAGATAAGACTTGCGCAAATAAATACAAACAAGTCAAATCAATGGGTGTTAGATAAATTTTATTCTCATCCAATAGAAATTCCTGATGAAAGTAGTGTTCTTGAAAATGCTGAAAAAGTTACAACAGAACTAAGTTTAGCGTTACAAAAGTCTAAAATAGATGTAAATAATGTTGCGATCTCAATACCAGTTACTAGTGCAATCATAAGAGTGGTTACTTCTCCACTTATGAAAGAAGAGGAATTGCAAAAAGCAATTGAAACGAACTCATTGTGGGAGAATTTAGTTCAACTAACAGATAACTTAGATGATTATTCAATTTTTCATCAAGTGATTAATCGAAATGAAAAAGATAATACAATGGATATTCTTTTTGTTGCATCTAAATTGGCAGATATAAATAGCTACGTATCAATCGTAAAAAATAGTGGGTTAAACCCTGTAATTATTGATGTTAAATGTTTTGCTCTAAAATCTGCTGTCGACCAAATTAATCAAATCACTAATAAAACTGAAGACGCAAATTTAACAGCGGTGTTAGAATTTGGTTTAGATGAAAACTATTTAATGATTTTGTATGATAATAACCCAATAATTACTGATATTTTTTTAAGAGGGCAGGATAGAAAAATTTTATTAGAGTCTGAGGATGTAGAGGAAAAAGAAGCACTAGTTAGAAGGTACGTCACACAAGTTAAACAAGCAGTTCAAGATTTTGAAACAAAATATGAAAAAAGAATTAGAAATATTAAAGTTGTTTCAGATCTTAAAAATGTTGAGGAATATTTATCATTTTTTAGAAAAGTATTAATGAATGTTGGCTTTAATTTATTTGACCCAATTGAAGGTTTAAAAGTACCACAACAATTTGAACAGCAAATCAATTTAGAAAATAGATCTTACTTAGCTACACCTGTAGGATTAGCGTTTAGAAAACTTGATGTATTTGGATATTATAAATTTGTAACTGCTGCAAAAAACATAAACTTACTTCCTAATAGAAAAAGTATGTTTCAGCAAAAGAAAATGAAAGCAATTTCAAGTTTTGCATTTAAAGGATTAGCTGGCGGTATAGCAGCATTATATTTAATTTTATTTTCATTATCTTTTTGGAATATTCATTCCTACAATAAAAAATTAAAAGACTATTCTAATGTCGTTAAAGTTCATAAAGAAAAATCTGCAGAGTTAAAAAAAGTCTCAAAAGAATTACAATTAATTGAAA
Organism: Pelagibacteraceae bacterium AG-426-G02; assembly: GCA_003213155.1. Lineage (GTDB taxonomy): Bacteria > Pseudomonadota > Alphaproteobacteria > Pelagibacterales > Pelagibacteraceae > Pelagibacter. Next base: position 25,054 of record QCNQ01000004.1, on the reverse strand, counting down.
CTACATTAAAATTAAGTTCAACTTTAAAATCTAACAAAGAATTAACTTATAGAATATTAGCCCAGATTGCATCAAGTGTCCCAGCAAGATTAAAATTTGATCAAGTTGATTATAATGGTGGACGTATGATTACCATACAGGGTATTGCAGCAAGCGATCAAGATATTTTAAAGTTTATTGATAACTTGGGAAAACAGGAATTAGTTGAGCAAGCATCTTTGTCTTCAATGAGACTTCCTCGATCAACACAAGGTGGAGTAACAATGAAAGGGTTTAGAGTTTTTGTAAAAATTAAAAAAGTAAAATTATGAACTTCAAAATTGATTTAAAAAATATTGACTTAAAAAATATATCTCTCGAAGATATTCAAGCAAAACTAAAAAACGTTGATAAAAAAACTTGGATTAAATTAGGAGTATCTGTGGGAGCAGTAGTTTTCTTTTTAGTTATTTTCTATGCAGTTTTAAATCCCATTGTTAATAAGAAAAAAGCACAACTCGACGACATGAATAAGAAAAAAGAAGAAACAGCAAAATTTGTAAGCGACATAAAATCTAAAAATAAAAAAATAAAACTAAAGAGACCTCAATATGAGCAATATTCAACTCTATTTCACACCAAAGCTGAAGTTGAGGGCTTGTATCAAACCTTGAGTGAATTTGCTGCAATGAATAATTTAGTAATTTCTAAAATTGAAAAGAAAAAAATAGCAGAGGTCACTAAAGCTGATGCAATAGCTTCAGTTAGTAAAAAAAAGAAAAAGAAAAAGAAAAAGAAACAGAAACGAGAAGTAAAAAATATAGCTTATTATAAAATCCCAGTAGATTTTGAGATAACTGGAAATTTTTTAGGATATATTAAGTTTAAAAGGCAATTATCTCTATCGCAAAAGACGTTAAACTTTGACAATGAGTCTATCAAAGTGGTAAAACAGGGAGATTCAACTGGAGCGATAAAAGTGAATGGAACATTAACTATTGTAGGTTTGGCAGATGAATTTTTTTAGGAAAATAACATATATCATTTTCATGTTGTTTTTTGCATTCGCGGGAAAAGCTGATAACCATGATAAAGAGCAGAATATTGTTGAGCGAGCAAAAGAAGTAAACCAAAAAATAAAAGAACAGCAAGCACAGAAAAAATCGAATATCAGTTCAGAGATTAGTAAAGAAGAGCCACTCCCATTAAATGATCCTTTTGTCGGTGATGGTACTCTTGGAGGTTCTAGCGCAGGTGTAAAACTAATTGCAGAAACTGAGGAGAAAAAGAAAAAATTGAGTGTGTTCAATTACAAATTAGTAGGAATAATTGAAGGTGAAGGCGTAGGTTTCGCATCTTTGGTAGATGAAAATGGTGACATAATAAATGTTGCTTTTAATGATGAGCTATCTCCAGGAGTAAGATTGATAGGTATTAGTAAAAAAGAAGTTATTTTTGAAAATGGTGAGGATTCCTTAGTTGTAATTAATTTCAAAAATCAAATTATAGAGAGAAACAATTGATGAAAAAATCTTTTTTAAAAATATTTACAAGCTTTATTGTTGTAGGATTATTAGTTGCAGGCTGTACCGCTACGGGTAAGAAAAAATCTAGCAAAATTTTTAAGCACAATACTCCACTTATTAAGACTGATGTTAAAGAAATGGGTAAAGCAGAAATTGATAAAATGGCGGAGATGGGCCCAACTCCAGTAGAAGGAGATGTTGTAAAACTTAAAAAAAGAAAAAAACTATCTGCAGTTAAAGAAAAAAATTATCTTTTAATTCCCGAGGAATATGTAAGTTTAAAACAAAACGTAACATTTAATTTTCAAAATATGGACTACGGTGAAACCATGAGATTAATGGGAGAAATCGGTAATGTGAACATTCTTGTGGGTGAGGATGTTGCTGGGTCAGTTACAGCTTCATTGACAGATGTACCTTGGGATAAAGCTTTTAATGCTTTATTGGATATGAAAAATTATGCAGCAGACATTGATGTTGCTAGTAACATTATAAGAGTAGCTACTCCGGCAACATTAACTTCTCAAGAAAGTTATAAATCTGCAAGAGCTCAAGCTGTTAAAAAGAAAGTTGAATTAGAGGACTCAGTTGAACCAATTATTTCAGAAATATTTAGACTATACTATATTTCTCCAGCAGAAGCCAAAGCTACAATAACTGAACTATTTACTTCTAGCGGTGGTGCAGGTTCATTTATGCCTATACAAGTTACAGAGGAAAAAACTACTCGTTCTATTATTGTTAGAGGTAAAGAAAAAGATTTAGATGTAGTCGATAAAGTTTTAAGAGAAATTGATGTTAGAACTAAACAAGTTTTAATGGAGGTATACATAGTAGAGGCCGAGTCTTCTTTTGAGCAAGAGCTTGGTAAAAAATTAGGAGGTGCTTTTGCAAGACAAGATATGAGAGCAGGAGGTACTCTTGGTGGTACTTCCGTAGGTGCGCCATCTGGGACAGACTCTTCTATATCCGATGACACTTCAAACCTTGGTGATGGAAAAGATACATTAATGAATTTACCCGCTGCTGGGGCTACTTCAGGTATAGGAATATTAAAAAAAACAGGTTCAGCGGTGTTAAAAGTAGAATTGGAAGCAATGGAGAAAAAAGGTATATCCAAAATAATCTCTAATCCAAAAATATTTTCTTTAGATAATCAAACTGCAACAATCAAACAAGGTGAACAAATTCCTGTAGCGGGAGGTGATGGCGCTGACACATTTACTGATGCAGCATTGGTTATGACAGTAACACCTAGTATCATTGGAGATGGAAATGTGCTTCTAGATGTAAAAGTAAACAATGACTCTCCAAACAGACAGAATGCTGGTAGCGTTGGAATAAACACCATGGAAATTGCTACAAAATTACTAGTTGCTGACGGCGATATCGTTGTAATTGGTGGAATAAAGAAAAATACTGTTTCTGATAAAGCAGGTCAAGTCCCAGGCGCAGCAAATCTTCCTATCGTTGGAAAAATGTTTAAAGGGACAAGTAAATCTGATAAATTAACTGACTTATTGGTGTTTATCGCTCCAAGAATTTTATAATAATATGTTAAAGATAAGCAGAGAAAGTGAAATTAATTTAATCAATGTTTTAATTGATAATGATGTAATTTCTGGAAAAGATTTAATAAATATAAAGAAGACTAGTACTGAGGGAAATAAATCTCAAATTGAGGCTGTATTTGACCTTAAGTTAACTGATGAAAAAAAAATTCTTGATATTTTAGTTAAAGAGCAAAATCTTGAAATTGTTGATCTTGCCAAACAAGAAGTTTCTGAAGAGATCAAAACTGTTCTTCCATCTAATTATATAAAAGTAAATTTCGTTGCACCTTTTAAAATTGATGGCAAAACTTTACACATAGCTATTCCTGATAGCTCTAAACTAAATTTAATGAGAAATTTAAAAGCAATAACAAAAAAAAATATTGAGTTACATGCGGCACCCTTAACGCAGATTTCTCAGTACATAGAAAAAATTTCAAATGAAAGTGGAGAGGTGACTGCTGCAACCATTAGAGAAGAAAATAAAGAAAAACAAAAAACTTTTGATTCTGATCTAGGTGAAGCGGGAGAGGTGTTAGAAAATACGCCAGAAGAGGATATTGAGGCAATCGAAAATGAATCTGAAGTTATAAAATTCAGTACTGCTGTTGTTGCAGATGCAATTAAAAGCGGTGTCAGTGATATTCACATTGAACCTTATAGGTTCACATCAAGAGTAAGATATAGACTTGATGGTATGCTTACTGAGCAAGAACAGTATCGAAAATTTCTTCATGATAATTACGGCGCGGTAGTAACACGTTTTAAAATTATGGGTAAACTTGATATTGCTGAAAGAAGATTACCCCAAGATGGTGCAATAAACTTTAAAATTGAAGGCAAGGTAGTTGACCTTAGGCTTTCAATTTTACCTACAGCAAATAATGAGAGAATTGTAATGCGGGTTCTTAACAAGGATGCGGGAGATATAACTTTAGAGCAACTTAACTTTGAAGAGCAAGATTTAAAAAGTTTAAGAAAGTCAATTCATAGTACTCAAGGTCTAATTCTTGTAACAGGTCCCACAGGTTCTGGTAAATCAACTACTTTATACAGTATCTTGAAGGAAGTAAGTAAACCTCATTTAAATATTTTAACTGCTGAAGATCCTGTTGAATATGAATTAGATGGTGTAGGACAAGTTCAAATAAAAGATGATATTGGTTTTACTTTTGCTAAAGCTCTTAGATCTTTTTTAAGACAAGATCCTGAAATTATTCTAGTTGGAGAGATGAGGGATAAAGAAACTGTTGATATCGGTTTGAAAGCTGCTTTAACGGGTCACTTAGTATTTAGTACGTTGCACACTAATGATGCACCAAGTACAATTACTAGATTACAGAATATGGGAACGCCTGATTATTTAATCAGCGCTGCTTGTCAACTTGTTGTAGCCCAAAGACTTGCAAGAAAAAATTGCAAAGATTGTAAAGTTCCTGATGATGATGTAACTCCAAAAGTTCTACAAGATTTGGGTTTTACTGCTGAAGTTGCATCAAGGGTAAAAGCAATTAAAGGTAAAGGGTGTCCAAAGTGTAAAGACACAGGATATAAAGGCAGACAAGGTATTTATGAAATACTATCGGTTTCTAAGCCTCTTAAAGAAGCAATTCTAAGACAGGCCACAACTCCTGAATTAAGAGAAATTGCAGTTAAAGAAGGTTTTCAAACAATGCAAGATATGGGTAGAAGATTAATTGCATCAGGTGAACTAAATTTTAGAGAATTTGAAAGAGTTTTGTCTGAGGGATAAATAATTGTTAATTTATGGAAGCATTTACTTACAAAGGCATATCTGAAGGCAAATATGTAGATGGAGAAATTGAAGCGCTTAATTTAGATGAGGCATCTCATAAGCTTAAAGAACAAAAAATTATCATAACGAATATAGTTCGTTCGTCAAAAAAGAGAAAAACAGAGGTAAAAGAGAAGAAAAAAGGTAAAGGATTTAGCCTTTTTGGAAAAAAGAAGGCAAAAGTCGAGGATGTTCTAATATTTTCAAAACAATTTGCAACTATGGTCAAAGCAGGTTTGCCGATTTTACAGGTTTTGGGAATGTTAAGAGATCAAATTGAAAGTCCCGCTATGAAAGACATTATCGAAGATATTAGAAAAAGCTTAGAAGGTGGAGTTACTTTATCAAAGTGTTTTGAAAAATATCCTGAGCTTTTCGATAATGTCTACATTAACTTAATCAAAGCTGGGGAAGCCAGTGGTAAATTAGATGTATTTTTGCTCAAAATTGTCGAGTCTCTTGAGAAAAAGGAGAATATTAAAAAGAAGATTAAATCAGCTTTAATGTATCCAAGTATTATGTTTACAGTTGCTGTAACAGTTAGTGCATTCATGTTAGTTAAAGTTGTTCCGGTATTTGCTAAAATGTATGATGGAATGGGTATAGAATTACCCACTGCAACAGCAACTATAATGGCTATGAGTGACTTTTTAAGAGGCACTGGTGGAAAAGTTTTACTGTTTGGTTTAATCGGTTTTGTTTTAGGTTTTAGATATATTACCTCCAAGAATGAAAAAATGAAATACGCTTGGCATAAACAAGTTTTAAAACTACCAATTTTCGGTGACATGATATTAAAATCTATGCTAGCTAGAATTTCATTGATCATGGGAAACTTAAGTGCTGCAGGTGTTAACCTTCTTGAAAGTTTAGAAATTTCTAAATCAGTTAGTACCAATGTGGTAGTTTTAGAGTCTTTAGAAAATGTAAAAAAAGGGGTTTTTTCTGGAGACACATTAACAAAATTATTTTTAAAAGATCCTTTATTTCCTCCAACTTTTTCTCAGCTTATTTCAGTAGGGGAACAAACTGGACAACTCGATGAAATGTTTGGATCAGTTGCAAAATATTATGAAGCTGAATTTGACACAACTGTTGATAACCTTTCATCATTAATTGAACCAATTATGATTGTTTTTATGGGTATCATGATTGGAGGATTAATGATCGCGATGTACTCTCCAATTTTCAATGTTGGAGCTTTAATTGGCTAAAAATTTATAATTGCTTAGTTAAAACTAAGTGATTGATCCAAGGTTTTTTTCCATCTTTAAATTCAACTGCATCCATTATTTGTTGAATAAAAAAAGTTCCTAAACCACCCGGTTTAACATTGTCAATTTCTCTGTGTTTAACTTTTCCAGGATCCACTGGTGTACCCATATCATAAAAACCAATTTGTAATTTGTTTTCTTTACAACTTATTTGTACAACCATTTTATCTTCTGTATCAGGTGAGTCTTTGTAAGCATGTTTAACTATATTTTGTGCTGCTTCGGCAATTGCTAAAACTAATTCATCTTTTAAACTTTGGTCAATATGAAGTTTTTCAAAAACTTCCCTGCAAAAACTTCTGACATCTTTTAAACTTGATGATCGTACTAAGAAATCTTTTTTTTCGGTATGATTTGTGTGAGCTAATTCACTCATTAGTAATTATTCCAAATTTAATATTTGTTCTAATTTTGCCATCATGATGACTTTTAAAACAGATTTACTTACTTCTTTTATGATTACTTTTGTATTTTTTTCTAAAGCTTTTTGGTGACTTTCAATTAATACTGAAATTCCAGACGAGTCCATATATTGAACATTACTTAAATTTAGATGAACTTCTTTTCCAGCATCAATATGTGGGAAAATAACTTCTTTTGCTTTTTCAGTAACGTCCATATCAATTTCACCATCAAGATGAACTGTTGCTACATTTCCTTCTTCAGTCACTTTGTAACTCATAAAAATTTCCTCGCCATTGCTAAAACTTTTTCAACCGGTTTACTGACTTCAACCAATTCAAATTTTGTATTTTTTTGTTCTGATAATTTTTTACTTTCAATGAGCACTGAAATTCCTGAGGAGTCCATATATTCAACTTTACTTAAATTTAAATGAACTTCGTGACCTGCTTCGATCAAAGGTAATATTGTCTGTCTAGCTTTATCAGCAACGTCCATATCAATTTCACCATTTAAGTGAACTATTCGTTTTGTATCAATTTCCTCTATTTTATATGTCATAAATTGTTAAATTAGCTCATTATGAGCAGATATTATTTATTTTCCACAAAAAAAAAGCTTATTAATGCTACTTTAATTTATTTACATATTAGAAAAAAATATTTAAAAATCATATTATTAAATTAATTTAATTAATACAAAGAGGAACCATGAGAAATAATAAAGGTTTTACGCTTATCGAACTACTAGTCGTAGTTGCGATTATTGGTATTTTGGCTGCAGTTGGAACTGTTGCTTATACTGGATACACTGAAGGTGCCAAAAAATCATCAGCTAAATCAAATCACGCTTCTGTGGTTAAATATATTGCTGCTGAAGATCAAAAATGTAACGTCGGTGCCAAAAAAGCTTTTGGTCTAGATGTTGGAACAGCAGCTGGTGAATTTGATTGTGAAAACAGAACTGGTGGCACGATTGCTGCTGCTGCTGTTTCTGCACTTACAGATTTCAAAAATCCGTATGCAACATCTGTAGGTGCTGTTAGATCAGAGAATACTTCTCACGATCAAAAAGCAGACAGAGGTTACGTAAACGTAGTAGCTTCTAGTAATACTATAACAGTCACAACTTGCTTTGATGCAACTACAGAAGATGCCGATGGACCAAAGGCATGTGCAGTCGCAGCTGACAGAGTTGCAAATGAAATTGATGTTGCGGAATAACATTTTTAGATAAGAAAACTTATGATCACCAGAAGCTCAGGTTTTAGTTTAATTGAGCTTTTGGTGGTTGTAGCTATAATAGGAATTCTCTCAGCAACTGGGATGGTTCTTTACTCAGGTTATATCCAAAGCGCTAAAGCAAGTGCAGCCAAAAATCTTATGGCACAGATTGCTTTAGCTCAATCCGAACAATATGCTAATTCAGGAAGTTACTTTAAAACAGATTCTTCTGAAGTATGTGCTCCTCGGTCCCCTAGTAGCGATGACGGCGTGGAAACTATTGTACAGATTGAAATAGCCTTATTTGATGGTGATCGAACAATACCAAGGGACGGTGGTTATGGATATTGTATTGGAGGAACTGACTCAAATAATTTTCTTGTAATAGCTCAAGAGTTTGTCGGTGGTGCTTCCACTCTATGCACTCTTGAAGTTAGAAGAAGAGGTGGTGTTCAACCATCTGAGGGATGTTAATTTAATAACGATCAATTATAAAAAAATCATTTTGAGCACTTTACCAATTGCTAGTTGAATTTGTTTTGGTAGTTAATTAAAATCATGGATAAAGATATGGCTCAAGAAGTAATAGATGTTTTAACGAGTAATATCGACACCTTATGGGTGATTGATTGCGCAATTTTAGTTTTCATCATGCAAGCAGGTTTTATGTGTATGGAAACAGGTTTATCTAGACACAAAAATAGCATTAACGTTGCATTAAAGAATGCTGCAGACTTTGGGGTTTCGGTTGTTATCTTTTGGATTTTTGGTTTTGGTTTGATGTTTGGTACTTCCTACAATGGATTTTTTGGTACCGATTTATTTTTCTTTAAAACAGATAAAGCGGAGTACATGACTTACTTTGTCTTTCAAGCAATGTTTGTTGCAACAGCGGCAACAATTATCTCAGGTGCAGTGGCGGAGAGAATGAAATTTAATGGTTATTTAATCATGACAGTTTTAGCGACTGGAATTATTTATCCAATTGTTGGTCACTGGGCTTGGTCTTCAAGTTATCTTTCAAAGTATGATACTGTTGATCAACTTTTAGCAATAACAGGAACCGTTAAAACAACTGGCTGGTTATCCGATTTAGGTTTTGTTGATTTTGCTGGAAGCACTATTGTTCACTCTGTGGGTGGATGGATTGCGTTAGCAGCAGTTATTATTTTAGGCCCAAGAATTGGTAAGTATTCAGATGCAAATAAAGGAAAGTTTACTGGCTCAAGTTTTCCTTTAGCAGTGCTAGGTACACTTATTTTGTGGTTTGGTTGGTTTGGTTTTAATGGTGGAAGTAATGGTGCTATGGATGAAGCAGTTCCATTAATTTTAATCAATACCTTTTTAGCGGCAGCTTTTGGTTTGTTAACCGGATTAGGTATTTCATATTTAAGATTCAAAAAGCCAGATCCATTTTATATCATTTTAGGTCCACTAGCAGGTTTAGTTGCAATTACTGCCGGATGTAATTCAATGACTTCAGTTACCTCAATTTTTGTTGGGATCGTTGGCGCAATTATCGCAATTATCATAAACGAAGTATTAAATAAATTTGAAATTGATGATGTTGTTGGAGCGGTGCCAGTTCACTTGGCTGCGGGAGTTTGGGGAACATTAGCAGTTGGTTTATTTAGTGATTTAAGTATTTTAGATACGGGTCTTGATAGATTTTCTCAAATTAAAATTCAATTAATTGGTATCATTTCGATTGGTGCATTTACATTTATATCTTCATTTATAATTTTAAGTCTTTTTAACAAATTTTATCCATTAAGAGTTAGTCCTGTTCAAGAAGAATTAGGTTTAAATATTGCAGAACATAATGCTGTCTCTATTGAGCATGATTTAATTTCTATTTTAGATAAACAATCAGAGTCTGGTGATCTTAAAATCAGAGGCCCACAAGATCCTTTTACAGCAGGGGGCGTGATTGGTCTTTATTATAATAAACTTATGAGCAAACTTGAGACTAGTGAAGATGAAAAAAATAAGTGGCGTGAGAGAATTTCAAAAGAAGTAAAACTTGCAGTTAAAGTTCAAGAAAACTTTTTACCAAAAAGAAATTTAAAAAATTATCCTGTCCATGGAATTAATATTGCAGCAAGAGAAGTGTCAGGTGATTTTTTTAGTTTTTATCCTCACAACGATAGCATTTATTTTATAATTGCAGATGTTGCTGGTAAGGGAATCCATGCGGGTATGGTCATGGCTAAAGCATCCACTTTGTTTGAGGTTTTAGCACAATCAAAAGTAGATCCTGATGAAATGGTTTTTCATATGAACAATGATTTAAATAATACTAAAACTGCTGGTATGTTTGTAACTTCAATTGTTGGCGAGTATAATTTAATTACAGATGAAATCAGGTGGGTGAATGCAGGTCATCAACCTGCAATTTTAAGAAACGGACAAGGTAAATATGATCAGTTTGAAAGTTCAGCGCCACCATTGGGTGTGATTAAACAAAAAGATAAAAGTGTTTACAACATTCATAAAACAAAATTAAATGGTTCAAGGTTTTATGCTTTTACTGATGGATTGTCAGAAAGTTTAAACGATAAAGGAGAAGAAGTAGGGATTGATGGTTCAATTGGTATCATCGAGCAAAATTATAATAAAGATACTATTAAGCAATTAGATAGCATTACTCAATCTGTAATAGGGTCTAGCCAAAATAAAAAATTATCTGATGACTTAACTTTAATAAGTATTGGAAAATAAGAGTAATTTCTAAAATTAATTAATTGAAAAAAAATATAGACTTAATATCTTTTCATTTTTATGTTTTTGTATTTCGTAAAATTTAAATTATTTTTGATATCAATAATTCTGTTGATTTCGACATCTGTTTTTTCATCAGAAAAAAATATTACTTACATGCAAATCTTACAAGATCCAAATAACTTAGATTTAAATTTAAAGTACGCACAACAACAAGGGAAAGTTGGTAACTTTAAACAAACAATCTCAACACTTGAAAGATTGAATATGCTTTATCCAGACAATGTTGAAATTAAATTATATTTATTATCTGTTTTAGTCCAAGTCGACTCTCCAGAAAAAGCTAACACTATTATTGAAGATATGAAATTAAGAAGAGATCTTTCAGCAGAAGACTTAGAAACATTACAAGAAATTGAAGAAGAGTTAAGAGATCGTGAACCAAGTTTGTGGAATTTTACAGCCGATGTTGGTTTTGGTGCAACGTTTTCTAATAACGTAAATAGTGTATCTAAAACAAGATTAAAATATGATTCAGGTTCAATCGCAGCTTTTACATCGCCAAAACATGATAGAACTGAAAGTGCCTCGATTGGTATTACAGCAACAAGACCTGTTGGTGAAGAGTCGTCATTATTATTAAATTTTGGTCATACAACATCTAATCAATATCAAGAAGCTGATGATGATTTTCAAAGCTATGGTTTAACAATTGGTTTGGATACCACTTTAGGTAATCAAAGTTTGAGTCCTTATATAATCATGAGTAAAACTGATGCACAGCACGATGCAGACAGTTTTTCATTGATGTTAGGAGTAGGAGGATTTTTTACAGTTGGAGAAAGACATTCCTTTAGTTATGGGTATTCTTATTCAGACTCTAAGGCAAATCAAAATTCAGAAGACACAACAGCCGATGAAACTAATGCAATAGGACATGGTTATACTTTTGGTTATGATTTAATTTTAACTCCAATAATTTCTAGCTCACTAAGTTTAGGTTACAGCGATAGTGATGCAAAAGTTGATGCTGGAAATGATTACGAAACATATGAATTTGGTTTGGGTTTAAATTTTGCATTTCCATGGGCATACATTGCATGGAGTGCCTCAACTAGTTTTAATGATTACAAAGCTGCGGATACTTCAGTCGACTCTACAAAGTTAAGATCTGATCACGCAACAACAACAGATATAATGATTACTAAAGCTATTGGAGATATCTTTCCAATAATTGATCCAAACAGATCGTTGTTTATTAACTTGTCTTATGAAAAAACTTTCTCTGAAGCTAATATAATGAACTATGATTATTTAGCCGATTCCTTCGCATTAAGTTTTTCCAAGGGTTTAAAACTTAATTAATTAATTTTTTTCGAAAATCGCTTATTAATTGATTTTTTTGACGTCCAATTTGAGCTTTTAAAGTTTATTTTTTTTATATTTTTGTTAGTTTTACGTTGATGAAAAAATTTTTGTCAGTTGTAACAGGTCTAATTTTAATGATCAGCACAAGTGTTTTTGCTGAGGAAAAATTAACCATTGAAAAACAATTAGTTGGAATTGTTGGTGCAATTTCAGGAACTGTTAAAACTGAAACAAGAGAATTAAAAGCTGGTGACAAAATTTATTTAAACGAAACAATTGTTGCTGGTGCAGGATCTGGAACACAAATTTTACTTTTAGATCAATCAACATTTACTATCGGTGAAGACTCAGAAGTTGTGATGGATACATTTATATTTGATCCTGCAACAAATGATGGAAAAATAGTTGCAAGTGTTAAACAAGGAAGTTTAAAAGTTATCTCTGGTTTAATTAGTAAAAAAAATCCTGATAGTTTAACAGTAGAAGTGCCAGAAGGAACACTTGGATCACGAGGAACAGAATTTCAAACAATTGTATCAAAAGGTAAAACTGATACTTTATTAATCGGCCCAGGAAAAAATAATACTTTAGGAATGAGACCAGGGGCAGTTTTAGTTGGAAACAATTTAGGTTCAACTTTACTTGATAATCCATACAGCATGGCGTCAATGACGAAAGGTAAAGCACCCGGACAAGCCAAAAAAATTACTAAAAACCAGTTAAAGAAATTTAACAAAAAGATGAAAGCCCTAAGAGTTGCTAAGCTCTCACCAGAAGAAAAGAAAGGTAAGAGAAAAGAAATGAAAAAGCAATTAAGAAAAGAGCTTAAGTCTATGGGTTTTGAAAAAGAAGAAATTAAATCAATAATCAAAGAAAATATTCAAAAAGATAAAGAGAAAAAAGTAGCTATTAAAAAAGAAAGAGCTGAAAAGAAAAAAGCTAAAAAGAAAAAAGCTAAAGCAGAAAAGAAAAAGAATAAAAAGAAAAAAGCAAAAAAAGTAGATAAGAAAAAAGGTAAAAAGAAAAAAGCTACTAAAAAAGGTTCGAAAAAGAAAAAAGCTACTAAAAAAGGTTCGAAAAAGAAAAAAGCTACTAAGAAAAAAGCTACTAAGAAAAAAGCTACTAAAAAGAAAAAAGCAGTGAAGAAAAAACCGGCTAAAAAGAAAAAGAAAGCAGTTAAGAAAAAAGTTAAGAAGAAAAAGAAAGTAGTCAAAAAGAAAAAACCTAAAAAGAAGATTAAGAAAAAAGTAGCGAAGAAAAGAAAGATCGTTAAAAAGAAAAGAGCTGCTAAGAAGAAAAGAGCTAAGAAGAAAAGAAGAAAAAAGAAGTAATTAGCTAGTTCTTAATAAGTTTCATTTACATTGCTTAAATTAGATATAAATTTCTCCTTGTGGAAGCTTTTGTACAAAAAAATCTAAACTATTTTGTTTTCTTAATTGTACTAACCTTATTAATTTTTTTAAAAATTTTAAATCCAGCATTTATTAAGTCAGTTTCTTATTTAAGTTTTGATTTGTATCAAAAAATATTTGCTGAAGAAAAAGAGAGTGAAGTAGTCATCATTGATATTGATGAACAAAGCCTTGGTAAGTTTGGGCAATTTCCATGGAATAGAACAGTGTTTGCAAAAATTTTAGATCAACTAAACACTTCAAATCCAAAGGCAATCGGGTTCGATATATTTTTCACTGAAAAAGATAAACAATCTCCTGATGAAATTATCAAATCATATAATCTAATTCCATCAGATGTTTCTGAATTACAAAATCTTAAAGGTCCAGATGATTTATTCGCTGAAAAATTAAAAGAGTCAAAATCAATTATTGCAGTATTGGGAAGTAACGTACCTTCTCACGCTAATTATAATCGAAAAGCAAAAGCACGATTTCTTTCTAAAGGAGGAAAGCCAGAGGAATTCACTTACGCCTATCCTTATTCAATAGGTTCATTAGAAAAATTAGAAAAAAATGTTCAAGGTTTAGGATCCATTTCTTTTTTAGATCAACTCGATGGTATTATTAGATCCCTTCCTTTAATAGTTCAGTTTAATAAAAAGATATATCCAACCATGGGCTTAGAAATGGTTCGAGTTGGATCAAAACAAAAAAACATTTACGTTGAATTAAATGAGGTGGGTATTCAAAGAATAAGTGCTAGACCTTATAAAGTAGAGTCTGATCCCAATGGTATTATTTGGATTAAATATAAAAAATCACAAAAGAAACAATATATTTCAGCTGGTGATGTATATGATGGTAATTTTGAAAAAAGTTTTTTTGAGAATAAATACGTTTTAATTGGTGCATCAGCTCAAGGTTTATTCGATTTAGTTAAAACCCCACTTGGTATAACTATTCCCGGAGTAGAGGTTCATGCAAATGTTATTGAAAATATTTTAGATCAATCTTATTTAATAAGAAATCCAAACACTTATATCTTTGAATTGATATTTTCTATTATCGTTGCATTATTAACTTTTATTTTATCGCAAAAAATTAAACCGAAATATAGTTTGTCAATCTTCTTTGGTAATATTCTCGCAATTATCATTATTGGTTTTTCAATTTATAAATTTAGATCAGAGTTAGTAGATTTTAGTTATCCAATTTTCATTGTAACAATAACATTTTTAACAGGGTTATATTTTAGGTTTATTGAAGAAAATAAAATGGCTTTAGCTAATTTACAAAAAGAAGCTAAACTTTTAAAAGAACGAGAACTTGCTGCTGGAGTTCAAAAAAGCTTATTCCCTGATATTTCAAAGTTTGAAAACTTTATTTTTGCCAAAAACGTTCCAGCAAGAGATGTTTCTGGAGATTATTTTGACGTTGTCAGATCAACACCTGAAGAATATTTTTTCACCTTAGCTGATGTATCTGGCAAAGGGGTTAAAGCTGGAATGTATATGGCAAAAGCATCCTCAATTTTTAGAACACTTACTAATTTAAAATTTCCTTTAGAAAAAGTTGTCTTTGGTGTCAATAATGAATTGGTAGAAGCAAAGTTTAAAGGAATGTTTGTTACTGCTGTTTTTGGCAAATTAAATATTAAAACTGGCGAGCTAGTTTTTATTAATGCAGGTCATGAAAGCATTCTTACTTTTGATCAAAATAAAAATTATGAATATATCAAATCAGACATGCCACCCATTGGTATTGTTAAATATTTTACCGAGTCGATGGTGAAATCAAATACTATTAATCTTAAAGATAAAACTTTTGTCGTTTACACGGATGGAGTAACTGAAGGATATATGAAAAATGGTGAAGAGTTAGGAGCTGAAGGGGTGCAAAAAATTATAAACGAAATGTCACAGGTCACACCAAAGTCCATCGTCGAAGCTATCGAAAAAGAGCTTAACTGGGGTGCAGAAAAGTTAAGAGATGACATCACTTGTATGGCAATAAACATTAATAATACTGAGCTGATAAAGAAGAAATAATTTGAAACCCAAATTGAATAAATTGGTTGTTTAAAATTAATCATTTTTATGTAGATTGCAGTTGTGAAACGAATCTTATTTTTACTATTTTTATTACCTTTGTTGAGTAATTGTACTCAATACTCCGCAATGGTAAGCCCCGCTTTAACACTAGCGCATACAGGAAGTTTCGCTCAAGCAACAACTTCCTTATCAAGTTCATTAGCAATCAATGAAGTAAAAAAAGAATATGCAAATAATTTAGAGGCAGAAAGAATTTGTCCAACTATTCATTCTGCAGAAATTAATAAAATATTTTTTGAGACAGTAGATGAAATAGGTTGTTATTACGATCCCCTTAGTATCCTTCGATAAATATCCTAGTTTTATTAGTTTTTTAACTGAATTTTTTTTTGACTCATTTCTCAATCAAACTATAAATTTGTCTGATGAACACTTTTAGAGAATTAGAATTAAAAAAGATCTTAAAATCTTTATTAAAAGATTCTCTTAAAAAAAAAATATTCCTAATCTCTTTTGGGATTTTTTTTTCTACACTTGCTTTTGCAGCGGCCCTGACTGTAACATGGTTATCAAGACATATACCTGGCAACCCAGTCAATGCAGGATTAACATGTCTAACTCATGACGGAAAAGCTATACAAATAGATGGTGCAGAGAGACCAACCGATATTGCTTTTAGTAATGATGGTTTACAATATTTTACTGCTAATGAATTGATACAAAGTCCAGCTGGATACGACATAACAATGTATAGACTAAGGAAACCATATGATCTTAATACAATTCGAAATGATTGCTCACAGGATAGATTTGATTTATTAACAATAGCTGGTGATGGTGGGGCTCCGGGAGTAGTAGGTGCTGGTAATAATTCAGTTTGGACCAGAATCTATGATATGGAGTTTAGTGCAAGCGGAGATAAAATATTTTTAGTTAATGGTCCATCATATTTAATGCAGTTTTCATTATCTACCCCTTTTGATTTAAGCACTGCAAAATTTGATCTTTATCATGATTTAGAACCAAATTATGGTAGTATTGCTTTTAATCGTGATGGAACAAAGCTGTATTGGTTAGAAGGAGGAGGCAATGCTGATATAACAAAAGTAGAAACCTACGATTTAGGTTCACCATTTGATGTTACGTCAATAACTTTAGTTCATACACTTGATCTTACTGGCACAGAATTAAATACTGCTGCTGGCAATCAATTTGCTGTGGATATGAATTTTAATGATACTGGTAGTGCCTTTTTCATATTAATTAGTGATCAAGTTAGAGCCGATTCGGCAATATTTCAATTTCGTTTAGAAAAAAACTACGATTTGTCTACTGCAAGTTTGGTAGGTAAATCAGTTGTGAGTTTTGATGGTAATTCTGGTTTAGTAACAGGTTTTAAATTTGGTGATGGAGGTATGCTGCTTTATATAATAGATGCTCAAGATGGTGGCACGGCTGATATGACTAGTGTATATCAATTAGAATGTCCTTACGGAGTTGTAGAATGTGTATCCAATCCAACTGCGAGTATTGGTTCACAAGTTGAATTAGCAAAGCAAAATATTGACTTAAATATTTCCTCAATTTTTAGAAGATTTGAATGGATCAAGAGAAATAGAGACGGAGAAAACCTCACCAGCCATAACATCAACATAAATTATCCAAATCCTTTATTGAAGAGTTTAGCAATGAGTTTGGAGCCAGCTGCTAAAAAAAAGATAGCTACTCTTGTAAGTACAAAAAAAAAGGATCAGAAAAAGTCTAAATGGTCTTCATGGAGCTTAGGTGACTTATCGTTAAGTCATTTTGATAAACTAGGGTTTGAAAACGCAAAAAATATTAGAAATGAAGGAATAACATTTGGTGCTGATAGAAAATTTAGTGATAATAAATTTTTTGGTTGGGCAATAAGATATGGTAATGGCAGATCCAACATTGTCTATACAAAACAAAATATTCATATGGACTCTTTAACTTTGAATTTATATGGCATTATGCCCAAGGATAAAGAAAATTATTTAAATGCAGTTTTAGGCCTAAGTGCGCTCAAAATAGATAGTCATTATTTAGGAAAAAAATCAGGACAAAGATACGGTAAACAATTGTTTACCGCTATAGATTTTAGAACTAAAAATTCCTATGGTAAATTAAACCTAACTCCCACAACAAAATTTACTTTTGGAATTACAAAATTAGGTGAATATACAGATTTTTTAAGTGATGTAATCGACTCACCTACGCAAAACATAAGATACGATAAAGATACGTTTACAACTGGACAAATTTCCAGTGGATTTTTATTTGAGGCAGATCAGATAACAATAAACGATAAAACCTTTCAACCGATGGGAGGAATAGAATTTTATTATGATATGTCTCGTGATATTGACTTCAATTATTCTCTAGTAGGCTCTAATCAAGTAAACACTGATACAATTGAAGGAGCATATCATAGACCAAATCTAAGAACTAGCTTAGGTTTTGAACTGATTTATCCTAATGGTCTCACTCTATCACCGTTATATGAAAAAACATTTGCACTTAAAGGACCAACTTTAAATAACAGTGGATCAACTCGGAGTTTGTTTGGCAAAGGTATTACAGAACGATTTATAATTAAAATTAGCCGCTCAAAAGAAATGGATGGAAATAATTTTGCCCTAGATTTTGATCCCCTTAATCAAAATTATGCCAATATCAGCTTTAATAAAAATTTAGGTAATTTAAATATCAAATTAAATTCTAACTATAGTTTAATGAATAAAATCCCAGACTATGGTGCAAATCTTGAAATTTCTGGTACTTTTTAATATTTTCAAATTCCAAATATATTTTTTATAAAGTGATTATGAAAAAAAATAAAATCTACATATTTTTATTTAATTTTTTGACTCTAATAACTTATTTTTTTTCTCAAAACGCGTATGCTAATTTTATAACAAGCGGTGGCAATCTTGATACCTCCAATTATGCAATACGATCATTTGATGTTTCAGCTCAATTAAATGACGCTAGAGAAGTTACATTAAGTAATGATGGAAAAAAAATGTTTACTATTGATACTACTGACGACGATGTATTTGAATATACTCTATCAACACCATACGACATATCGACATCTGTTTTTGCCCATAGCTTTTCACTGAATGAAGATAGTAGTAGTAGACCATTTAGTGTTAGGTTTAACAATGATGGATCAAAAATGTTTATTGCTGGAAGAGCAGAAGCAAAAGTATTTGAATATTCACTCTCTAGAAAATTTGATATATCATCAGCAACGTATACTGGAAATTTTATTGATGTTTCGACACAAGTTGCGAATGGTAAATTATTTGGTCTAGTTTTTAGTCCCGATGGTACAATGATGTTTGTTAACGGACTGACGGATGGCACAGGCGATCACTTGCATCAATATTCATTAAACAAAAGTTTTGATCTTTCGGGTGGAGCTAATTTTATCAGATCTGCTGATTTAGAAACTCAAACTTCAAATGAAGCTCAAAATAATAGTATAGCCTTCAATCAAAGTGGTACGAGATTGTTTATGGTAGGATCACAAAAAAATGAAATTAATCAATATACTTTATCTGAGGGTTTTAATATTTCGACAGCATCTTTTGATGGTGGTGTAACAGTAGCAAGATTTTCAGATAGTTCAAAAATGGGTGACCCCAACGGTATAACCTTTAGTCCCTCTGGGTTAAGAATGTATGTTTCACATATTGCTATTTCTGGTGGTCCGAATTCAATGATTATAGAATATCACTTGCCTTGTCCATTCAATCTTTTTGCTGGAAAATGTACGGAGATTACAGAAGGAGATAGAAAAGGAGTAGCTGAAGCTCAAATTAATATTGCAAATAGAACAATTGAACACTCAACAGATACAGCGCTTAATCGTTTAAAATGGATTAGACGAAATAAAGATCTTCAAGATTTAAGCTTTAGAAATATTAAGCTTAATTTTTCTAATCAAATGTTAGCTTCTCTAGCTGAGGCTATTCAAGTTTCAACTTCGCCTAAAGAAAAAAGTAAAAATAAAGATATCTTTTATTGGGCTGAGGGAAGTTTAGCTTTTGGTAAAGTTCGAGAAACTGACACATCATCAAAGAAAAAAATCTATACTGATGGTATTACTATTGGTGCTGATAAGTTTACTGATGATCTAGAAATAAAAGGCCTAGCGTTTAGATATAGTGAAAATGACGTGAAAGTTGGTATTGATGGAAGTAAATTAGATACAGATACTTACAATTTAACCTATTATTCAACCACTCCAGTAAAAGATGACAATAGATTTTTAGATGCCGTTGTTGGTATTGGTGCACTTTATTCAGATATCTCAAGTGTTTTAGATGGAAATAAATTAACTGGAAATAGAAATGGTAAACAAATTTATGGAACTTTAAAATTGAAAGAGGAGATTAAAAAAGATGAGCTTATCTTAATTCCTGCTGCTCAAATTGATTTAGGTTACACATTGTTAAGTAGCTATTCTGAAAGTGGAAAAACTGCAATGAGATTTGATAAACAAAGTATTCAGTCAAGAAATTTAAGACTATCCATTGCCTCAGTTGAAACATTAAACAATAAAAAATATAAAATGAAAAGACATGGTAAAATTGAGTACCGAGCTAATTTACATCGGTCATCTAACATAAAATATTCTTACATTAGTGATAGTTCAACTAAATATGATACCGAATTAAATTCTGGAGCGTTACATAATATAAATGGTGAAGTAGGTATTGATGTAATTTATGATGATAACTTTAGTTTATTTTTTATTTATGAACTTAATGAAGCTTTAGGAAAAGGCTATACGCAAAAAATTCACTTGGCAATTGGTTATTTACCTCAAAAAAATACTAATTTTGCTTTTAAAATTGAAGGTGATGACATTTTAAAATCAAAATATATTTATAGTAAAAATGTTAACGGTTTGGATATTGATTTTTATTTATTAAATAATAATGCTATGAGACCAGAAACATTCGATGAAATCGTTTTGAATTTAAGAAAAGTTTTTTAAAATATTATTTTAAAAGTTCTAGAAGTTTATTTTCTTTCTCTAACGCTCTAACCTCATCATAACCACCAATATGTTGGTCATCAAAAAATATTTGAGGAATCGTTCTTTTACCATTTGCTTTTTGAATCATTTCATCTTTTGCCCCATCAACTTTGGCAACATCAATTTCTTCATAAGGTGCATTGTTTCTTGTGAGTAATCTTTTGGCAGCTTCACAATAATTACACATGGGACCTGTATAAATTGTAATTTTTTTCATAAGTTATAGATAATCACCTTTTTTTATTTTACTAGTAATTTGTTTTCTTGAATATTCAAATTTTTTTCTGTGTTTAATACTTTTTTGATGAACTCTTTTTCTCCATAATCTAAATGAGGATGGTTTGAGAGATTTTCTCATTATCTTAATAACATCCGATTCTCGGTAGCCAGTTTTTTTTTCAATATCTTCAAAAGTGATCCTATCGGCCCAGGCTGCCCAGATGACCCAATCTGGATCTTCATGATTTGGCTCTGGATTTTTGACGCGGGTAATTGGCCTGTGACCTTTTTTTTTCATAAATCCTTTATATTTGAAAAAAATCAATAATGCATTTTTTTTAGGATCTGTTATAGTGTGATTTGATAGTCCTACTTAGCCATCTTTAGCTCCCGGTTTTTTAGGACTATCTTTTTTTTTATGCTCCCCCTAGATTTTATCCTTTTTTTACAGATCATAATTTTTCTATTCATTACACCAGGTACCCCTCGGATAGTCATTATTTCTTATTCGATGAATTATGGAGTTAAAAATTGTATTTGGACAGCTTTAGGGGATGTTACCGCCAATTTATTTCAAGCAACTTTAGTAATTTTTGTTATAGGAACTTTTTTGTCGGATAATCCAAACTTTTTAAACTTTTTTAAGTGGGTCGGAGTTATTTATTTAATGTATTTAGCTTATGATGTGTACAAATCTTCACCAAAAGATGTAAATTCAAAAATAATTAGCACCAAAAGTGTTTTTTCTTTTTACAAAGATGGTTTTTTAGTTGCTGGAACAAGCCCTAAGGCATGGTTGTTCTTCCCTTTAATATTTCCGCAGTTTATTGACTTTAATAACAATTATATTGTTCAATTCTTTATTTTAATAACAACTTATGTTGTTTTAGATTTTGTATCTTTGATTGGTTATGCTTTGTTAGCACAAAAATTAATTACATGGATCAAAGCAAATCCAAAAACAATTAATACAATCTCAGCGAGTGTTTTAGTAATAATTGCGTTAATTATTATTGTTACACAACAATATTAAACATATCCAAAGTTGTTTTTGCCTCTTGCAATAAAACAAAATTATTTATTTAATTAAGAATTAATTAATTAATAACAGAAGGAAATAAAATGAAAATAAACAAGATAATCTTGAGTTTTATTTCTGCAGTAGCAATTTTACTTTCAACTTCAGTTGTTTCATTTGCAAAGGTTGTTGGTGATAAAATTGTTTTAGGTGCTGCTATTTCATTGACTGGAAAATATTCATCT
Organism: Pelagibacteraceae bacterium AG-426-G02; assembly: GCA_003213155.1. Classification (GTDB taxonomy): domain Bacteria; phylum Pseudomonadota; class Alphaproteobacteria; order Pelagibacterales; family Pelagibacteraceae; genus Pelagibacter. The sequence goes on along the minus strand of QCNQ01000004.1, from coordinate 3,212 downwards.
AATGGTGTTCATACACAAAACGGTTATAACATGGCTGTTGATAGAATAAATAGTATGGGTGGTGTTAAAGTTGGTGGAAAAACTTATAAGTTTGAAATCATTTATTACGATGATGAATCAAACCCAAAAAGAGCGGCTCAATTAGCAGAAAGATTAATCTCACAAGATGGTGTTGAGTTTATGCTTGGGCCTTATAGTTCAGGTTTAACAAAAGCAATTGCACCTGTAACAGAAAAATATGGTGTACCAATGGTGGAAGCAAATGGTGCGTCTAGATCTTTGTTTACTAAAGGTTACAAATATCTATTTGCAGTTTTAGCTCCAGCTAACTTATATCTTGATGTAGCTATTAGAACAGCAGTTGAGTTAAATGGTGGAAAAGGTGTAAGAATCGCACAAGCGTTTGAACAAGATGCTTTTTCACAAGACGTAAGATTAGGTATTTTAGATGCAGCAAAAGAAACTGGATCTGAAATTATAATCGACGATAAGCTGCCAAAAGAGCTTAACGATATGGCTGCAACATTAGTTAAAGTAAAACAAATGAAGCCAGATGTTCTTGTGGTATCAGGACACACAAAAGGTGCATTAACTGCAATCAGACAAATTGCTGAAATGAAAGTTGATGTTCCAATGTTAGCAATGACACATTGTGATGCTGCGAAATTATCAAAACAACATGGTAAAAATTCTCAGTATGCATTATGTGCTTCTCAATGGCATAAAACACTGACTTATAAAGATAACTTCTTTAAAGATGGTATGACGTATGCGGCAGACTTCCAAAAAGAGTTTGGATATGATCCGCCATATCAATCAGCAGAGTCTTCTGCAGCATTGTTAGTGTTCAAAGATGCTTTTGAAAGAGCGAATTCTTTCGATCAAAAGAAAGTAAGAGATGCTCTTGCAGCTACGAACATGCAAACATTCTATGGAAATATTAAGTTCGCACCGGGTGGTCAAAATGTTGACAAACCGATGGTACTTTTCCAAGTAATGTGTGATGGCGCTGGAAAATGTGAAAACAAAGTTGTAGCTCCACTGAAGTGGGCATCAGCTAAATTGATTCACCCAATTCCTAAGTGGTCTGACAGATAATAACAAATCTTTAAATACCCCCTAAACTCTAGGGGGTATTTTTTTTAGAGGCAAATTATGGATTTCATGGTTTTTCAGTATCCGATGATAACTGTTCAAGCTTGCTTGGACGGGATACTGCTTGGAATTTTATTTGCGTTAATTGCTTATGGCATGGCTTTGCAATGGGGAGTGATGAATATCATAAACATTGCACAAGGTGATCTAGTTATTCTTGGTGGCTATATTGCATACTTCATGTATCTTTACGGAATCCATCCAGCCTGGGGGGTAATTGTATCCCCAATAATAATGTATTTTGTTGGTGTCGGAATTTATAAATTAGTAATTAATAAAGTGGTTGATAGAGATTTATTTATCTCAATTCTTGCTACATTCGGCATAAGTATTCTTTTTATGCAATTAATGAACTTTGCATTTGGTGCAGATGTTGTCTTAGCAAATTCAGGTTATGGCACAACATTTTTATTTGATAGTGCAGTGGTTTTACCAAACTCAAAAATATTTTCGGCATTCGTTAGTATTGTTTTTGCTATTGGTTTAGTAATTTATATGAAAAAATCAAAACTCGGTCGAGCGATCAGAGCAACAGCTCAAAACGCTAGAGCTGCAAAGATTTTAGGCGTAGATACAGAAAAAGTTTATGCAGCGACTTTTGGATTAAACGCTGCTCTTTGTGGTGTTGCAGGAGCATTAATTTCAATAACTTTTACAATTCATCCTTATATGGGATTACCCTATACAATTAGATCATTTATGATTGTGATTGTTGCTGGACTTGGCAATTTACCTGGTGTTGCAATGTCAGGTATGGGTCTTGGTGTATTTGAAGAGTTTGCTGACTATATATTAGGTACAGAATTTAGAATAGGTTCAGTGTTTTTATTATTAGTTTTAATTCTTGTTTATAGAAGATTTAAACTTTCAAGAAAAAGAGAGTATCTGAAATAATGAATAAAAATGTCATATTATATGCTACAATTTTAATATTTGGACTCGCTGCACCCTTTGTATTTCCAGCATTTAAAGTTCAATTATCTATTTTGTGTGTATTGATTGTTTTAGCCACCACTTGGAATATTCAGGGTGGTGAAATGGGATACAATACGTTTGGGAACATTTTATTCTATGGTTTAGGAATGTATTTATGTGCTTCAGTGCAAGTTGGTATGTTTTTCCCTTTAGCAGAGTGGACAGAAAGTGGAGGAGAAAAAACTTTTGTACATACGCCCACACAGTTCTTTCAAGGAATGGCAGCCGGACTTGTAGTGGCTGCTGTTGTGCCAACTATTGTTGCAGGATTAATTGGTTACGCCATCTTAGGACTTAGAGGACATTATTTTGCAATTTGTACTTTAGGTTTAGGCGTTGCTGCAGGAGAAATTTCTGGTGGTATAGAGATTATTGGAGCGGGACAAGGTTTTACCACACCACCTTTTCCAAACGTTGGTGGATTAGAGGCAAGAGGGGAATTCTTTTACTTTTTAAGTTTTGGTGCGCTTGTCCTAACATTCATAGCAGTGAGAGCGATTTACTCAACAAGATTTAGATTAATTCTTAACGCGATCAGAGATAATGAGGATAAAGCTGAGGCCATGGGAATTGAAACGATGAAATATAAAATAATTGGTTGGATGGTATCAGCATTTTTCTGTGGTTTAGCAGGAGGTATCATGGGTGGACTTGTTGGCTACATAGACTCAACAGATGTTGCATTTGATGGAAGAGAGATGGGAGTATTTATGGTCTTGATGGCGATCCTTGGTGGTAAGGGAACTTTATGGGGTCCTGTGATTGGAGCAACTGTGTTTCATATTTTCAAAGAAGGATTTTGGACATTCTTTTTAGGTTGGCAATATGTTGCTTTAGGAGTTTTGATTGTCGTGATTGTTATTTATTTCCCAGAGGGGATTATGGGATGGTTGAGAGAAAAATATCCTGAACGATTTGGCGAAGTTGTTGATGAGGCAGATCGAAAAGCACAGGTAGAACTGAAATGAGTATTTTAGAAGTAAATAATGTAAGTAAATCTTTTGGCGGTGTTAAGGCTAATGTTGACATTTCAATGTCAGTAGAGAAGGGAAAAATATTTGGACTAATTGGTCCAAATGGTT
>QCNQ01000003.1 GCA_003213155.1 Pelagibacteraceae bacterium AG-426-G02 | reverse complement strand
CTTAATTCTTTTATCTGCTTCAGTATCATCTATTTTTACTGAATACTCATCAAACTTAATATTTTCTATTGATTTAACTTCAACCTTTGGAAGTTCCGTTACTGAAATAATATATTCAAGATCTTTATCTTCTCCATAAGTTTTTAGATCTAACTTAGGTTGACCCGCAGGTTTGATATTATTTTCTTGCAATGCTTTAGTTGAAGAGTCTTTTATAACTTTATCTAAGACTTCTCCAAAAACTGCTTTTCCAAATTGTCTTTTTAAGATTTCCTTTGGTACTTTTCCAGGTCTAAAACCTTTAAGGTTTACAGTTCCTTTAATTTCCTCATACCTTTGATCCATATGAGAACTCATAGTTTTTTTATCTATGAATACTTTTAAATCTTTATTTAAACCTTTTTTATTTTCTATTGTTACTTTCATAGTCTATTGATGGTAGGGCGAAAAGGACTCGAACCTTCACAGATTGCTCTATCGGTTCCTAAGACCGACGCGTCTACCAATTCCGCCATCGCCCCACAAATCTTGAAGTTTTATATATTATTGAAACTATTTGTCCAACGACATTTGTTGTAAAATTTATAATTTTTCCTCTATAATGATTATTATGATTGTTTCGCCGTGTATAAGCATTTGTAAAACTGATCCTAAAACTGGATATTGTTATGGTTGTGGCAGAAATAATGATGAAAAAAAAATTTGGAAACAAGAGGATACTTCAGATCAATGGAAAATAGAAAATCTTAAAACAATTAAAGCTAGATTGTCTGGATGGCAGTTAGAAAGTTTTGAAGAGTCCTATACATATAAAATTGAAAATGGTATTTCTCTTTTTAAAAAAAATTTAAAAAATGAGTAGAACTACAATTGTATCAATAATTTACATAATAGGCCTTATCTTTGGAGCTTTGTTTCTAAAAATATGGAGTGCAGACACAAATGTATACAAAGGTCTTTTAGGACTTGGCTGGACAGCTATATTTTTAATAAGTTTATTTTTAGCTGACAAACATGAAAAAAGTTAAATATTTTATCATTTTTTTATTATTCATTTTACCCATCCAAAGTTTAAAATCTGAGATCATAGTAATGAGTTCTTGTGACGACAAACAAGATGAGTTTTTAAAGAATGAATACATACTTAATTTAAATGAATTAATCATGGTCAGAAACTATGTGTACAAAGAAAAAACTTATCAAAAATACAGATTAACAGATCTAAGTGTAAAGAAATCTAACACATATGTAAGAAATATTTACGAGGAAAATGGAAAAATTTTAACTCACAAACATGGATATCCACAATTTTATACTCAAATACTTTTTGAAAAAGGCAAACAAGAAGTTTACATGAAAACTGTTTTAAATGATGAAGAAGGAATTTCTAAAATTTCTACATGTAAAAAAATTGAAAAATTTGATAGTGAAAGTTAATTCTTTTTACCTTTTTTTGTAAAGTTTCTTTTTTTTTGACCAAATCGACTTTGAGTAATGTTACTTCTGTGTCTAGCATAACCTTGTTTTTGTGCTTGTTTCATTGCTCTTTTTGATGACATAAATTAATTAATTTTATTTTTTACAGATAACACAAATTCTACCCATAAATAACTCATCCAGGTATTTTATAAAAACAAGTGGATAAAATAAAAAACTTAATAATCTAAAAAATATTTTTTTAGATCTTCTTCCATCTGTTAATATTGGTCTTTTTACCCATTTCACATTTGACCAATTATTTTTCTCCAATATTTTTTCAAATTTTCTAATAGAGGTTCCATTTAAAGTTGGAAGCTTTTCCCATTCTTCCAAGTTAAATTTTTCTCCATTGTACCACTTTGCAGAGTCTCCTCGTTCTTTTAAAATTTCATAGTAATTTTTTGAAACTTTATCAGAATTAAAAAACCAATGAATACATGGAAGGTTTGTGACAAAATTTAAATGAGACTCGAATGGTTGAAGAAATTGTGGAAAAACAGCTAATAAACTTCCACCAGGTTTCAAAACTCTAAAGCATTCATCCATTGTAATTTTTAAATTTTGAACATGTTCAAAAGTGTCTGTACTTACAACAAAGTCAAAAAAATTGTCTTGATAAGGTAATTTTTCTCCAATACCAATTTTAAAATCTGCATTAATTTTTTTTTCTGATGCAAACTCATCAGCTGCTACTTTAAAGATTGGATTAATATCTATACCATAAGCTTTTTCTAATTCATAATTCTCATACCAAGCTGATAATCTACCACCAGTAAAACAACCTAAGTCTAGTAAAGTTTTACCTTTAAGCGTTTCGGGATCTAAATCTTTTAAAAAATAATTTTCCATCCACGAAAATTTTTTATCTTTTTCAATATCATATCGTGCCGTGCAAGTGGCTTTTCTTATCTCTTTCTGTTTTGTCTCGGTATTTTTTAAATAAATATCGTGATTAAAAACCTCCCAATTTTCAAAATTTTTCTCTGATGGAAAGGTTTGAAATGTTTTCATTAAAAATTTAATCATAAAATGCTATTTTATATTAGATATACTCCCAATCAATTTATAATTTGTATCTGAGATTACAATTTCGCCAGACGATGGTGCATAGTCTAAAATTTCAAGAATGACAACATAATGTGTAACAAAAATTAAATTTTTCTTTTTATCCCATTTATCTATGTAAGATCTTAGATTTTTAATTTGTAAATTCTTATTTTTTTTAAATTTTTCACTAAAAAAAGAGTTGAGAAATTTTTCAGTTTTATATTCAGAAAAAGCAATTGAAGCAGTTTCTTTGCAACGACACCACTCGCTAGAAATCACCTCTTTAATTGGAATTTTCTCTTTATTAAAAAAATTACCAATTTGTTTTGCTTGATCTCTTCCAACTTCATTCAAATTTCTTTGTGTATTACAATTTAAAATATCAAAATTTTCTGGATCTCCACCTCCTGGCGCAAGTGCATGTCTAATAAATATTATTTTACCTCCATTTTTAAGTTCATTGATTAAATTATTATTTGATTCAGCTTTAATCGTTGAAGTTAAAGATATAAAAATGATAAGTAAAATTTTTATAAATTTCATTTATGAATATTAAATTTAAAAAATTAAATAAAACAATTATAAATTGTAGGAAATGTCCCCGATTAACAAAATTTATCAAAAAAATCTCATCTGAAAAAAGAAAACAAAGCATTAATGAAAAGTATTGGGGAAAACCCGTAACTGGTTTTGGCGACGTCAATGCAAAATTAATGATCATAGGTTTAGCACCTGCGGCCCATGGAGGAACTAGAACGGGAAGAGCTTTTACTGGAGATAAATCGGGTGATTTCTTATTCAAAAGTCTCCATAAGGTAAATATATCAAATCAAAATTTCTCAGAAAAAAAAAACGATGGATTAAAACTAAAATCTACTTACATTACAAATATACTGAAATGTGTGCCTCCTGGAGATAAACCTAAAAATAATGAGTTAATCAAATGTTCAGATTATTTTATTAGTGAATTAGAACAATTAAAAAAACTTAAAGTAATTGTTGCGTTAGGTAAGGTCGCTTTTGATAATTGTCTTAAAATTTACAAAAAGAAATTTAGTTTAAATCAAAAGTTTGAATTTAAGCACGGAAGAAAATATTTACTTCCTGATAATAGAATATTGATTGCTTGTTACCATCCTAGTCCTAGAAATGTTAATACTAAAGTTATAACACCTTTAATGATTAATAATTTGTTTAAAAAAGCAAAAAAATTTTCTACACTTTAATTGAGTCACAAAAGTAAGGTTTAAATTTTGAGTATATCTCTTCAGGAATTTTTACTGGCTTACCATCATTATTTATGAAAACTAAATGAACTTGTGCTTCAACTATAATATCTTCACCTTTTGTTATAATTTGGTTCATAAAGAAAGAGGTTTTGGTTATAGATTTAACAAAAGATCTAATAGTTAATTCATCCTCTAAAAAAGCTGATTTTTTATATTCAATGTTACAAGACTTAACAATTATTAACGATTCAAATTGTTTCAAAACTTTCTTATTACTATAACCTATTGAAAAAAGAGCCTCTGTTCTTGCTCTCTCTAAATACTTCAAATAATTAGCATAATAAACCACTCCACCAGAATCTGTATCTTCATAATAAACTTTTAATTTATGAAAAAAATTTTCATGCATGAAAAAATTATATCAAATAATTAACTAATTTGCTGAAAAATAGATATTTTGAAAATAAGCTATAGCCTTCATTTTAGAATTATCGGTATCAGACATTATAGCTAACCCATCTAATTCATTAACATCTAAATCGTGGAATTTTTTAAAGTCTTCTTTGACATTTGCTTTAACAGTAACCCACTGATTAAGATTATTTTTAGTTGTAGATAAAACATTATCTATGGACTTTTTGGTATAAGGGCTTAGTGAACTAAATCCAATTTCGTTGTTACTTGAAAAGACATAATTTATTGCTCTATTAGAAAGTGGTGTTGCACCAGTCTTTTTTACTGCAAATACTCTGGCTGCAAAATCATGTCCTTTTTTTGTGTTTTCTTTTATACCAGATAAATCTTTTTCAACTTTCCATGTAATGTTAATAAAAGGTGTCTTATTAAGGTCAATTTTTACTTCTTTCCCTAAACCAGAGGCAGCATTATCAGCAACTGATTTTAAAAAATTACCATTTTCATTTGATCCGACCGAATAATTTGTCTTATTATCCGCACCTCTCACCTTTCTAACCTCAAGCTGAGAAAGTTCAGCTTCGGTAAATTCAAAAACTTTTATTTCACTAGCTACACCTATCTGAGTTAACAAAAAAAGACTGATTAAAAGTTTTAAAATTATTTTCATAAATTTTTAAAAAAAATTGTTAATACATTATTTTGACAAAATTTAAACAATCAAAAATCAATTTCTATTCGTATATATTAATTATGAAGACAATTTCCATTTTTATTTTATTAATTTACTGGTCAATAATGATTTTTGCTCCAGTGATGTCAAAAGATGTAAAATTTGGCAGGGCTAAACTAAATCAAACTAAAATAGTAGAGATAAAACCAAGAAGTTAATAGGTCGAGCGACCACCACTGATATCAAAAACTGCAGCGGTTGAGAATGTATTTTCCTCAGAAGATAACCAGCAGACTAAAGAGGTAAACTCTTCAACCTCAAGAAATCGTCCTCTTGGCACTTTTGATAACATTCTTTGGACGTGTTCTTTGGTCATTTGGTCCAAAATTCTGGTTTTAGCACCTGCAGGGGTAACGGCATTTACTGCTATATTCTTATCTGCAAGCTCTTTACCCAATGATTTAGTTAGTCCAATTGCTCCAGCTTTTCCAACGCTGTAAGCACTAGCGTTAGCATTGCCATCTTTACCTGCAACTGAGGCTACATTAACTATCCTACCATAATTATTTTTGATCATATTCGGCACAATTGTTCGACAACAATTAAAAGTACCCATTAAATTTATATCAACAACTTTTTTCCACATCTCAATGTCATATTCCCATAAAGTAGCTGTAGGACCAGTAATACCGGCATTATTAATCAATATATCAATATTTTTTTGATTAGTGATTTCTTGGACACATTCTTCAACTTTTGAATAATTTGAAATATCAACAATATTAAAACTTAGATTGGGGCTTTTAATATCTTCAATTGCTTTTTCGACCATTTTCTGATCATTGTCCCAAATAATTACACTGGCACCTGACCTTATTAATCTTTTTGTGATGTCTAAACCAAAGCCTTGTGCGCCTCCAGTGACAATTGCAGTTCTGCCTTTAAAATCAAAAGAAATTTTATCCATAAAACTATTCTCTTGCTAGGAGGTAATAAACGAAAGCAGCAACAAAAGCACCAATAATCCAAGAGTAAGATTGTAAAAACATTAGATTTGTATTCCAAATTGTTGAGGCAGAAAAAATAAATCCTAATAATAGGGAATAAACTCCTTTAAGATGCCATCCTCCCGAATAATAATAAGTACCATTAGTTTCAAGTGAGTATATGTCTTTGTTTTCTATTTTTCCTTTTTTAATCATGTAAAAATCAGTAATCATTAATCCGAACAGAGGACCAAAAAAAGCGCCGATCGTATCTATATAAGATAAGACCCCAACTTGGCTTAAAAAAGTTAACCAAAAAACTCCTATAATAAACCCAAAAATAGCAATTACATAACTGGCACTTTTGAAAGAAAAAGATGAGGGATCAAAATTAATTAAAGTAAATTGAGAAGGAATAAAGTTTGCTATTAAATTTGTTGATGCGGAGGCAATGATTATAAAAATTAAAGCTAAAGAAACTAAAATAATATTATCTAATTTTCCAATTATATCTGTTGGGTTAGTTAAAATCATCTCCACATTTTGTTGATTTAAATTCTGAAATGCATCAGCACCTGTAACAATAAATAATGCAAAAAATGAAAAAATTATTAGATTAAAAATTAAGCTTAAATTGCCTTTTTTTAATTCTTGTTCATTTTTAACATATCTAGAAAAATCGCCAAATGATAAAATTATAATAGAAAAAAAGGTAAATATAGTCCCTGCAACTGTAATTATTGGACCAATATTATTTGGATTAAAAATATTTTGAAAATCTAAAACATCCATGAATGATTTTGCAGTCAGTTTCACATCAGATAATAAAACAATAAAGAAAAACATTATCATTGCGGCATAAATCGTTAATGCAGAAAATTTGATTAATTTTTTGTTATAATTCATGCCAACACTAAACAAGTAAGTTTGCAGTGTAATTGAAATCAATATAGCGGCCCAATCAATAATGTTTAACCCTATAAAAAAAACTAATAAAATTTCTTTTTGTAAAATTGAATTATCTACTGAGTACATCAAAACTCTAATTAAGAAACCAATCGCTTTTGATAAAAAGTATGTTTGGATACCAAACATAAATATTCCAACAATACTTCTCAACAGCCCAAAAAATTGGGCACCTCTAAATCCTAATGATGATCTTAATAAGACAACAAATGGTAATCCAAATTTCTGTGAGGGTTTTCCAATTAAGTTAGAAAATATATAAACCAAAAAAGTTCCTAAAATTGTTCCAAAAAGAACTACAGCAGTATTTAAGTTATAAATTAAGTACAAAGATGCAATTAGTGAAAATCCAATAACACTTTGAATATTAACTCCCCAAAAACAAAATAAATCCTTCCAGTCCCAAGTTTTATTATTAGGGTTTACAGTTACTAAATCCCAGTTAATGAGAGTTTTTTTTGTTTTTTGCTGACTCACTTAGACAATATAAAACTTTAATATTCTACTGTCCATATAAGAGAGTTGGTAACCAAAGTGCAATTTTAGGAAATATAATAATCAAAACTAATCCAATTACTTGAAGAACCATAAACTGCATCATTCCATAGTAAATATCTTTTAAATCCCATTCAGGGACAACTCCTTTTAAAAAATAAGCTGAGAGTGCTACTGGAGGTGAGAGCCAGGCGGTCTGTAAATTAACGGCAACTAAAATTGCAAACCAAGTTAAATTAAATCCTAACGCTTCTACCAATGGTAAAATTATTGGAATAATAATCATCACAATCGGTACCCATTCTAACGGCCAACCCAATAAAAAAATCATAACCATTATCATTGCTAGAATTAAATACTTGTTCATTTCTAAGCCTAATAAAAACTCAGTTAAAAGAGTTGGAGTTCCTAATCTTGCAAAAACTGCACCAAAAAAATTTGATGCTGCAACTAAAACCATTATTAAAGCAGTAATCTCTAATGTTTTCACTAATGCCTCTTGAAGTTTTGAAAGAGTTAATTTTTTGTAAGCTAATGAAAGTAATAAAGCACCCATAGCTCCACAACCTGCTGCTTCTGTTGGAGTTGCAAACCCAAATAAAATACTACCTAATGCAGCAAATACTAAAGCTGCTGGAGGAACTAAACCTAAGAAAAATTCTATCCATACTTCTTTCATGCTAGCAGCTCTCATGTCATCAGGTAATACAGGTCCAAGTTTTGGATTAATCATGCATCTGATTGTTGTGTAAGCTGCATACAAACTTGCAAGAAGAATTCCTGGTAAAATTGCAGCTGCAAATAAATCTATAACTGGAATTTCCATAATAGGTCCCATTACAACAAGCATAATACTTGGTGGAATTAAAATTCCTAAAGTACCACCAGCAGTAATAGTACCAGCAGCAAGTTTTACATCATAACCTGATCTGTTCATTGACTTCGCAGCCATAATTCCAAGAATTGTCACTGATGCACCAACAATTCCTGTTGCTGCCGCGAATATAACTGAAACGAATAAAACTGCGTAATATAAAGAACCCTTAACTTTCGCTAGCATCATTTGAAATGCTGAAAACAATCTCTCCATTAATCCAGCTTGTTCCATCATGATACCCATAAAAACAAAGAGTGGGACGGCGGCGAGCGTTTGTTCGGTCATGACCATTGAAAATTGAAGGGTCATTAAATAAAAAACTAATTTTCCAAATCCAAGATAACCAAATACAAATCCTAGAAATATTAAAGTGAATGAAATGGGAAACCCTATAAATATTGCAAATAGCATCACGCCAACTAAAATGAAACCTAAAATAGCCGGATCAATGAATTCTGCTATCATTTTTTCTCTCCTGGCCACTCACCTTTTTTAGCTGCCCAATAACTTTTTAGTAATTCTGAGAAACCTTGAATTAATAAAAAAATAATTCCAAGTAACAAACATGTTTTAATAGGCCACATATAAGGCATCCAAGTAGTATCCATCCCTCGCTCACCTCTTCTAATTGACTCTTCAACAAAACCTATAGTCATATAAAGAAAAACAATTAGTCCTGGAAAATAAAATAAAAGATATAACCAGAAATCAATAAGACCTTGTGTTTTAGTTTTAAAATTTCTGTATAAAAAATCTGCTCTTATATGCACTCCTCTAGAAAGAGCATATCCTGCACCAAGCATAAATAATGCGCCATAAAGAAAACGGCTTATGTCGTAAGCCCAAATTGTTGGTGCTAAAAATAATTTTCTTGCAAGAACTTCATAGGTCATTGCAAAAATGAGTGGCATCAGTATCCAACAAACAATACTACCAATCCACTTACTAAATTTATCAATATTAACAATAGATTTAGCCATCCATGATGGCATATCGGTTGGCATTTTACCTGATCCACCTCGCCTTTCGGCAATCATTTCATCAGAGATATCTAGTTTACCAGGTTCGTCTGCCATAAAATTTTAGTTAAAAAAATTAGAGCGGACTTTAAAAGTCCGCTCTAAAAAATCAAGATTGATTACTGATTACTTTAATGTTGCTGCGTGAGCCATTCCTAGCTTCGCATTAGACATTTGAGCACCACTCCAAAAAGGAACAGCAACATCAGCAAAATTTTTCATTGAAGTGTAAACTTCATTAAAAAATTTATTATCTTTAGCATTCTTATTTAAAGATGCTTTTGCTGCAGCCATATATTCTGTGAAATAATCTGAAGGTGTATCTTCTAGAATTACTCCATGTTTAGTAGTTAGCTCTCTTAAAGCTTTACCATTCTCATAGATTCTGTAACTTAAAGATTTTGCTAATGAAGCATTAGCAGCTACTTCAAGTGACTTTTTCTCATGAGCACTCATAGCATTGTATGTTTTTCCAGTAATATAAAAGTCAGCATTTACGACTACTTGGTGTAAACCTTGTAAGTAATAGTGCTTTAACACTTTTTGAAAACCAAATGTTAAGTCTGGTTTTGGACAACACCACTCAGCAGCATCGATAGTTCCTGCTTCAAGAGCTGGAAGAATATCTCCACCACCCATTGCAACAGACGCTATACCAATGTCTTTATAAGTTTGTCCTGGAATTCCTGGAGGAGTTCTGAACTTATATTTTCTAAAGTCAGCCATATCTTTAATTGGTTTTGGAAACCAACCTAAAGCTTCTGGACCAACTGGTTGAATCATAAATCCTTTAATATCTCTTCCCATTTCTTTCCAAAGTTGGTCGTATAACTCTTTACCACCACCATATTGGAACCATGATAGGAATGCGATATTATCGATGCCTACTCCACCACCAGCTACTGGCGAACCAAATAACATAGCCGCAGGGTGATCACCTGACCAATAGTGAGTCCATGCAAAACCACAATCAATCAAACCTTTGTCAACAGCATCTAGGGTTTCTTTAACTCCTACAACTGCACCCGCTGGTAAAATTTCAAATTTTAATGATCCACTTGTTAATTCAGTTACTGTGTCAGTAAAGTCCTTTAACATTTTAACTTCATCAGCCTTAGTGTTAAGAACAGTTTGACACTTTAATGTTTTTGCAGCATTGGCACTTGATGTAAAACCAAGCACTAGAATTGTTGCAAATAACATTGAAATGATTTTTTTCATTATTATTTTTCCTCTCTGTAGTTAATTATAAGTGGTTTATACAATCAGAAAAACAAACCCGGCACAAGTGACAATTGATAAATATAAGTGTAAAAGCATAGAAAAACTTAAACTAAAAAACGATTCAACTATTGATGGAAAATTTTGATTACATAATTATTGGAGCAGGATCTGCAGGATGTGTTCTTGCGAACCGACTTTCTGAAAATCCAAATAACAAAGTCGTATTAATTGAAGCTGGTGGTAAAGATAATTATCCATGGATACATATTCCTGTTGGATATTTTAAAACGATGCACAATCCCTCTGTTGATTGGTGTTATAAAACTGAGCCTGATGTTTCAATGAATAATAGATCAATCCGTTATCCAAGAGGCAAAACTTTAGGTGGTAGCTCTTCCATCAACGGACTACTTTATATTAGAGGACAAAGCAGAGATTATGATATTTGGCGACAATTAGGAAATACTGGTTGGGGTTGGGATGATGTTCTGCCGTATTTTATAAAGGCAGAAAACCAAGAGAGAGGAAAAGATGAATTTCATGGTATTGGAGGGCCTCTATCAGTTTCTGATCAAAGAATTCAATTACCGTTATTGAATGAATTTCAAAATGCTGCCGAAGAGTTTGGTATCCCCAAAACAAAAGATTTTAACACAGGCAACAATCATGGATGTGGTTATTTTCAAGTTACCGAAAAAGATGGCTTTAGATGTAGTACATCAGTTGGATATTTAAATCCAATAAAGAACAGACAAAATTTAAAAACCATAACTAATGCTCATGTAAAACAAATTAATTTCAAAGGTAAAACTGCTATAGGAATTGAATACTGGCAAGGTGATGAGCTTAAAAAAATAACTTGTAATAAAGAAATAATTTTATCATCTGGTTCGATAGGTTCGCCTCAGATATTGCAAACTTCTGGAATAGGAAATTCTCAAAAATTAAAAGAATTAGGTATAGATATAGTACAAGAATTAAAAGGTGTTGGTGAAAATTTACAAGACCACTTGATGTTTAGACCTATATATAAAATTCAAGGACTTAAATCGCTAAATAAAAAGGTTAATAGTTTATTTGGAAAATTAATGATTGGTCTGGAATATGTTTTTAATCGAAGTGGACCAATGACCATGGGAGCGAGTCAAATGTGTATGTTTGCTAAAAGTGATCCCTCATTAGAATTACCAGATCTACAATGGCACGTCCAACCAATGAGTATGGACACTCTAGGAGCAACTAAAAATCATGATTTTCATGCTTTCACACCTACTGTTTCAAATATTAGACCTACAAGTAGAGGCCATGTGAGTATTGTAGATAAAGACTCTAGAACATATGCAAAAATAAAAATGAATTATCTCTCAACCGATCACGACCGAATGATT
Organism: Pelagibacteraceae bacterium AG-426-G02; assembly: GCA_003213155.1. Taxonomy (GTDB): domain Bacteria; phylum Pseudomonadota; class Alphaproteobacteria; order Pelagibacterales; family Pelagibacteraceae; genus Pelagibacter. Next base: position 84,058 of record QCNQ01000003.1, on the reverse strand, counting down.
GCAGCTAGAGGATTAAAACTTACAAGAAAAATTGTCATGGAATCTGAAACATTTAGAAAATATAAACCTGAGGAATATAGACCAGGTATTGACATTAATGATGATGAGGAACTTGTAAAAGCAGGTTCAGATTTTGCACAAACAATTTTTCATCCGGTTGGCACATGTAAAATGGGTCAAGATGATATGGCTGTAGTTGATGAAAAACTAAAAGTAAAAGGAATTGAGAATTTAAGAGTAATTGATGCTTCTATAATGCCAAATATTACATCAGGTAATACCAATGCACCTACAATAATGATTGCAGAAAAAGGTGCTGATATGATACTTACCCATTGATGTTTGCTGAATTATTTACACCAGAACAATTAACCATATTAACTCAAATTATTTTAATCGATTTAGTTCTTGCAGGAGACAATGCAATAATAATTGGTATGGTTGCATCAAAATTTCCTTTAGAGCAAAGAAGAAAAATTATTATTTTTGGAATTGGTGGTGCAGTTGTTTTAAGAATTATTTTAACTTTACTGACTGCATATTTACTTCAAATAACTGGACTAAGGCTTTTTGGAGGTTTGCTTCTTCTCTATATTGTCTACAAATTATATGTAGATGTCATTAAAGGCTCTGAACATCATGATGATATAAAAGTTGATAATTCCAGTTTTTTCAAAGCGATTTGGACAATTCTCCTAGCAGATTTTACAATGAGCTTAGATAATGTTTTAGGGGTTGCAGGGGCAGCTGGAGATCATTATGGATTATTAGTATTTGGTTTGGTTCTATCAATTGCCTTAATGGCATTTGCGGCAACTTTAATATCAAATTTGATTAAGAAGTATAAATGGATTGCTTGGGCAGGTTTGATTGCAATATTAATTGTTGCTATTGAATTGATTTACACAGATATTAAAATATTGTTTTTATAATGTATTTAAAAGATTATAACTTAAAAAATAAAACGGCAGTTGTCACTGGTGCTGGCAAAGGGCTTGGAAGAGCTTGCGCAATAGCACTTGCAGAAGCTGGAGCAAATTTAATTATAATTAGTAGAACCAAAAAAGATCTAGATGAAGTTTCAAAAAAGATTAAAAAATTAAAGTCAAAATGTAAATCTTATGTATGTGACATAACAAATTATAATGAAATTAAAGAAATTATAAATAAACAACCAAAAATAGATATTTTAATTAATAATGCTGGCAATAATATTCCTGAACATTTTACAAAAGTGAAGACTAAAAATATGGAATATCTTGTAAAGATAAATACGATGGCAACTTTTAACCTTGCTCAGCTGTGTGCTCTAAAGATGATAAAGTCAAAAAATAGAAAAAAAACTGGTGGTTCTATTGTCAATATGTCATCACAAATGGGTCATGTTGGGGGTCCTATTCGAAGCGTATACAACATGACAAAATTTGGTTTAGAGGGATTAACAAAAGGTATGTCTATTGATCTTGCAAAATACAACATACGAGTAAATACAGTTTGTCCTACATTTGTAGTTACTCCAATGACAAAAAAATTTCTAAAAAGTAAAAAATTTAAAAAAGAAGTATTAGGAAATATTCCATTAGGAAAATTTGCTGAACTTTCTGATGTTTCAAGTGCGGCTGTTTTTCTTGCCTCTGATGCTGCAGCAATGATTACAGGAACTTCATTATTGGTTGATGGTGGATGGACTGCAAGATAATAACTAGATTATTTTTTTTAATTTTTTGTTTTTTACCATCGCATTCAATAGCAATAGAATTTACCGGAAAATTTTTACAAGGACACTTTATAATTGGGCAGACTGATCCAACAGCAAAAATTATAATAGACAAAAAACAAGTTAAAGTATCAGAAGATGGTTTTTTTGTTTTTGGTCTAGATAGAGACAGAAAATTTGATTTAACAATTACAAAAATTATTAATGGAAAAAAAGATAAAATAATAAAGAAAGTTCTTAAAAGAAAATATAATATTCAAAGAATAGATGGTTTAGAAGAAAGTAAAGTCACACCTCCAGAGTCTGTTTACAAAAGAATAAAAGAAGAAAATAATAAAATTGGTGAAGCAAGAGCAATTAACTCAGATTTACCCTTTTTCAAAAATCAATTTATTATGCCAGTTGAAGGGATCATTAGTGGTGTTTATGGAAGCCAGAGAATTTTAAATGGAAAACCTAAATGGCCTCATTATGGAATTGATATTGCTGCCAAACAAGGAACTATGATCAAATCATCTGGATCAGGGATTGTCACTATGGCAGAAGATGATCTTTATTATACGGGTGGAACAATAGTTATGGATCACGGTCATGGCATTTCAACTATTTATTCACATCTTGAAAATGTAATGGTGTCTGTTGGTGATAAAATTAATCAAGGAGACATCATTGGAACTGTAGGTTCAACAGGAAGATCAACTGGTCCACATCTAGATTTTAGAGTAAATTGGTTTCAGACTAGACTAGATCCTATGTCTGTAATAAATTAAATCATGCAAACATTAATCCTATTAGCTTTAGTTATTGTGATTGGGTGGATATTATTCAGACCTATCACAAAAAAAGAACTGGATAGATATAATGATAAAGACTGGCCTGATATGAATTTATAGAATGATAAAACTTTTTCTAATATTTGTTTTTATAATGTTTTCCTCCGCTTCTTTTGCTAATGAAATAGTAGGAAAGTCAATGAAATGTGAAACTAAAAAAGAGACAATCAGGGGTTATCCATTTTACTTTTTTTTTGAGGATTTAGATAATGTGCAAAGCTACTGGATAGATAAAACTGACAAGATTAAGTTTATAAATTTGAACTATAAAAAGGTAAACTCAAACATTTTTAAGATAAGATATGTGGGCGAAATAGATAAAAATAATTTAATCTTGACCCATACTAAAGGTAGAGAAAAATATAATTGTAGTTTTTTATCTTCAAAGAAAAAATTAAATAAAGAATTAGAAGATTTTGCTAAAAAAGGTGCTCATAAATAGATTATTAGGAATTTTTTATAATTAAAACTTACGAATTTAAAGAAGGCTGTTTCTTCATGTCCTCTTTTTTAATACCAGCTACTCTCACTGGTTTTTTCATGGCATCTCTTCTAAAAGGTTCACCTAACTCTTGATTTAATATCACTTCAATAAATGTTGTAATACCTTTCTTTTGATCCTCACAAGATTGTTTAATGGCAGCCGTAGTCTCTTCCATAGTTTTAACAGTAACACCTTTTAAACCGCAAGCCTCTGCTACTTTTGCAAAACTTAATTCTGGATCAAGTTCTGTACCAACAAAATTATTATCAAACCAAAGAGTTGTGTTTCTTTTTTCTGCACCCCATTGGTAGTTTCTAAAAATTACCATTGTAATTGCTGGCCATTCTTCTCTAGCACATGAACTCATTTCGTTCATACTTATTCCAAATGCACCATCACCTGCAAAACCAATGACTGGTGTATCAGGGCAACCTATCTTTGCACCTAAGATCGATGGAAAACCATAACCACAAGGACCAAATAAACCTGGCGCTAAATATTTTCTTGGCTTTTCAAATGTTGGATAGGCATTTCCAATTGCGCAGTTATTTCCAATATCACTTGATATAATTACATCCTCGGGCATACCAGCTTGAATAGCTCTCCAAGCTTGTCTTGGTGACATTCTATCTGCGTCTCTTTCTCTAGCTTCTTTATTCCAAACTGTTCCCTCATCATCATCTTCATGATCTAAACTTGATAATTTTTGTAACCATGCTGATTTTGTTTGGTGAATTAAATCTTTTCTTTTTTGTCTATCCGTATCGCCTGCATTTGAAGACAGCTTTTCTAAAATCTGCGTTGCCACTAGTTTTGCATCACCACTAATTCCAACTGTAACTTTTTTAGTTAATCCAATTCTATCTGGATTCATATCAACTTGAATTATACTTGCTTTTTTTGGCCAATAATCAATTCCATAACCTGGCAGAGTTGAAAAAGGATTTAGTCTTGTTCCTAAAGCCAAAACTACATCAGCCTTAGAAATTAATTCCATGGCAGCTTTTGATCCATTATATCCCAATGGTCCAACTGCTAAGGGATGACTTCCAGGAAAACTATCATTGTGTTGATATCCTGAGCAAACAGGTGCATCAAGTTTTTCAGCAAGTTTTTTAGTTTCCTCAATTGCACCACCAATAACAACACCTGCTCCAGATAAAATCACTGGAAATTTCGCTTTAGATAATAAATCTGCTGCCTTAGCAATTGCATCAGCACCTCCACCTTGTCTTTCTAATCTGACGATTGGAGGAAGGTCTATATCAATCACTTGACACCAATAATCTCTTGGAACGTTTATTTGTGCTGGTGCTGAACCTCTTATAGCTTTTTCTATTACTCTATTTAAAACTTCAGCCATTCTCGAAGGATCTCTTACCTCTTCTTGATAACAAACCATATCTTTAAATAAATTCATTTGTTCTACTTCTTGAAAACCACCTTGCCCCATAGTTTTATTTGCAGCTTGTGGTGTTACTAATAATAAAGGTGTGTGGTTCCAATAAGCAGTTTTAATTGGTGTTACTAATCCTGTAATACCTGGACCATTTTGTGCAATGACCATTGACATTTTTCCTGTAGCTCTTGTGTAACCATCTGCAATCAAACCACCATTTGTTTCGTGTGCCACATCCCAAAAGGTAATTCCTGCATCTGGAAAAATATCAGATATAGGCATGAACGCTGAACCAATAATTCCAAAAGAGTGTTCAATACCATGCATTTGTAAAACTTTTACAAAAGCTTCTTCTGTTGTCATTTTAGTCATTTGTAGAACCTTTCTAAATTACTTTAGAACAATTTTTTTAAAAATTAATTGTTAATTTTTGCGATTAATATATAAGATTTTAGAAAATTCAAACAAACAAATCGACACTATATTAATGTCAACAGATATTATAATTCACGACAAAAAAGACAATGTTGGTGTAGTTGTAATAGAAAAAATAACTCCAAAACAAGATTGTAAATGCTGGATAATGGAGAACGATAGCTCGGTTAACATTCAATCTGCAGATGAAATCCCTCTAGGCCATAAAATTGCAATGATTGACTTAAAAGAGGGAGATACAATTTTAAAATATGGTCACGATATAGGTAAAGTAGTCAAAGCAATTAAAAAAGGTCAACATGTGCACGTTCATAACGTCAAAACAAAAAAATGGTAATTAGATGGAAATTCCAAAAAGTTTTTTAGGTTATAAAAGAGAAAATGGCAGAGCAGGAACAAGAAATCATGTAATCATTTTACCTGTTGATGATATTTCAAACGCATGTGCTGAAGCAGTTGCAAATAACATTAAAGGAACAATAGCTCTGCCCCATTCTTATGGAAGATTACAATTCGGAGCAGATTTAGAATTACATTTTAGAACAATGATTGGAACTGGTAGCAACCCAAATGTTGCAGCGGTAATTGTGATTGGTATTGAGCCTAAATGGACTAAGAGAATTGTAGATGGAATTGCAAAAACTGGAAAACCAGTTGAAGGTTTCCATATAGAACGTACAGGGGATATTGGAACTGTAATGAAAGCCTCAAAAAAAGCTCAAGAATTCGTTATGTGGGCCTCTGAAAAACAAAGAGAGGAATGCCCGATAAGTGATTTATGGATTTCAGTAAAATGTGGAGAGTCTGATACTACTTCTGGATTAGCTTCCAATCCTACTGTCGGAAATTTAATGGATAAACTTGAACCACTTGGAGTTCATTTATGTTTTGGAGAAACATCAGAACTTACAGGAGCAGAAAAAGTTTGTGCTACAAGAGGTGCTACAAAAGAAGCATCAGATAAATTTATGAAAACTTGGAGTGCCTATAATGATTTTATTTTAAAAGAGGCAACTGATGACCTTTCTGAAAGTCAACCAACTGCTGGTAATATAGCAGGTGGTTTAACAACTATTGAGGAAAAAGCTTTTGGAAATTTTCAAAAAATAGGAAATTGTAAATTTATTGATGTTTTAGAACCGGCTGAAGAACCAAAAAAAGGAAAAGGTTTATACTTTATGGATACGTCATCTGCTGCAGCAGAGTGTGTAACACTGCAAGCAGCTGCAGGATTTAATATTCATTTATTCCCAACGGGCCAGGGTAATATCGTTGGTAACCCAATTGAACCAGTTATAAAATTAACTGCAAATCCATTAACAGTCAAATCTATGGGAGAGCATATTGATTGTGATGTTTCAAAAATTCTCTCGAGAGAAATGAATTTGTCTGAAGCTGGAGATGAATTGATTAAAACAACTTTAAAAGTTGCAAATGGTAGACTCACTTGTGCTGAAGCTCTAGGTCATAGAGAATTTGTAATGACCAAATTGTACCGAAGTGCTTAAAATTTTTACTTAGCTGGTTTGCTAAAGTGCTTCTTTTTTAAATCAGACAAAAATCTTCGAATAAATGCTGCAGCAACACCTAACGCTATAGCAAAAAATATAGAAAATAAACTATACACGATTGGCATGTCTTTAGAAAATTTCTGAACTAAAACTGATAATGGTGTTAAGTCTTTTTCTGCAACCTCAGTGATGCCGTTCATAGTATGATCAACAAAAAAAGTATCATACGCAATTGCAATTCCAACAATTAATAATAAAACTGCTAATAGCGCTTTTAGTCCTGAACTTTCAATTGATTGTCCAATTTTTTGACCTGTTTGTACTCCAATTATCGAACCGATAACCAACATTAAAACTAAAATTAAATCTATAGATCCATAATTGAATGCATGTAAAAACGTAACAATGACACTTACAAAAATAGTTACAAACAAAGAAGTTCCCGGAACTAATTTTGTTGGCATACCAATTATATAAATCATTGCAGGTACTAGTATGAAAGCTCCACCAATACCCATAATTGCAGCAATAAAACCTACAAAAAAACCAATGATAATTGGCGTGAATGCACTCTCATATAATTTTGATTTAGGAAATCTCATCCTAAATGGAAGACCATGTATCCAATAATGAACGTGTAATTTTCGTTTTACAATAGTATTTTTTCTAGCTTTATCGATCTCACCAAGACTTTCAACAAGCATTAAAGTTCCAATAATTGCCAAGATATACATGTAAGCAAGTGAAATAACAGTATCTATTTTGCCAATGTCTTTAAAGTAAGTAAATGTATAAATTCCAATTATAGTTCCTATTGCACCACCAATAACAATCATAAAACCCATTTTGTAATCCAATGTATTTTTTAGATAGTGTGTGGTAGATCCAGAAACAGAGGTTGCTAAAATGTTATTTGCTTCATTAGCAACAGCATAAGCTGGTGGGACTCCTAAAAAAATTAAGAAAGGTGTCATTAAAAAACCACCTCCTACTCCAAATAGTCCTGATAAAACTCCAACTAAAGCACTTAATAAAATGATTTCAATAGCAGTAACATGTACTTGTGCTATTGGTAAGAATACTTCCATTTAAAATAATTAACTTTTTTAAAAAAATTTATTTAAAAGTTAAAAAAGTTCCAAATAATATTACACCCCAGCAAGCTAATATTGCTGAAAAAATTCCTGTTTTAATTAAAGTTGTTTTATAATTTAAGATTTTTTGTAGAATTTTTATATTTGAAAGGTGCATCTATATCCTCAATAGCACCAGCAGAAAAATTGTCAAACTTTAATTAATAAATTGTGGCTCCAAAAATTTTTACCTCTCCATCCTCAACACCAAGGACCAGCCTTCCTAAAAATTCTCCAGGCACCTCCTTGTTAGTCTGCTTAATTAATACGGTAATATGATCACCTCTTCTTAATGTTCCAAACGGTTCATAGGTCTCATTTAAGTTGGTGATAATCTTGTTGTTAGCCCATTGCTTTCCAAGCTCTACTTCGTTGGCGCCAAACAGCATTTGGGTAGAGAAATCTCTAGTAAAGCCACCATAATCTTTCATATTTGAGGCTCTTACTAGATTTTCCCAAAAAGGCTTTGCTATCGCGAATATCTCCTCGTCAGATTTTTTCAAAAGGTCCATAAAGAAGTTTGAAATATGATGTTACGAAGCCTTCTTCTTCTCTTTTTCGTCAACGATATGATAAACTGGTACTTTCTCTAGAGTAAATTTTCCTGTTTTAGGGTCTCTTCTAGAAACTGTTAAACAATGCCAATTTTCATCATCAAGCTTCATATGATCACCTCTGTAGTAATAACCTGGCCAACGAGTTTCTTCTCTAAATAATGTATGCTCTGTTACACATTGTGAGGTTAGAGCTCTGTGTTTAAGCTCCCAAGCTCTCATTAGTTGGTGATAATCCTCAGCCCCTACGTTTTCCAAATCTTCTTGCAACCACTCTAGAAGTTCAAGAGCCCTCTTAAGCATATTGCCATTAGTCATGTAATTTGAGGTAATCCCCCCAACATACTCATCCATAATTTTCTGAAGTCTTTGTAATCCTTGAATTGGAGAAATATAACTTGGTGAAACAGTCCCGCCGGTGATCTCATTTTGAGCAACTGTGTAAGTCTCTAAAGGTTTATAAACTGCCTTTTTAAAATCATCACATTGTTTATCGCTAACATTTACTCCTTCTGCTTTTTTGTCTTCTATATATTTAACTGCTGCTTTTGCGGCTAATCTTCCTTCAGTAAAAGAACCTGATGAAAATTTATGAGCACTACCCCCTACTGTATCTCCAGCACCAAAGAGTCCATCGATTGTAAGCATTCTGTTATAACCCCAGAAATATTCTGGTGGAGATAGATCTTCTGGTCCACTTACCCAAGCTCCAGAGCATGTTGCGTGTGATCCCATTACGTAAGGCTCAGAAGTTGTTAATTCAGGATTTGTGTACTTGGGATCAATATTTTGAGATGCCCAAACTACTGCTTGACCAACTGTCATACCTAAAAAGTTTTCCCAACCTACTGTTTCTAAATGAGGATCTTGGAAAGCTTCTTTAGTTACCATATGTATCGGTCCACCACCTGCAGCAACTTCCTGGATAAAGGCATGGTTTCTCAAACAAGTGGGAGTTGGATGATGATCAATATATTCTCCAACTAATTCTTTAGTTTGTTCGTACCATTTTTTCTCATAATTTTCACCATTAGCATTTTGTGTGTATGTTTTTAAATGTAAAAAATATGCTCCAACTGGTCCATAACCATCTTTAAATCTACACAATACAATTCTGTTTTCCATTTGAGTCATCTTTGCACCTGCTGCAATAGGTAAAGCGTAAGCAGATCCATTACTCCATGGTGCATACCAAGTTCTTCCCATACCTTCTCCAACCGCTCTTGGTTTAAAAATATGTGATGCTCCACCAGCTGAAACTATAACTGCCTTAGCTCTGAACACATGAAAATCACCTGTTCTCATATTAAAACCAACTGCGCCACCAATTCTATTTTCTTGAGACTCATCCATTAATAAATGAGTAATCATTATTCTGTTGTAAATTTTATCTGCAGATTTTTTAGCTGCCTCAGCAACAATTGGCTTATAACTTTCGCCATGAATCATTATTTGCCATTTACCTTCTCTTAAATATCTTCCAGTTTTTTCATTTTTCATCATGGGAAGACCCCACTCATCAAACATATGAACAGTTGAGTCTACATGACGAGCCATGTCATAACCTAAATCTTCTCTAACCATTCCCATTAAATCATTTCTCGCATACCTTACATGGTCTTCAGGTTGATTTTCATCCCATTGCATACCCATATAACAATTGATTGCATATAAACCTTGTGCGACTGCACCACTTCGATCAATGTTTGCTTTTTCAACACAAACAATCTTTAAATCTCTTCCCCAATGTCTGGCCTCAAATGTTGCTCCTGTGCCGGCCATTCCACCACCAACAACTAATACATCACACTCCTCATAATGTGTTTTGTGCTTAGCCATTAATAATAAACACCTTTTTTAAAAGACTCTTTTGGAACCGATGGTAATTCTTTATTGGTATTTAATCCTTCTGGCTCACTATATAATCTTTGTGAATTAATTTCTCCTTGATTAGGAGTATCACCTTCAGCAAGTTTAGGAATAAATTTTCCCCAAGGTTTTGTTGTTATAGGTGAAACGAAGTTTTTCTCTGTTCCGTTTCTAAATTTAATTTTCCAAGAGATAGTTCCTTTTTCTTCTTCTCTTCTAACTCTGACGCTGTGACCCATTGGAGCAAAATCAGCATACCCTCTCACATCAATTGCATGATTAGGACATGCTTTAACACACGAATAACATTCCCAACAAAAGTTTGGTTCAATATTTTTTGCTCTTCTTATATTTTCGTCAATGTGCATGATATCTGAAGGACATATATCTACGCAATGACCACAGCCATCGCATCTTGTCATGTATACAAAAGTTGACATAATTTTTATTTTTCTCCCTTTCCTATTAACATATTAATAATGTTTTGGCTCTTCTCTTTTTATACCCAGGCCAAATTGTTCTGGGGCATCAGCTGGTGGAGGTAAATTATCCCTAGATCCATCTGCCTCTGCTAAATTTTTTTGAATAGCTGCTCCAGGTTTATAAAACATGTGAGCGAATTTCGACCAATAAACACCACCGAATAAAATTAAGTTGGATGCAACAAATAAAATTAAAAATAAATAAGACAAACCTATTTGCCCATTAAATTGTGTGAATGACCAAGCTAACCCAAAAGTTGAACATGCAAGTAATGCTAAAACAAATAAATCAGCTTTTATAATTCTATACCAAGGATGGGCTTCTGCTGAAACATCAACTCTTAAAAAAAACCAAAACCAATATCCTCCTAAACATGTTAATATTGCTCCTGCATGCCAAATCATTGACCAAGTTTGAGAACTTGGTTTATCAGCACCTGTGTAACAAAAAACTAAAATAGCTGAAGACACCCAAAATAAAATTGTGCCATACATTCCTAGAACATGAGCAAGTCTTCTTTTACCAAACCCTAATTCAGACGTTGTGCCAATATCAACTACTGTTGTTTTAGCAATGACAGAAACTTTTTCTCCAACCCCTAATTTTTTTGTTGCTGACAGCTTTGCTTTTTTTGCGTTGTTAAAAAAATAAGTCAAATTTTTATGATGTATCATTTGAATAATAGTTCCAATTGCAATTAACAAAACCATTGCAATGATAAAAGATTGCATTGCAAAGGGTGAAATCGTTTCTGATAAAATTGAAAATGGATTGTTACTTAACATTTCCGCCTTTTGTTAAATTTTGAATTAGTATTAAAGTTTTATATCTAGTTGAATTTATAGTTCAACCTCAAACTGGGGTCAATTTGTCTTTTATAACAGGCTAATTATTTCTTTTATAATGTTGTTTGTTTGGAATGACTGATCGTACTCCACCCTGAGGATTGTCAACATCTCCTTCTCTTCGGGGAATCAGATGAAAATGACAATGTAAAATAGATTGACCAGATACAATTCCTATATTTGTACCTAGATTAAATCCTTTAACTAACGGATCTTTATTAATTATTTCTTTTTTAACAATTTTTATAAGATCATTACATGCAACCAATTCATCATTAGATAGGTCAAAATAATCCTTTATGTGTCTTTTGGGTATAATCAAACAATGATGTTCTGAAACTGGATAAGAGTCATAACTTGCATATGCCAAATCATTTTCATGAGCGCATCCACTTTTTTTAACGTCACAAAATAAACAAGGGTTGTTTGGATCTTTCATCTATTAAAATCTATAAGAATTGCATTTATTTATGACTGCATCATATTGTTTTGATAAAAACTTAAATTTTTTTAGGTTTTTTCTTTTCCATTTAAGCTCATTTATAGTTCTAACTGAAGCAACCCCTTTTCCAGATCCTATCAATAAAATTTCATCGTAATTTTTTATCTCTTTAAGCAAAATATCTTTCTTAAAAATCTTTGTTATTTTTGTTTTGAAAAATTTATAAGTATTTCCCTCATAATAATCCTTTTTGGGAGTAAAAAATTTTTGATTTTTAACAAATAATAAATTTGAGGTTCCAGTTTCTAATAATTTCTTATTAGATACCAATGCAATATCTGATTGGGAGTTATCCATTTTAGATAAATAAGATAAGATCTTTTTGTATTTAAGATTTTTAAACTCTGGTTTTTCTCTTTTTAATTTTACTAACTTCAAATTAAAATTTAATTTTGGTTTAACTCTTTTCCTTAAAGATATTGAAATAACTTTTTTATTTATAGCAATTCTCAATAGGTGATTATATTTCCTCTTTTTGGATAGATTTTTATTTATTATTTGTAAAATATCCGACCTTAATGATTTCTTTTTAATTTGATATTTTTTTAATGATAAAATTAAGTTTTTTAAATGATTATCAAAAAATAAGATTTTTGCTGGTTTGCCAAAAATCCACATCGTTGTAAAAATTCCATGATCCCCCCCAAAGATCTTGGAATTCTATCTGTTTTAAGTCTTTAAGCTGATAAGATTTTTTTAATAAGTAGGTTACCATTGATAGTTAAAAAAGATTCTGGGTGAAATTGAAATCCATAAATTTTTTCCTTTTGATTTTCAAATGCCATTGCAACTTTTGAATTTAAACATCTCATAGTTATCTCAAAATTATTAGATTTGAAAGGCTCTTTTAATTTTAAAGAATGATACCTACCAACTTTAAATATTTTTTCTTTTTTGAATAAAGATTTATTAGTGATTACTTTTATATTTGATTGAAATCCATGATAAATTTTTTTTTGTTCAACAATTTTTGCGCCTTCACAAAATAAAATATGTTGAAATCCTAGACAAATCCCTATGATTTTCTTTTTACCTTTATATTTTTTATAAATTTTTGAGGTGATTGGATAATTTTTTGGATTACCTGGTCCAGGTGAAAAAATTATTGTAGATGCTTGCTTAATTTTATTTTCATTAATTTTATCATAGTTATCGCACTCAACTTTATCAAACAAAGCAAATTGATGAACTACATTATGAGTAAAGGAGTCGTTATGATCAATTACATAAATCATTTAAATAAATCTATTAACGCTTTAGCTTTAAGAAAATTTTCATTAAACTCATGATTGGCATTACTATCGACCACAACACCTGAAGCAACTGAAATTTCAGATATATTTTTAAAATTTAAAATTGAACGTATAATTATGTTAAATCTCATATCACCATTGAATTTTATGTAGCCAAAACTACCTGTATAAATATTCCTGTTTTCTTTTTCCTGATTATTTAAAAGATTAAGTGTGTTTATCTTTGGACACCCAATAACTGAACCACCAGGCATCATTGCTTTAATGATTTCAAAATTATTTATATTTTTTTTTAATTTACCCTTGATGAGGCTGACATAATGAAAAAGGTCTTTATATTCCTCTACGATTTTTTGTTTAGATAATTTTACAGTGCCCACTTTGCAAATTCTTGATAAATCATTTCTTTCCATATCAACAATCATATTGTGCTCTTTGGTTTCTTTTAAATTTTTTCTAAAATAATTTAATGCCTTCAATTTATTTAAATGTTTCGTTTTTTTTACAGTTCCAGCTATTGGTTTTGTAGATATATCACTCCCCTTTTTTGTAATTAAAGTTTCTGGGGAACAGCTAATTATTGAATAATTATGATCTTTAACCATAAAAGCCTCAGGAGCTAGGTTAGTATTGGATAACCTCGAAAAAAAATCTAACGGATTAATTTTTGACTTTGTTTTATATTTAGTGCAAATTTTAATTTGATATGTTTCCCCACTTTTTATTTTTTTTTTAAATTTATTGAATATTTTTGTATAATTTTTTCTATTAATATTTATTTTAAAATTACCTGATTTAAAATTTTCAAAATCATAATTTAACTTGTTGTTTAGTTTGATTTTTTTTTCTGGTTTATAGAAAATACCTTTGGGAAAATTTAAATTCTTTTGTTTTGGGATTTTAACATCAATCAGATTATTCAATAACTCATATCCAAAGAAACCAATAAAAAGGTCGGTATCTTTTGATTTCTTTTTATTTTTTTTAGTTAAAAAACTTTTAATATTTTTATTATTTAAAATAATTTTTTTTGAAAAATTAGTATAAAGATTAAATCCTTTTTTAGATTTATAAATAATGTAGGGTTTTCCTGACTGATGTATCTCTGTTAATTGATTTAATCTGTTCAAATTATTCTGTTTTTAGTCTTAAAACTGGTTCTTCTCTAATTGGCAGATGAATTATTGCTGCAAAAACTGACAATGCAATTGCTAAATACCACGCATAATCATATGACCCATATAGATCATAAAATAAACCCCCTAGATAAGCGCCAAAAAAAGATCCAACTTGGTGACTTAAAAAAACAATTCCATACAGAAGACCTAAATACTTTGTCCCAAACAGGTGAGCTACAATTCCACTTGTTGCAGGCACTGTTGATAGCCATAAAAAACCAAAACTTGCACCAAATAAAAACGCATTAATATTACTTGCGGGCATAAATATAAAAAAAATTATAGAAACACCTCTTAAAAAATAAATTGCACTAAGGATAATTTTCTTACTCATTTTTGCAGAGAGGTAGCCACTTAATAGTGAACCAAAAATATTAAATAAACCGATCAAAGATAAAATTGCTGCTGCAGTCCAATCCTCAAGTCCTCTATCTATTACATATTTAGGTACATGCGTTCCAACCAAAGTTATATGAAAACCGCATACAAAAAACCCTGATACAAGTAAAATATAACTTTTAGTTTTAAAAGCTTCTGAGAGAGCTTCCTTAAAAGATTGATCTGAAGTTTTTTCGATACTTTCCGTTTTAGATGGAGATCTGACAAAATATGCTGCAACTAAACCAGATAACAAAAATAAGCAAAAAACAAATAATGTGTAGTTCCAACCAAACTCTGTGAGAGAAAAATTAGTAAAAATTGGTGAAAGAAAGTAACCAAATGATCCAACAGCAGTAACAAAACTCATTGCAATCGTTCTTGTAGATAATGGAAAATGTTTTCCTACAACTGACATAGGAATACTTATTGCTGTTCCACCAAGACCTATTCCGATTAATAAACCCATATGGATTTGAAAAAATATTCCAGTATTTGGACCCGTGTATAAAAAATAAACGCCTAAAGTATAAAAAATAAATGCTCCAATTATAGCTATATGTCCTCCGTATTTATCTGCTATAGCTCCGAAGATAGGACCTGTTATACCCCACATCAACATCTGCATCCCAATAGCAAAACCAAATGCGGTGTTACTTATCTTTAAACTCTCGTTGAAGTCCATAAAGAACAAACCAAATGTTTGTCTGACACCCAAAGAAATCAAAACAACAAAGCATGCAGAAAATAAAGTTACTATCGCTGTTTTTGAACGAAAAAATTTTTCAGAACTCATCTTAAATGTCTTAAAGCTTGTTTGATATCAGCAATCAAATCATTAGGATCTTCAAGACCTATATGTAATCTTACTAAATGTTCATCTTTTGGTAAGTTCATATATTTTCTTTTACCGGTTTCTCTAAATTCTTGATGAAGCGCTAAACTCTCAAATCCACCCCAACTATAGCCATAGCCAAACAATTTTAATGAATTAACAAACTTTCGAACAGAATTAATATTCTTAGCTTTTATCTTTAATCCCATTAGACCTGACGCTCCAGAATAATATTTTTTCCACATTCTAAAATTTTGTGAATTTTTTTTGAAAGGATATAATAATTTAATTCTTTTATTTTTTGATAAAAATGCTGCAACTTTTTTAGCATTTTCTCTATGTCTGTCTAATCTCACGTCTAACGTTCTTAATCCCCTAGTTATTAAATAAGCATCATCAGGTCCTAATCTAAGACCTGTAATTTTTTCTGCTGCTTTAACTTTAGAAAATACTCTTTTATTTACTGCCAAACTCCCACCCATAACATCTGAATGTCCAGAATAATATTTAGTTGCAGAGACAATTGACATATCAAAACCAAGTTTAATTGGTTTTAAGTAATAAGGAGTACCCCAAGTATTATCAATTGCAGTATATAGCTTATACTTTTTTGCAATCGAAATAATTTTACCCAAGTCTTGAAAATCAAATGTATTGCTCCCAGGATTCTCTACAAAAATCAATTTTGTTTTCTTTGTAATATTGTTTTTTAATGTATTGAGGTTATGCGGATTATAAAAAACTGTCTTTATATTAAAATCTTTTAGATAATCTTCAGTTAAAATTCGTGTAGGGCTGTAAACTGGATCTGCAACTAACATTTCATCTCCAGGTCTAACAACGCTGAATATTGCTAAAAAAACGGAGCCAAAACCTGTTGGTGTCGTAAAAACATGATAACTTTCCTCAAGTTTTGTTAAAATTTTTTGTAATATATAAGTAGTAGAGGTCCCTTGTCTGCCATAATCAAAATGTCCACCTATTGGATTTCGTAGAGCTTTTTTTTGAGTTTTTCTTATATGTTGCATAGACTTAAAAATAATTGTCGATGCTCTAACCACTGGTGGATTTACTGATTGGTTATGAAAATCTTTTGCAGTGTGTTTTAAAAATGTTTTAAAAGATTTACCCATAAAAAAATTGATATGATTAAAGGACAATGCTATATCCATATCAAAAATTCAATAAATTAATGAAAAGGATTTAATGAGTTACCCAAAGAAACATAGAGGCCGAAGAAAAATGGGGTCGAAAAAAAGAAGAGCTAGAAAAAAAAATAAGAAAAAATAGCTTATTCCTTTATCCAGCCACCTCCTAATACTTTATAACCTAAAGCATCTTTATTGTAGAAAACACATGCCTGGCCTGGTGATATTCCATCTTCAGGGCTTTCAAGGTTTACATTCGCACCATTTTGATCACTTAGGTTAACGTTTGCTTTAAGCAACTTACCAGTAGATCTAACTTTTACAAAAATGCTAGATTTAAATTCTTGTTCATTTGCTAATAAATTAACATTTTTTAATAAAATATCTTTCTTTCCTAAATATTCTTTTGGTCCAACAATTATTTCATTTTTTTCAGAATTAATTTTAATAACGTATAAAGCTTCTTTGTCAGAAACTTTTATTCCTTTTCTTTGACCAATAGTAAAATTTATAATTCCATCGTGAACACCAATTACATTACCTTTAAGATCTTTTATGTTTCCTTTTTTAAATGAGTCTGGTCTGAATTTTTGAATTACTGATGCATAATCTCCACCAGGTACAAAACATATATCCTGGCTGTCTGGTTTATCAGCAACATTAAGGTCTAGTTTTTTGGCAATTTCACGTGTTTCACTTTTATGGAGACCGCCTAATGGAAATCTTAAATAATCAAGTTGTTCTCTAGTAGTATTGAAAAGAAAATAACTTTGATCTCTATTTTCGTCGATAGCTCTGTACATATTTGTATAATTATTTGAAGTAACACTTTTCACATAATGCCCAGTGATTAAAGCATCAGCATTTAAATCTTTAGAAACTTCAAATAAATCCTTAAATTTTACTGTTTGATTACATTGAACACAAGGTATTGGAGTTTCACCTTTTAAGTAGCTATCAACAAAATTATCTATCACTCCTTGCTTAAATTTATTTTGATAATATAAAATTTTATGTTCTATATCTAATTTTTGAGCAACTCTTTTTGCATCCATGATATCTTGACCAGAACAACATTGCTTTGACTCCGCGACCTGCTTTGCATCGTCATAAAGTTTTAAAGTAATACCAATTACGTCATATCCTTCTTTTTTCATCATACCTGCAACAGTAGATGAATCTACACCTCCAGACATTGCAACAACTACTTTTGTGTCTGATGGTTTCTTGTTTAATCCTATTGAATTTAATTCTTTATTCATTTGATGGTATTTATACTTATTTCTAATATAAGTTAAATTAAATGATATTAGATTTTGAACCAGGAGACAAAGTTATCAATCCCTCTAATAAAAACTGGGGTATAGGTCAAGTTCAATCAATTATAAAAGAAAAAGTGACAGTTAATTTTGAAAATGTTGGAAAAAAAGTAATAAATACTAAAAATATAGAATTAATAAAAATCAATGAATAATTTGAATTTAAAAGAGATTGTCGAAAATCTAATTGATACATTTATTCATGCAGGAAAAATTTCTTTAGATTTAAGAAAACAAGGACTTATAAAAAAAATTAAAGCTGATAATACTCCTGTTAGCAATGGAGATTTAGAAGTTAATAAAATTGTCACTCAAAAAATTAAAGAACTAACACCTGAACTTCCCATCATTTCAGAAGAAACCTCTGATAATAAATCAATAAACAATCTTGAAAACTTTTGGCTAATTGACCCTATAGATGGCACCTACGACTACATAAATAATCTAGAGGAATTTACAATTAATGCTGGATTAATAATTAACAAAAATCCAGTAGCTGGATTAATTTATGCCCCTTCAAAAAAAAGAATGTTTTACTCTTATGGTCCAAATAATGCCTATGAGTTTACAAATGGTGAAACCAAGAATTTAAATTGTTCAGAAAATTTTGATAAAAATGATGTGAAATTTGTATCCTATTCAAACAATATTAAACCTGAAATAGAAAAATTACATAAGAAATTTAATGTAAAAAAATATGTAAGAATGAAAAGTTCTCTTAAATTTTGTGTCATTGCTGCTGGTGAATATGATGGATATGTGGCTGAGCCTAGAGCTTGTGAATGGGATATAGCGGCTGGTCATGCAATTTTACAACATGCTGGAGGAATAATTTCAGATTTTGAAGGCAAAGAAATTAAATATGGAAAGAAAAATTTTAAAAATCCAAGTTTAATCTTAAAAAATAAAAATATTTAGTATGGATGAGCAATTAAGAATAATACTTATAATTATTGTATCAGTATCTATTTTTGGTTTATTGGTATTTGTATATGTTAAAAATTATATTAGAAATAAAATCAATCAATTAGTTGAAGAAGAAAAGAAAAAAAAATCAAAGTAGTTTTATTATTTTTAAATAATCATCTTTTTTTAATTCCATAACTTTTTTTGATGTCTCAAAATCGAAGCCATTTCTTGCCAATAAAGAGATATCTTTTTTATAAAAAAGTGGTCTATTATCATCTATCCTAGCTGGTCCAATTCTTTTCTTTTTACAAATTTTAATTGCTGAAAAAAAATCTTGATCTGAATTATCTTCATTAATTTTATTAACTGTATCTTTTATAAATTCATCATTAACACCTTTGCCAATTAAGAAGTTTCTGATTTTATTAATCGAACTTCCTCTTCTGATCATACTTTTGGCTTTACTTTCAGAATAAAATTTATCATTTATAAATTTATTTTTTTCTAAATCAGATAAAACAATATCAATTAAATTTGTCACATCCTGTTTTTTTACATTTGGAACAGATAATTTAAGATATTTTTTTAGTAAATATGTTCTTAATTGTTGTTTAGATGGGGCATATTTTTCAACATATGCTAAAGCAAAATTTCTCATTTCATCTACAGTCACCTGTAATGTTTTTCTCTTATTTCTTATAGGAATCATTGTAAGATCTAATATAATATAATTTAAAATGATCGAACAAATTTATGCTTACTTTACAATTGAAATTCTCTACTTCTGGGTGAATTTAGGAGTTTTGCCTTTTTGGTTAGTATTAATATTTTTTCCACAATCAAACTTTACAAAATATTTTGTTACTTCTATTTTTCCAATCACATTATTAGGAGGTGCTTACATATTTGTGCTTTATAAAGCTTATTTAAGTGCTTATGATTTTGATAGTAATTTTGAATTATATTTAAGTATTAGTAATTTATCAGGTTTGTTTTCAAGTAATATTTTTTTAATGTTATTTTGGATCCACTTTGTATCAATTAATTTATTCGTCGGTGGCTGGATTGTAAGAGACTCACAAAAGTTTTTTATCAATAAGGTTCTTGTTGGCATCCCATTAATAATCACTTATTTAATTGGTCCTTTAGGCATCTTTATTTATTGGCTGATTAGAATATTTTACGCAAAAAGTATTAACCTATATGAGTAAAATCATCGATTTTTACTTCGATTTTATTAGTCCATATTCTTACATTGCCTATAAAAAAATTAAATCAATGCAGAATAAAAATGGGGTCGATTTTAATTATAAACCTATTTTGCTTGGGGGTTTACATAAGTTAGGTAACATAACTGCTCCTGCTTTTAATGAACGAAAAATGAAAAATATGAAAAATGATTGCGAAATTATAGCTAACAAAAATAATATATCTTTTAAATGGAACGAAAAATTTCCGATTAATACCCTTTATTTAATGAGAGGATTTATTTCAATCGATTCAAATAAAAAAAGCGAATACTTTGATATTTGTTTTGATGCCTATTGGAAAAATAATATAGATATATCAATCGAAGCTAACGTAAACGAAATTTTAGATAATTGTAAAATTGATAAAAAAAAATTTTTTGAAGATATAAGTAATCAAAAAGTAAAAGACGAATTAAAAAGTTTAACTGACAAAGCTTTTCAAAATGATGTATTCGGTGCCCCAACCTTCATAGTCAACAATAAACTTTTTTGGGGACAAGATAGACTTGAATATGCTTTAGAAGAGTGTGTTTCTTAAACAATCTTAAATTTACTATTTCTAATAGCTCCAAACCCACCATCAATGTGTGAAACTTTTTCAAACCCCATATCTTTAAGAGTTTTTGCAGCCAATGCTGATCTCATACCGCCAGCACAGAAAAGAACCATTTCTTTATTCATATCTAATTTACCATCTTTAAAATATGGACTATCAGGATCTAACCAAAATTCTAACATTCCTCTCGGAATATGATTTGAATTTTCAACTCGCCCATCTCTTTCAAGTTCTCTTATATCTCTAATATCAATTAGATTACATTTATCTTCATTCATCATTGATAATGCTTCGTCTGGTGAAATTGTTTTAATTTCGCTTAAAGCTTCTGTGACTAATGTTTTTGACGATTTTATATTCATAGAACTAAATTTATTATATAGTTTTTTTTGAAATCACATAAATAAAAATGAATAAAATTTGTATCGTTTATACTCATCATAAATTAGGTGATTTAATCTGGCAATTACCCTACATAAAAGCTATCAGTCAACATCATCAAACAAATATAGATTTAGTTGTCAGAGAAAAAACTCAAGCCCAAAATATTCTTAAAGACATAAAACATATTAATCAAATTTTTTACAATGATTTTAGAAAGGGTTTATTTTATTGGGTTGATGTATTCAAATTAGTAAAATTATTTAAATCTAAGAAATATGATTTTGTATATATATTAGATAAGGTCAATAAACCTGCCATCGCAGCTAAAATGGCAAAAATTAAGAATATTATTGGACCGGGATTTAAAAACCAAAAGAAATGGCTTACTGTTAAAAATTTTCTTAATGAGGAGGATTTGAAGTTAAATTATTCAGAAAGATCTCAAAAACTACTTAAGATTAATTCGATAACTATAGAGAATAAGTATCCAAATTTGGAAATTGATGTTGAGAGTCTCAAAAAAAACAATTCTGACCTTATTTTGGATGGAAAGAAAATTGCTTTTGGGGTTGATTCTTTTGAAGATTACAAAATGTGGTATGAGGAAGATTTTATCAAACTTGCCGATCTTTTGTTTGAAAAAAAATTATTCAATTATATATATCTCGTTTGCAGCCCAGAAAAATCTCATATTGCAAAAAAAATAATTGCTGAGTCTAATAAAGATTATTTTATCGATTGTTCTAATAAAGATCTACAAGGAGTAATATTAGCAATTAAAAATTCAGATTTTTTTCTTGGAAATAATTCAGGTCCATTAAATCTTGCAGCAGCTCTTGGAATTAAATCATTTGGATTAATAGCCAATGACCCAGTGAGTGAGCTAAAATATAGTAAAATTATTCCAATAGTTCCAAAGGATTATGTGGATAATGTTTGGCATAGGGACAGAAATGGGATGAAAAATCTTAAGCCCGATGAAGTGTTTAATCAGGTGATTGAAAATTTGTAATCATTTAAGTTTTATGAAAATAAAAAAAGCCCCTTGAGGGAGGGGCTTTTTTTTCGTTTAACTAACTTTAAGAGAGAGTTTTAGGGACCCTTCGATGAGTAATCGCGGAGATACACAGAGAGCGAAGAGTCCCTTATTGTTAACAATTAGTCACGTATTGCATATGCAATCACGCCAGTTTCAGTGACATCAGTACCTTTGGTTTCACCTTCTTTACTTAACCTTAGGCCAATTGTTGCTTTGATAGCGCTAAACACTATGTAAGCTACAATAAACACAAAAATGTTTACTGATAATACTCCGATCAACTGGGTACTAAAATTTGCACCAGAATTTGTTGCAGGTACAATTAACGTACCCCAAATTCCAGCAAATAAGTGGGCAGGAATAGCACCAACTACATCATCAATTTTTAGAGAAAATAATAGTTTAGTACCATACACTACGATTAATCCACCAACAGCACCAATTAAAATTGCAGCAAATGGTGATGGTAATAATGGTTCTGCAGTTACAGCAACCAAACCACCGATACATCCATTTAACATTTGAACTACGTCAGTTTTACCAAAATGCAATCTTGTTATAACTGCTGCACCCATAACACCACCCGCACCAGCAAGGAATGTGTTAATAAATATTTTTGATACAGCTATCGCATCTGTAGCCGTTCCCAATGCTAATTGTGAACCACCATTAAATCCAAACCAACCTAGCCATAAAATAAATACCCCAATTGTTACTAATGGTATTGATGATGCTGCAAACGGTTTAAGTGGCGCTGGAGCCCCAGATTTAGTAAATCTTCCTAATCTTGGACCAATTATCATTGCACCAGCTAAAGCAGCTGCACCACCAGTTGAGTGTACTAAAGTTGAACCAGCAAAATCAGAAAATCCTAACTCTGCTAACCAGCCTCCACCCCACTGCCAACCCATTACGATTGGATAAATAATTCCTGATAGAACCGCAGCAAATGTAAAGAATGGCCATAATTTAATTCTTTCAGCCATTGTGCCTGATACGATTGAAACAGTAGTTGCACAGAATACCATTTGGAAATACCAATCTGAACCATCGGAATAACCTGTATCTATTTTACTGCCATCTGCCCATGGAATAAATTTTCCAATATATCCACCTGGACTGATACCATAGGCTAAATTATAACCTACAAGCCAGAACATTATACCTGCAATTGAGAATAACCCTATATTTTTTGCACAAATAACGGATACACTTTTTGATGTAACCATTCCAGACTCTAGCATAGCAAAACCACATGCCATGAACATTACTAGAAATCCACAAATCAAAAATAATAAGGTATTAAAAATAAAACCTACTTCAGCAGAAACTGTTGTATCTGCCATACCTGCACTACTCATGTTCAATAAAAAAATTAAACTAATAAGTGGCGCACTTATTTTTTTTATTAATTTAGTCATAAGACCTCCCTGTTATAGAGAGAGCTTGTATTTTAATAATTCCTAAAAACTAACGCTGATTATGAAAATTGGGTATGCAGATTTTGCATATAGAAACAGCCTTAACGCTTTTTGACGTTAAGGCTGTAAAATTAACTATTTATTGAATACTTCTTTTAAAGCTTTGGCAGGTAAGAATTTAACCTTTTGCGATGCAGCAATTTGAATTTGCTCACCAGTTCTAGGGTTTCTTCCAACTCTCGCTTTTCTCTTAGCCACTTTATATGTACCAAATCCTGCAATTTTAACTGAATCATCAGCTTTTAGTGCATCTAAAATAGTGTTGGTAATCGTGTCAAAAGTTCTCTCAGCATCAGCTTTACTTAGGTTTAAAGCACCTGATAATTTGACAACTAGTTGTTTTTTGTTCATTTTAGCTCCGGTTTTATTAGGTTATTTACTATCTTTATCAAAAGTATTGATAAATCAAGCCTTTTTTTAGTATCTGGCTCAAAGTTATACACAATATCTGGTGTAGTGAAAAAACCTCTATTTTAAAGGGTTATTAGAAGGCTTTAAATATATTAACTAAATAAGCCAAGATCTTTAAGATCATTAAATGTTGTGAATATCATCAAAGTTAAGAGCAAAAACATCCCGATTCGAAAAAAACCTTCTTGCGTTTTTTGTGATAAAGGACGTCCTAACACTTTTTCGAAAGCATAAAACATTAAATGACCTCCATCCAACATTGGTATTGGAAATAAATTAATTAACCCTAAACTTATAGAAATGTAAGCCATCATGCTAATAAATGCTAACAAACCAAACTCTGCTACTTGACCTGAAATTTTAGCAATTCTAATTGGTCCACCAAGTTGTGAAGTATCAGCTTTTCCAAAAATCATCGCACCGATATATTTAAGTGAGGATATACTCACGAAATATACCTCGTTTGCTGCGTGGTATATAGCTTGTGCGGGTCCTAATTTTACATGATTTATCTCGTTGTTGTAAGCACTTAATTTAATTCCAACAATCCTTTTGTTAATCTTATTTCCAAGGTTATCTTCACTTAAAACCATTTTAGGTTTTACTTTTAATAATATTTCGTCGTATGAACGTTTAACTTTAAAATTAATAAAGTCATCTGTTGATAACGTTATAAATTTAGAAACATCCATAATGCTTTTAACTTCATTTCCATCTATCTCTAAAATAATATCATTTTGTTTCAAACCACCGATCATTGCAGGGCTATCTTTTTGTACCTCATTGATCATTGCAGGAGTAAAATCTTTTCCTGCAAAAGTATAAATAGAAAAGAAAATTAATAATGCGAGTAAGAAGTTTGCTAGTGGTCCACCAAATACAATCAAAGCTCTTTGATAAAGTGGTTTTAAAACAAATAATTTTTTCCTGTCTTCTTCGTTATATCTTTCTATTAATTTTTCTTGATCAGCTTGTGAAAAAACATTTCGATCTCCAAAGAATTTTACATATCCACCAAGAGGTATCCAGCAAATTTTCCATCTGGTTCCAGATTTATCATTCCAACCAAATATTTCCTTTCCAAATCCAATTGAAAAATCAGTTACTGCAACACCATATCTTTTTGCAAAATAATAATGGCCGTATTCATGAATGAATACCACAATCATGATAAGTATTAAAAATGGTAATATATAATCTATCATCTTAGATGGATTGTTTTTTAATCAGTTCTTTAATTTGATTTATCATCATATCTGGTGATTTCATTGTGGGATATATTTCTTTAGCTTTTTCATAACTCTCTATTGCCTTATTATAATTTTTTAATTGAATATTTACAAGACCTTGTCCAGCAAGAGCGCCGAAATGCCTTTTTTCTAATTCTAAAACTTTATCAATATCTTTTTGCGACTTTTCAAAATTACCAGATAAATAGAATACAGTTGCACGTTTATTCCATGCCTCAGCCCATAATGGATCCAAATTTATTGCTTTAGAAAATATATCTATTGCTTGATTATACTTTAATTCATTTACTAAACTTGATCCTTTATTTAATAACATTGTCAAATTTTCATCATTTGGATGTGTGCTCCATATTTGCCAAATTTCTTGTTCAATTTTATAAGCAGCTGAGTAATTTTGAGTTTTTAAATCATCAAACAATTGATTAAGTTTTTTAATTCTTTCATCTGCAATTGAATTACTAAAATATGAAAAAAAAATTATAAAAATTATAAAAATTTTTTTCATCAGAACTAAAAGTATAACAAAATCAATACTGCTAAGACAAATAATAAGGCTGCAGTTAAAATAACTAAATTAATTTTAACCTTAAATTTTTGGTAAATTTTCTCATTAATCTTTTCCCAAAAAAGAACAATTAAAAAGAATATGACTGCAGGAATTATAAACTTAAGCATATCTTTAATTTTTATCACCTACATAAACTGAAACGCCTCTCAGATTTATGTCAACATCAAATTTTTTGTGTAAAGGAGGAAAAGCTCTTTGAGAACAATCTAATCTATCGCAGGTTCTACATGACACACCTATTGGAATTTCTGATGACTTTTCACTCAAATTAACATTTTCAGTATATACAAAATCTTTAGCATATTTAGCTTCGCAACCTAACCCGATAGACAAAATACTTTTTGCTCTTCCAAATCTTCCAATCCCTTTTTCAACAGTTCTTGCAATACAAACATATTTTTCTCCATTGGTCATTTTACTTACAGCGCTTTGAATAACTCCAGGTCTTGTAAATGCAGAATAAACATTCCATCTTGGACACGCACCTCCATATCTTGGAATTTCAATTCCAGACAAAGAAAATCTTTTAGAAATATTTCCAGCCATATCTACCCTTAAAAAATGAAATGGAATTCCAGGTAGTTTTGGATCTTGCAAACAGGTTACTCTATGAGCTACTTGTTCAAAGGATGTTGCAAAAGTATTTTGTAATAATTCAAGATCGTATTTAAGTTTTTTACACTCTGAGTGAAAAAGTTTGTAAGGCATTAATATTGCAGCACCACAATAATTAAGCAAAGCAATTTTAGTTAATTTTTTAGACTCTTCTGATGGAAAAGTAAATTTAATTAAATAATCCTCAATTTCTTTAATTGCACCCTCTTGTGCAATTTGTGCAGCTGCATGAAGTTTTTTTGTTTCAAGAGAACTATAATCACTCAACAGAAGCTCTTTTTTACTTTTGTTATAAATTTTAGAAAAAGGTTTATTTTCCTCTGGAATAACATCTTTGACAATAATATCATATTCAGATTTTAAATGATCACAAAGAGCAACATATCTTGTACGATTATTTTTTTGAACCTTCTCAAAAACTTTATTGGCAAAATCCTCTAATTTTGGAAAATAGTTTTTATTTTCTTGAAGAAAGTCAGAAATAACTTCACCTGGAAATGAGTTCTTTCTATTATCAACAATTTTTCCAGAAATTTTTTCAATCTTGTTTACTAATTCATGATCTTTTTTTTTTAAAATATCTCCTAATCTTACAATTGCTTTTCCAATTTTTGGATTAGTCCCCACAAGATCTTTAACTTCTGGTCCCAAAATATCAAGATCCTCAAATAATTTATCATCTAAAATTTCTGATAATGTATTTTCTAAATTTACGTCATCTTTTGATGTTAATTGAGAAAGTTCGATATTTAACTTTTCGCAAATTTTTAAAAGTAGATCCCCATCAATTTTTCTTTTTCCTCCCTCGATTAAATTTAAATAACTAGGTGAAATATTTATTTCTTGCGCGAGTTTATTAGCTTGAAGACCAAGTTGACGTCTAAAAGCCTTGATTTTTGGTCCTATTTTTAAATCATTTTGACTCATATTTTCTATTTGTAAATTTTGTAAATTTATATTTACAATTATTTTCCTTTATTTACAAGCTTTTTATTCTTTTTTGTGGATTTTGTAAATTTTGTAAATTATAAGATTTACATGACTGATAAACAAAAAAACACAGAAAATGAGGCTCAAATCATAAAAAATGAGGACCTTGCTAGACATAATAGTAGAGGTATTTACATGAGAGATGATCATTGTGATTGGGGTTCAAGTGGAATGAAAGATTTAGTTGAGACTCTTAACGACTCTAACTAAATCAAATTTTACTTTTTCATTTTAATTTTAACTTCTGAGGTAACTACCAATTATGAGTGCAGAAAACATCTCATACGAACTAAAAAGATTTGCAGGCATTAAAAGAGATTATACCCCCGATGAAGTTGAAAGATTAAGAGGCTCAATTAAAATAGAATATTCCCTATGTAAACAACAATCAGTTAAACTTTGGAAGCTTCTTAATACAGAAAATTATATTAGTACTTTAGGATCTTTATCTGGAAATCAAGCAGTTCAACATGCAAAAGCTGGTCTAAAATCAATTTATCTAAGTGGTTGGCAAGTGGCTGCAGATGCTAATAGTGCTGGCGAAATGTACCCAGATCAATCATTATATCCATATGATAGTGCTCCAAAACTTGTTGAATCTATGAATAACGCTTTGCTAAGAGCAGACCAAATTCAACATATGGAACTAAAAGATGGTGATATGAAAAAAGAGAAAAGAATTGATTATATGCTTCCAATCATTGCTGATGGTGAAGCAGGTTTTGGAGGTCCATTAAATGTTTTTGAACTTACAAAAAAGTTTATTAAAGCTGGTGCAGCAGGTGTTCATTTTGAAGATCAATTAGCGAGTGAAAAAAAATGTGGTCATATGGGTGGCAAAGTACTTGTACCAACAGGGACTATGATTAAAAATTTAAAAGCTGCAAGATTGGCAGCTGATATTGCTGATGTGCAATTAATAATTTTGGCTAGAACAGATGCAAATGCTGCAAAACTAATCACTAATGATTTTGACGAAAATGATAAACCTTTTCTAACAGGTGAAAGATCTCCAGAGGGATTTTATTATGTAAAATCAGGAATTGAACAAGCAATTTCAAGAGGATTAGCATACGCACCATATTCAGATTTAATTTGGTGTGAAACAGCTACACCAAATCTTGAAGAGGCTAAAAAATTTGCAGATGCAATTCATGAAAAATTTCCTGGAAAGCTTTTAGCGTACAATTGTTCTCCGTCATTTAATTGGAAGAAGCATTTATCAGACGAAGAAATTGCCTCATTTCAAAAAGAAATAAGTAAAATGGGCTATAAATTTCAATTTATAACACTAGCTGGTTTTCATACACAAAATATTGCAATTTTTGAATTAGCAGAAAAATACAAAAAAGAAGGTATGGCTGCTTACTCTAAGATTCAACAACAAGAATTTGCTCGTGAAAAAGATGGTTACACAAGTGTAAAACACCAAAGAGAAGTAGGTACATCTTATTTTGATGCTGTTTCTAATACAATAAGTAGTGGAAAGAGCTCAACCACAGCAATGGATGGCTCAACTGAGTCTGAACAATTCTAATAAAACAACTCCTCTTATTATATTAGTATATTAACTGGCCCAGAAATGGGTCAGTTAAATTTTCTAGTGATAAATCTTAATTTCCAAAAAAGATTTTTAATTAATTTATTTAAAATGAAATTATCAGACATTTTCTTTCTATTTTCTTTATCAATTATGATTTCATTAATTTGAAACTTACAGGCACCTCTAATGTCAAAGTAATCTTTTTTGTCTAAATCAGGAAATTTTTCATAATAATTATTCGTCATGTGTTCAATAAAAGAATCTGAATGTGGTTGATTATTTTTTTCAGGAATTAAAGTTGCTTTGAAATAATTCATACTAAGAGCGTGGAAACCAATTGATGATCTCTCTGTAATACCATAATTATGTCTAAAGTTATGTGCTCTTTTTTCAAATGACCACCATTTGGATTTTAAAAAAGTTTCAAATTGTTTTTTTGTATAGATCCAGAAACAACAATAATTTTCTAAGTCATTAACGATGAAATTTTGACCCTCAATTTCAAAAAATTTGTCTAATTTTTTTGAAATGTGAATACTATGCTTTTGGTTAGTTTTGTTATTCATTTCATATATGAAAAAACCTAAATGAAACCCTTTATTTGCTAATAAATCTTGATATTTCAGCCAATATTGTAAATTAACTTCTGAGAACTTAATGTCGTGTTCTAAGTAAGTAAAGTATTCATAGTCATTTTTTTGTTCTTCCATTAATGATCTACACTTCCATGTTAAATACCCTTTGTTTAGGTCACTATCACTTATTTGATGTTTGATAATTTTAGCATTTATATTTTTATCATCCAAAAAATCATTATGCGTGTGAATAAAAATATCATTTTTAATTGAAAGTGTTTTTAGATTGATTACATTTTCTTCAAGATAATCAAAACGTCTTAAATTTCTATAACCTTCTTTTTTTTCAGGATTTGGATTGTAAAAAGGTATATGAATAGATATAGACATTATTTATTTTAAAATTATAAACATATTTATAACATTTAATAATGAAAAAAATTCTAATAACGGGTGGTACAGGTTATCTAGGAAGAAATTTAGCTAATTTTTATAAGAAAAAATATAAAGTTTTTCTTGGCGCTCGTAATAATAAACAAAATTTCTTGGTAAAGAATCTAACGAATTGTGAAGTAGTACCTTTAGATGTTTCAAATATTGAGTCTGTACATGATTGTTTAAATTACACTAAACCCGATATCGTAATTCATGCTGCAGCTACAAAATTTGTCGACTTATCAGAAAAATTTCCATTTGAATGTATTGATATAAATATACTTGGATCTACTAATATTGTTCGAGCCTGTATAAACAAAAAAGTTCCGACAGTTATAGGTGTTTCAACCGACAAAGCATCACCACCAATCAAAAATATTTATGGTTTAAGTAAATCTTGTATGGAAAGACTTTTTTCATCAATAAAATCTTATAGTAAAACTAAATTTATTTGTGTGAGGTATGGTAATGTAACATGGTCTACTGGATCTGTTCTACCAATTTGGAAGCAAATGTATAAAAAAAATAAGACTATTCTTACTACTGGTCCTTATATGAGACGATTTTTTTTCTCAGTCAATGAAGCTGTAAGTTTAATTGATCAGGCTCTAAAACTTAAAAATAAATTAAATGGAAAAATTCTTTCAGCCGAAATGAAATCTGCAAAAATGATAGATTTCTTAAAAGTCTGGACAAAAAGATTTGGCGGTAGATATAAAATAATTCAATCTAGAAAAGGTGATAGACAAGATGAATATCTAATTGGTGAGGACGAGTTAAAATATGCCAAAGAGATGAAAATTAAAAATAGAAAATATTTTGTAATCGATTTTAATAATCTTTTAAAAAAACCACTTAAAGAAATAGTATCTTCTGAAAATGCAAAGAGATTAGCGCAGTCTGAAATTGAAAAAATTATCAAGTTTGGTCTGAAATCTAATGACTTATAGAAAAATAAATCATGCTTTTATAATGGCGGCTGGACGTGGAACCAGATTAATGCCACTTACCAAAAAAATACCTAAAGGTTTAGTTAAATTTAAACAAACCTCATTGATTGCAAGAGGTATCAAAAGACTGAAAAAATATATAAGTTTTGTTCATATTTCAGTTGGTTACAAAGGGCCTATTTTAGCTAAACATTTAATAGAGGAAAAAGTTTCATCAATAATAAATACAGACAAAAAAGGTAATTCTTGGTGGATATTCAACTCTATATTTAAATCATTTAACTCTCCAATTTACGTCTTAACTTGCGACAACGTCACTAACATTGATTTTAAAAAAATTGAGAGAGATTATTATAAAAAAGGGCAGCCCTTGTGCATGTTAATTCCAACAAAACCAATTAAAGGATTAGCGGGAGATTTTATTTTTAAAAAAAAAAATATTGTTAAAAAACTCTCAAGAACACAAAAATCTGATATTTACTGCACCGGTATTCAAATATTAAATCCAAAAAAGATAAACGATAAAATAAAACCAACTGATGACTTTAATATTCTCTGGAAAAAACTAATTAAAATCAGACAATTATATGTTTCTGATGTAATGCCAAAAAAATGGTACACTGTTGACAATTTAGATAACCTCAAAAAACTCAAAAAAATTTTTAAATAAATTTCTTTTAAGATTTAATGCTGTAACCCTTTTTAAGTAATATAGAGACAATAATCACGCAAACTGACAAAAATAACACCATTAAACCCACACTTATCCAAATATTAAAATCTGATATGCCATAGAAAGAGTATCTAAGGCTACTAATTAGGTAAACAACTGGATTAAAATAAGTAACCACTTGCCAAAATTCAGGTAACATATCTAATGAATAAAGACTTCCACCTAAAAATACCATTGGTGTTATCACAAAAGATGGGATTATTGACATCTGTTCAAAGTCCTTGCTAACTAAACCAACTAAAAATCCAAATAATGCAAATGTAAAAGAAACGAGAACTAATAAAAAAATCATTAGCAATGGATATTGAACTTGTACATCAGCAAAAAATTGTGCTGTCAAAAAAATTACAAAACCAACAATCAGTGTTTTAGTTGCTCCAGCACTTACAAATGCCAATACAATTTCATAAGCGGATATAGGTGCAGCTAAAATCTCATAAATAGTCCCATTAAATTTTGGAAAAAATATTCCAAAAGAAGTATTACTTATTGATTGAGTTAATAGAGTTAACATCAGCAATCCTGGAACTATAAACGATCCATAACTGATACCATCAATTTTTTGAACGTAACCACCAATCACAGAACCAAAAACAATAAAATATAACGATGTTGAGATTACTGGTGATAAAAGAGATTGACCTAAAGTTCGTCTAAATCTATCCATTTCATGGAAGTAAATAGCTTTAAATCCATAATAATTAATTTTCATTATTTTCCCTAACTAAAGTTACAAATATTTTTTCTAAATTACTTTGTTCTGTTTTTAAATCCCTCAATTTTAATCCTGAGTCTTTTATATCTTGTAAAAGATTTGTAATCCCTGTCTGTTTTTCTTCGAGATTATAAGTGTAAACCAGAGACATTTTGTTATTTCCAATAATTAAATTATATTTTTTTAATGATTCTGGAATATCTTGAATTTCCTCCTGTAATTCAACAGATAAAACTTTTCGACCCATTTTTTTTATAAGTTCTTTCTTTTGTTCTACAATGATAATTTCACCTTGATTAATAACTCCCACTCGATCAGCAATCGCTTCAGCCTCTTCGATATAATGAGTTGTTAAAATAATTGTAACACCTATTTCTCTTAATGATTTTACCACCTTCCACATCTCTTGTCTTAATTCAACATCTACTCCAGCAGTAGGTTCATCTAAAAATAAAATTTTTGGTTCATGAGATAATGCTTTAGCGATTAAAACTCTTCTTTTCATTCCACCTGATAATTTTCGCAAGATTAAATCTTTTTTGTCCCAAAGACTGAGTTGTTTCAAGACTTTTTCAATATGTTTTGGATCAGGTTTTTTTCCATACAAACCTCTTGAATAAGAAACGTTATTAAAAACGGTTTCAAATTGCTCTAAAGTTAATTCCTGAGGAACGAGTCCTATACGTGATCTTGTTTCCCTATAATCTTCAATGATATCAAATTCTTCAACTGTAACTTTTCCTGATGATGGTTTTACAATGCCACAAATAATGCTAATCAAAGTAGTTTTACCTGCACCATTCGGTCCAAGCATCGCAAAAATTTCTCCTTTTTTGATATTGAGGTTTATATTTTTTAAAGCATTAAAGCCATTATCATAAACTTTTGAGAGATTATTAATTACTATTTGGTTTTCTGACATTCGGTCAGTTATATAACTATTAATTCATTTAATACAATCGACTAAAATTTGATCTTTTTAACTTTAAGAACCAAAAAAGGTAAGAAAGTTGCGATGATAAAAGACAAAAATAATAATGATTGGGATATAAAGGGACTAAATATTTCTTTTGATAACAATATTCCAACCAACAAACTTTTTGAGAAATCTGGTGAAGGGAATAACAAAAATCCGGCTAAAAACCCAATAAGGATTGATATATATGCCGTTTTTTCATCAATCTTATTATAAAAACTATAAAAAACTGTTAACACGAACGCGCAACAAAATAAGTCTGCCAGTAAAAACAAATATAAAATATCGAAGCCATAAGATGCAATTACAAAAGATATTATGGATAAAAAAACAATTATATATTTTGAAAAATTTAAATAATTAGTCTTTTTTTTAAATCCAAATGTAGCTTTACCATCAACTATAATTAAACTTGATATTGCATTAATTAAGGTATCTACGGTTGATATAGTTAATGCTAGACCTAAAATAATAATTACTATTGATAAAAATATTGCTTGTTCATTTAGTAATAAGTAAAAAAAACTTAGATCGGGCCTTATTGATGAATTGAGTGAAAAACCAACAAGTCCTGTGAAACCCATAAAAAAAATAATCGGGACAATTATCAAAAAAGATATAATCAAACTTTTTTTTAGAGTTTTATAATCTTTTGCTGCATAAATACGTTGCCAATTGCCTTGGTGAAATAGATTTGTTGCTGCAACAGCAATAAAAAAAGTTAAACCAGAAGTGTAACCAGGCAAATAAGATCCACTTAAAAGATGCGGGTTTTTTTCTTTTACAAAATCAAATGAAAATTTTGATCCTGTGAAAGACAAAATATACATTAAAGAAATCAATAATAATAAACCAATGACAAACATTTGAATGTTATCAGTCAATATTGAAGCTTTTAATCCACCATATAAAGTATAAGTTAAAGTACACAATAGCACAATTAAAGCAATGAACCAAAGTTCAGTACCTGAAATATAGTTAATCAAAACTGCAACCGCTGTAACTTCAGCACATAAGAAAATAAACATATAAAAAATTGTCATCAGCAAAATAAGTTTAAATAAACTTTTACCAAATTTTTTTCTTAAAAATTCAATGAGCGTGGAACCTTGAGGAAACTCTTTTCTAATTTTTTTTCCAAGATATATAAAAAAAAACATTGGAAAAGCTGTCCCAAGGGAATATCCAATTACTGCACCTAAACCGCCCCAAGTTGCAGCTGAAGCAGGACCAAAAAGAATCCAAGCTCCTAGCGCAGACGCTGTTAAACTTGTTGTTAATGAAAGAAATCCAATATTTCTATTTGCAGTTAAATAATTTTTTAATCCTTGAAAGTTTTTAGAATAATAAATTCCAAATGATAAAAAAATTAAACATATAACAATTACTAAAGATAATGCGGTTGATTGTGTTAAAAAGTATGTTTTATCCATCGTTCCCTTTCTGAATTACCGGACAGGTTCATAGGGTTTAATCTCAGTCTGTTAAGACACCCCTTTAAACATATTAATTTATTTAATTGAATTAGAAAAGAGCAAATTAAAATTTCGAAATTAATTTAGATTGATTATAGTTTTATTTTATCAATTTGTGCGTGAGCTTCTTTAATTGATTTTTCATAATCTAGAGCCATTTGATCCGCACTGATTGTCTCAACTTTTTCTATACCAAAGAAATTCAAAATAAATTTCAACCAAGGAGTTAAAAAGTCTTCATTACTATTTAACTTAGTTCCTCCTGATGTAATTACTAAATAAGCTTTTTTATTTTTTAACAAACCTTCTCTTCTACCATTAGGTTTAAATTTAAATGTTTCTCCAATTCTTGCTGCCAAATCCGACCAAGCTTTTAAAGTTGCAGGAGGACCATAATTATAAATTGGTGCTGAAATAATTATAATATCACTCTCTTTAAGTTCTCTTACGAGTTGATTGGAGAGCTCAAACATTTTTTTGTGATTTTCATTTTGATCTTTTTCATCAATATTCATTCCAGATTCTGTTAAACCACTCACAAAAACCATTTCTTCATTTAGATCTCTATATATAACCTCATCTTGAGGTTTTTTAATTTTTTCTAGTAACTTTTTAGCTAAAGCTCTTGAGGTCGAACCCTCTTTTCTAGCACTTGAGTCAATTTGATAAATCTTCATAAATAATCATCCAAAATTTTGCAAAAAAGGAAATATATTAAGTAAATAATAACCTAATGCTTGTAACTGATTTGTTAATATTAATATACCGGTAATTAATAATATTACACCACCAATTTTTGAAATTAAATTAATATTCTTTTTAAAATTTTTTGAAAAAATTAAAAATTTTTGAATTAAATAACCCGATAAAATAAATGGTAACGCAAGACCTAAAGAATAAAATGATAAAAGTATTATACCTCTATTGATACTCTCCTCTGTTGAGGCTAGTGCTAAGATTGATCCAAGAATAGGACCTATACATGGTGTCCAACCAAAAGCAAAAGCCATACCAATTAATATTGGACTAAAAAAATTAGTGTTATTATTTGTGTGAAGCCTTTTTTCGTAATTCAAAAATTTTAAATTTATAATTCCAATTAAATGTAAAGACAAAATACAGATTACTAATCCAGCACCAATTCTTAATTCATTTGAATTTTGTAATAATACTTGGCCTAAAAAAGTTGAGGCAGCTCCAAAAATAATAAAGACAATTGAAAAACCAATTGTGAAAAGAATGATAGGAATTAAGTTTATATTTTTTTTTTCTATTAATTCATTGAGTGAAGTACCAGAAATATAAGAGATATAACCAGGTATTAATGGTAATACACATGGGGATAAAAAACTTATCAAACCCGCACCTAAAGCAATAAAAATTTCTAACATCTAATAAATAAAATTTATATTATTCCTTATAAGGAACAACCTGGTGTTTTTGAGTACCAAGTTTATCTATGCCTAGAACTACTTCCTCCCCACCTTTTAAAAAATGAGGTGGTTTCATGTTCTCTCCAACACCTGGAGGTGTCCCGGTGCAACAAATATCACCAGGATGTAAACTCATACACGAGCTCATATAAGAAACTAAAGTTTTAACATCAAAAATCATTTTACTTGTATTTCCAGTTTGCATCCTTTTCCCATTTACATCTAAAAACATATTTAAATTTTGATAGTCTGGTAATTCATCTGTAGTAACTATAAATGGGCCTATTGGACCGAAAGTATCAAAACCCTTTCCTTTGTCCCAAGTTAGACCTCTATTCTTTTGAAAATCTCTTTCACTAATATCATTAACTAGAAAAAAACCAAGAACATGGTCTAGGGCATTTTCAATACTAACATTTGTAGCTTTTTTTCCAATCACAAAACCAATTTCAACTTCCCAATCAGTATGGTTAGATCCCTTAGGAACAATGATAGGATCGTTTGGTCCAGTAATACAACTAGTAAATTTTGAGAAAATAATCGGTTCTTCTGGTATCGGCAAATTTTGTTCTTCGGCATGATCTTTGAAATTTAAACCAATACCAATAAATTTTGATGGGTTAGAAACGCATGCACCTATTCTAGAACTTGAATCAAGCTTTGGTAAACTTGAAATATCAGTTTTTTTTATTTTCTCTAATGTATCAAAATTCAAAGTGTCAGGGTTTAAATCATTAATAATTGATGACAAATCTCGGTAATTGTTTTCACTATCTATGATTGCTGGTTTTTCTTCTCCAACACTACCTATTCTACATAATTTCATATTTATCTTCCTGGACTTAAATAATTAGCTCCTTTTGTAGTAAATGAATTTTATTCACTAGTCAATAATTAGTGGTTCTTGCTAATCGAGCTGCACCCCGAACACCGCTTGCATCACCAAATTTGGGTTTTAAAAAAGTCCCCTCAAATTCACCCCCTGCTACAAATTTTTTCATTTTTTGTTTAATTTCATCTAAAAAATTTATTTCGTTGGATACCCCACCCCCGAAAACAAACACATCTGGATCAATAATATTAACAACAGTGGCTAAAGACATAGCGAGTTGATCTTTATATTTATCAATTAATTTTTCTGCATCTAAATCAAGTTTTCTATGCATCTCAAATATCTTTTGGGCAGATAAATCCTTTTTAAACTCGTTTTTGAACGCTTTAGAAATACCTATACCCGCAACAAAGTTTTCTATTTCCCCAGCTCTTAAATTGGTTTTTTTTATTTGAACACCTTCAATACAAGCGCTCGGTATTTGATTATGCCCCCATTCTCCAGTAATCCCATTAGGTCCATTGACAATTCGTTTATCTATAACTAAACCGCCTCCAACACCTGATCCAAGAATTACCCCAAAAACTATTTTGTAATGTTTTCCAGAACCATCTATTGCTTCTGATAAAGCAAAACAGTTTGCATCATTTTCACAATAAATTTCTTTACCAATCTCACTCCGTAAATCTCTTTGTAAAGGTTTGCCATTTATCCAAAAAGAATTAGGTGCATTTTTAACTAGTCCTGTTTGAATAGAATGAATCCCTGGATGACATACACCCACTGGTAATTCTTTACCAGCTTTACGCTCAAGTTCGATAACTATTTTTTTAATTATGGATAATGTATCTTTATAATTTTTTGGAACTTCAGTTCTTTCTCTATGATGCTCATTGCCAACATCATCTAATAACACATACTCTATTTTACTTGCCCCAAGATCAATACCAATCTGCATATTTTATCTCATTAATTTATTTATTTCTTTATTAATAAAAAGTTTTGGGATTTTACATGTTGTACTAAGTCTAATTGGTTTATTTGTTTTAGCAGATTGCATAGTTGATTGTATCAAGTCAAGAACATGCAGAGATACTTCTCCATTGCATCTATGTATCTTTTTTTTATCAATACAATAAGCCATTTCTGCAAGACCAACTCCTCTGTAATTAGCATTAGTAGGTGACTCATTTGCTCTAGAACTTTGCGTTCTAATATTAATTTTTCCAAGTGGCATGCGATTTGTTTTAAATTCTTTCCATGGGCTTCCTAATTTTTTACATAAATATACTGAACCGCCAAACATATTAGGATCTGGCACAATCATTGAACCTTTGGTTCCATAAAGTTCAATATGATTTCTTTGATGAGCTATAACATCAAAAGATAAGGTAAGTCTGATTATGCTTCTATTTTTAAATATGATTGTTGTAAAATATGTCGTTGGACATTCTACCTTAATTCTTTTCCCCTTTTTAGGTCCAATACCAATTGTTCTAAATCGTGAACCTTTCATTAAACTTGCTGCTTTTACCTCTTTTGCTGGACCCAATAAATTTACTAATGCTGTGAGGTAATAAGGCCCCATATCAATTACTGGACCACCTTCTTTTTTTGCAAACCATGGTTCTGGATCTGGATGATAAGATTGAACCCCTGGGAAAGCAAAAATCGCATTACCTAAATTTACTTTACCGATACTTTTACCTTCTAATAATTCTTTCGATTTTTGATTGCCTCCTCCGAGAAAAGTATCTGGAGCATTTCCTAAGTATAATTTCTTTTTTTTTGAGAGCTTTAGTAATTCTTTTCCGTCTTTTAAATTAATTGCTAATGGTTTTTCTGAGTATACATGTTTTCCATTTAACAAAGACTTTTTTGCAATTTGGTAATGAACTTTTGGAGGGGTTAGATTTAATATTATTTCAACCTGTTTATCTTTAAGTAAATTACTTACCGAAACTGCTTTAATTTTATAAATTTTAGCACATTTCTTAGCTGCTTTTTCTTTAACATCTGCACATTTAATGATTTTAAAATTTTTGAAATATTTGTGAGCCCTGAAATATGTTTCTGCAATATGACCACAACCAATTAAGCCAACTTTAAATACTTTGCTCATTAGAGTTATACTCCCTGTCTTTGTTTTGCTTTACCTTCTTTATGTAATTTTAGAGCTTTTTCATTTTCTTTGGTTTTGGGAATTTCTAAAGTTGGACTTTCCCAATAAGCCGATCCTTCAAGCCATTGATACGAATGAGTTTTGATTGAAATAACGTAAGTCACTTTTGATTTCTTCGCTCTTTTGAAAGCTTCCTCTAATTCACTGATAGAACTTACCTCTTCAGACTTTGCGCCCATACTTTCTGCATGTTTTGCAAAATTTACTTTTACTAAATTTGATACATTTGAACTCTCAAACAAACAATTGAATTCTTTTCCACCTTTAAATAATTGAAGTCTATTAATGACAGCGTGACCACCATTATCACAGACTATCACTATTAATTTATTATTAGTTATTACAGATGAATATATATCTGAATTATAAAGTAAATATGATCCATCACCTACAAATGTGATAACTTCTTTATTTGGGTTGGCCATTTTAATTCCTAAAGCTCCAGAAATTTCATAACTCATACAACTAAAGCCCCACTCTGTTTCATGAGTATTAAGTTCTCTTGGTCTCCAAATTTGAACAACTTCACCTACCAAACCTCCAGCTGCAGTGACAGCAATATCACTTGGATCAGAATTTCTATAAATTGCACCAACTGCGTGAGCATAACTTGGGAGTTTTTGATTAGTTGGTCCGCTTTCTTTATCAACATATTCATTCCAAGATTTAAGTTCATCTCTGGATTTTTTATGCCATTCCTTGGATGCTTTCCAATCACCTAAAGCTTGTGATAGTTCATTTAGAGAAACTTTTGCATCTCCGATAATTGATTGTGCCATATGCTTACTGGCATCAAATCTTGCAACATTGATTGATACTAATGAAAAATTTGGATTTTCAAAATTGGACCATGACCCTGTTGTGAAATCTCCTAACTTAGTTCCAATAGCAATCGCTAAATCAGTTTTTTTTGCAAAGTTGTTTGCTGCTTTTCCTCCTAAACCTCCAATAGGTCCTAAAAAATGAGAATGATCTCTTTTCATAGAAGAATAACCCATTACAGTTTGTGTTACAGGTATATTGTGTTTAACTGCAAAAGTAGAAAGTTCCTCCATTGCATCGGAGTAAAAAACACCTCCACCAGAAATTATGATTGGATTTTTTGATTTTTTGATTTTTTCAGCTGCCTCTTTAATTTGAAAATCATCAGGTCTTGGTCTTCGTATATTATGGATTTTTTCTTTAAAAAAATCCTCAGGATAATCAAAAATTTCTCCTTGTATATCCTGACATAAAGATATGCATACCGGGCCACAATCAGCTGGGTCTAATAAAACTTGTACAGCTTGGGGAAATGTTTGTAAAATTTGTTCTGGTCTAGTTATTCTATCAAAATATTTTGTAACTGGTTTAAAAGCATCATTTTGAGTAATCCCTGGATTATTAAAATGTTCTACTTGTTGTAAAACTGGATCAGGCATCCTGTTTGCGTAAGTATCACCCGGAAGAAATAAAATTGGCAGTCTATTACTCATCGCAACTGCTGCGGCTGTTACCATATTTGTAGAACCAGGACCTACAGAACTTGTTGCTACAAATACTTGTTTTCTTCTTTTTGCTCTAGCGTAAGCAATTCCTGTTAAAGCCATGTTTTGCTCATGATGACCTCTATAAGTTGGAAGTTTATCTTTATTTTCCTCTAAAGCTTGTCCTAAACAAGCTACATTACCATGACCAAATATTCCAAAAGCACCAGCGAATAAAGGTTCTTTTTTACCATCGATAAGAATTTTTTGAGAAGTCAGGAACTTTACAATTGCATGAGCACATGTAAGCTTTATTTTTTTCATAATTGTAGATATATTCTCTTAAAATTTCGCTTAATTAACCATAAAATAAAAATTATGTATAGTAAATTTGGGCAGTTCATTGATGGTAAGTGGCAACAAGCGGAAAAAAAAGAAACTTACGATGTTATAAATCCTGCTACGGAAGAAATTATTGGCCAAGCGTCTAAAGCGTCTTCAGCAGATGTTCAAAAAGCTCTTAAATCTGCAGAGAAAGGTTTGGAAGTTTGGAAAAACACTTTACCTTGGCAGAGATCATATATTATTAGAAAAATTGCTGATCTTTTAAGAAAAAAACAAGATGTTTTAGCAAAATGGTTAACAATTGAAGTTGGAAAACCTTTAGCAGAGGGAATTGGCGAAACTGGTGGGGCTGCTGATATTTTTGAGTGGAATGCTGAAGAAACAAAAAGAATTTATGGACAAACAGTCGAAAGTCGATTTCCAGATACCAGAGTTCATGTTTATTATCAGCCAGTTGGAGTTGTAGCAGCTTTAGTGCCATGGAATTTTCCTTTAATTCTAGCAGCAAGAAAAATTTCAACAGCATTAGCTGCCGGATGTTCAGTAGTTTGTAAGCCTGATGTAATTACTCCAGGAACAGTAATGGAGTTAGTAGATATTTGTAAAGAAGCGGGAGTCCCTCCTGGAGTTGTAAACTTATTATCAGGAGACCCTGAAAGTATTTCAAATGAGTTGTTAGAGTCTGATATTATTAAAAAGGTTTCTATTACTGGATCAACAAGAGTAGGTAAATTAATCTTAAAAAAGGCCGCAGACAAAGTTCAAAGAGTCACTATGGAGCTTAGTGGACACTCACCTTTTATAGTTTTTGATGATGTTGATATAAATAAAGTTGCAGATATGGCAATTACTGCAAAATTTAGAAATAATGGTCAAGTTTGTATTTCACCTAACAGATTTTATATACAAGAAAATAAAAAAGACGAATTCATTAATGCGTTTATTGAAAGAACAAAAAAATTAAAAATTGGTAATGGTTTAGATGAAGGAGTTCAGTTAGGTCCTCTAACAACTGCAAAAAGATTAGGAGAAATTGAAGAATTAGTTGAAACAACTAAAAAGGAAGGAGCAAAAGTTTTATTGGGTGGAAAAAGACCTCAAGGTTTTAACAAAGGATATTTTTATGAGCCAACAGTTTTTGACAATGTAAAGGACAATTTTACAATAATGAAACAAGAACCATTTGGTCCATTAGTTCCAATGTTGTCATTTAAAACTTTTGATGAAGTAGTTGAGAGAGCTAATGATAATGACTTAGGGTTATGTAGTTATATTTATACAAATTCTATGGACAAAGCTCACAGAGCTTCAGAATTAATGGAAACTGGTACTGTAGCGGTTAATACTCCTGCAGTTGCGATAGCTGAGGCACCTTTTGGCGGAATTAAACAAACTGGATATGGACGTGAAGGTGGTTCAATGGCAATTAAAGATTATCTTAATATAAAGTACACTCACCTTGGTTTGAAATCTTAAAATGAGGCCAAATAAAATAAAAAAGATGATGAGAGATGGTGAGCAAATAATTAATGGCTGGTTACAAATTCCTAGCTCTTTTTCAGCTGAAGTAATGTCTCATCAAGGTTGGGACTCGCTTACAATTGATATGCAACATGGTGTTATAGATTATCCAAATGCATTACAAATGCTGCAATCAATTTCATCTACGGATGTTACTCCTTTAGCAAGAGTAAACTGGAATGAACCAGGACAAATAATGAAAATTTTAGATGCAGGGTGCTACGGCGTAATTTGTCCAATGGTGAGCAACAAATTTGAAGCTGAAAAATTCGTTCAAGCATGCATGTATCCCCCTAAAGGGTATAGAAGTTTTGGACCAATTAGAGGATTAATTTATGGAGGTTCAGATTATGGAGATTTTGCAAATAATGAGATTTTAAAAATGGCAATGATAGAGACAAAAGAAGCCTTAGATAAATTAGATGAAATTATGAGTACGCCTGGAATAGATGGAATTTATATTGGACCTGCTGATTTAAGTCTGGCTATAGGTCAAAAACCAGCTTTTGATAATCCTGAAGGAAGTCCAACTTATGAAAAGATTTTGAATATATTGGAACATGCAAAAAAAAATAAAATTTTTGCAGGTATTCATAATGCTAGTCCAGAGTATGCAAAAAAAATGCTTAATTTAGGATTTAATTTGGTAACCATTGGATCCGATCAAAGGTATATGAGTGCAGGTGCAAAAGATGCTGTATCTAAATTAAAATCAATCAAATCAAAAGAAGACTCTAAAGCTTACTAAATTTAAGTGTCAGATAAAAAAAAAATTTTGATAATTCAACCTATTCATAAAGCGGGGATAGATCTCATAAAGAATAACACAAATTATGATTATGAGATTATTGAAAATATAGATGACAAAGATATTAAACAAAAAATTTTGGAGTGTGATGGTCTATCAATTAGAACAGCAAATTTATCTAGCGAATTAATCAATATATCAAAAAAACTTAAGATTATATCTCGCCATGGCGTTGGGTACGACAATATTGATCTCAAGTCTTCTAAAGAAAAAAATATCACCTTGGCAATTACGGCTACAGCAAATGCTGTTGCGGTGGCAGAACATGTTATGTTTATGTTGCTCAATATATCAAAGAGAAAAAACATGTATGATGAGGCTGTTAAAACAGGAAATTTTTCTAATAGAAACAAACTTCCAAAAACAATTGAACTTTGGAAAAAAAATATTTTAATTGCTGGATTTGGTAGAATTGGTCAATCTTTAATTAGAAGATGCAAAGGATTTGAAATGAATGTTTTTGTTTATGATCCATTTGTTTCAAAAGATATTATTGAAGAATTGGGTGGAAAAAAAGTTGAAGATCTTACAGAAGCAGTAAAATCTATGGATGCCATTTCTTTACATATGCCTCTTAATGAAAAAACGAAAAATATTATTAATTATGACTTACTTAAAACAATGAGGAAAAATTGTATAATTATTAATGCTGCAAGAGGTGGAATGATTAATGAGAATGACTTAGACAAAGCATTAAATGAAAGTCTTATATTCGGTGCAGGTTTAGATGTTTTTGAAACAGAACCACCTAAAGAGGATAATCCTTTGCTAAAAAACAATAAAGTTTTTTTAAGTCCTCATACCGCTGCATTTACTGAAGAATGCATGATAAGAATGGGAAAAGAAACAATACAAAATATAATTGATTTTTTTGAAAAAAAATTAGACAAATCAAAAATTATTAAACTTTAATTATGCGAATAAATTTCAAAAATTTTGGACTATTAGAAGCATTAGTATTGTTATCATTAGTATATGTGGTTGGGATGTTGATTTGGACCGCAAGTACAAGGCCCGCAGTTGAAGCAAAAGCTAACTTAGTCAAAGAAAATCATAAGAAAGTAGTCGATTTTATTAATGGAGAAATAAATAATTGCGGGAATAATGATGAAGGTAAATTCACTATTTGGGGTGATCCCTGTAATGGCGAATGGTCCTCATCCAAAGTTGTGAATTATATAAACAAAAATCTTAATATAGAGAATCCTTTTTCAGAGGATACTAAAGTAAAAACTGATCCTGATCCTAGAATTAAAGCTGAAGGTAAGGCGGGGCAATCGGTTGAGATGGGCGTTATATTTGTGATGTCATCAAATTTTTTACCTGATCC
This sequence comes from Pelagibacteraceae bacterium AG-426-G02, assembly GCA_003213155.1. GTDB lineage: Bacteria > Pseudomonadota > Alphaproteobacteria > Pelagibacterales > Pelagibacteraceae > Pelagibacter. The sequence continues at coordinate 39,410 of QCNQ01000003.1, read as the reverse complement.
TGGATCTGAATGGGTTGTGGGTACTTGTTTTAAATCTCCATGTGTTGCTGCTGGAAATAATGAACTAACTTCACTCTATAGATAATCAATTTTTATAAATTTCAATTTCAGATTTTTTTAATGTATCTGTAAGATATTTATAACCAATTTTTGCATACTCTAACGGATTTGCTTTTGCCGGATCCTGTTCTGCCTCAACCACTAGCCATCCTGAATAATTATTATTTTTTAATACATTAAATAAAGGTTGATAATCAATACAGCCATCTCCTGGTACTGTAAACGCGCCCTCTAAAAAAGCACCTCTAAAACTTAAATCCTCTTTTAAAGATTTTTCAAGAACTTGTTTTCTTATATCTTTACAATGGACGTGTAAAATTCTTTCATAATAATTTTGTAATATAGATTTTGAGTCTCCTTTTGCAAATAACATATGTCCTGTATCTAATGTTAATTTTACACTTTCATGAGTATTTTCTATAAGTCTTTCAGTATCTTTTTGAGTTTCAATTACTGTTCCCATATGATGGTGATATGCCAAAGGCATCCCTTCATCCTCTAAATATTTTCCTAGTTCAGAAATTTTTTCACAAAACTTCTGCCATTCATCTTTTTCCATTTGAGGCCGAGTTGATAATTTTCTATTAGGATTTCCTTGTATAGAGCCAGAAACTTCTGCAAAAACTATACAAGGTGCATCACAATCTTTAAATAAATTTAGTTGTTCTTGAATGGATTTTTTTTCTTCCTCAACAGAATTTTTTCTAAGATTTGCGCCATACCATCCTGAGCAAAGTTTAAGATTAAATTGATCTAATTTTGGAATTAATTCAGAAGATTTCTTTGGAAATTTTCCACCAGACTCTATGCCTATATAGCCTGCTTCATTGGCTTCTTTTAAACATTGCTCTAATGTAGTTTCACCGCCTAACTCGGGCATGTCATCATTACTCCATGCAATGGGTGCAACTCCTAATTTTACTGACATAAGAAATTTTTTTAGTTAAGTTATTATTTTAATACAAATTTTTAATGATTGATATAGCTTTATTTGGACTTGGTAGAATTGGTATTATGCATGGAAAAAATTTAATGCGTAGTAAAGATTTTAATCTTAAATATATTTATGACATTGAACAAAAATTATCTAAAAAATATTCAAAAACATTAAAAACAAAAGCTATAAACAAACCATCTGTGGCTTATAAAGATAAAAATATAAAAGCTATTTTTATTGCCTCAACAACATCGACACATATTAGATTTATTTTAGATGGTGTTAAAAATAGAAAAATTATCTTTTGTGAAAAACCACTGGATTTAAGTATTAAAAAAATTGAAACCTGCAAAAAAAAAATTAATAAATTAAATCCAAAAATACAATTAGGTTTTAATAGACGATATGATCCAACACACAATAGCTTAAAAAAACAATTACTTAGTGGAAAAATAGGTAAATTAGAAAAAATTATTATCACTAGTCGTGATCCTGCCCCGCCAACTATGAAATATCTAAAAGAATCTGGTGGTATTTTTAGAGATATGATGATCCATGATTTTGATCTTGTTAGATTCTACCTTGGTAATGATGAGCCTGCAAAAATAATAGCCTCTGGTAGCAACATATCAGACAAAAGATTTGATAAAATAAAAGATTTTGAATTAACATCTTCCATAATTAGATCTAAAGCTGGTGTTCAGTGCATAATAACTAATTCCAGACATTGTAGTTTCGGTTATGATCAAAGAATAGAATTATTTGGATCAAAAGGTATGTTAATTTCAGAAAATAAAAGACAAAACGAGACATCTTTATATTCTGCACAATCAACTTCAAACAAATCTCCTCTGCTTAATTTTTTTATTGATAGGTATAAAGATGCTTATAAAAATCAATTAAAGGATTTTGCAAAATTTATTAGAAAGAAAATTCAACCTCTTGCAGGATTTGAAGAGGGAAGAAAAGCTCTGATAATTGCGAATGCAGCTCAAAAATCTTTAAGATCAAAAAAGTTTGAAAAACTTAATCTTTAATTGAATCAACCCTTAGTAGAATACAACCTGTCTGCTTTACAACTAAATGATATTTTGATTAGATTTACTTTTAAAAGTTAACTTTAATTAAAGGGGAATAATGAAAACAATAAAAAACTTTATATTGGCTTTAGCTGCATGGGCAATGATGTCTGTATCTGCTTTAGCTGTAGATATAATTGTGGTTTCTCATGGTCAAGCAAACGATCCTTTCTGGTCAGTTGCTAAAAATGGAGTTGATGCTGGATGTAAAGACATGGGAGTGTCTTGCAAATACACAGCACCAGCTACTTTTGACATGGTAGAAATGGCAAAATTAATAGATAATGCTGTATCACAAAAACCGAAAGGTATTGTGATCACATTACCAGATGCTGCTGCTTTAGGAAAATCAGTTAAAGCTGCGATTGCTGCTGGTATTCCTGTAATATCAATGAACTCTGGATCTGATGATTATGCATCTTTAGGAATTAGTGCACACGTTGGACAAACTGAGTTTGAAGCAGGTGTAGGTGGTGGACAAAAAATGAAAGCCGCTGGTGGAAAAAAAGCATTATGTGTTAACCATGAGGTCGGAAACGTTGCACTTGATAGAAGATGTGCTGGTTTCAAAAAAGGTTTCGGTGGATCTGTTGATATTTTAGGTACTTCAAATGACCCAACAGAAATTCAAAAAGCTGTTGCTGCAAAATTAGGTGGTGGCTATGACACTATTCTAACTTTAGGTGCTGGATTATCTGGTGAAGCAGCTTTGAAAGCACTCGAATCTGCTGGAAAAGTTGGTTCTGTAAGATTAGGAACATTTGATATGTCTCCAAATATGTTAAAAGCTGCTGCTGCAGGAAAAGTAGAGTTTTTAATTGACCAACAGCAATATCTACAAGGATATTTGCCAATAGCTATCTTTGGACAATATATGAGATGGGGAACAATGCCAGCAGGTGTGGTAATGACTGGACCTGGGTTTGTTACTCCTGACAATGCGTCTAAAGTAATTAAATGGGCAGCTCAAGGTTATAGATAAAAATATGAATTAAAGGCCTGACTAATGTTAGTCAGGCCTTTTTTTTAATCATCTTTAAATTATAATTTTTATATGTCTGTAAAATCAGAGAGTATTCAATCTAAAAAAGATAGTGGACAAGATGAAAGACTTAAAAAAATTTCTCCTCTTAGAGTTTTATTAAACAGACCAGAGCTTGGTGCTTTGGGTGGCTCAATTTTAGTTTTTATTTTTTTTGGAATAGTTGCTGGTGACACTGGAATGTTTAGCGCTTATGGGACATTAAATTTTTTAGATGTTTCAGCTAATTTAGGAATTATTGCTATTGCTGCTGCAATGTTAATGATTGGTGGAGAGTTTGATTTATCAATTGGATCAATGATTGGTTTTGCAGGAATCTGTATCGCTATACCTGCAATTTATTGGGGCTGGCCTTTATGGACGAGTATTATTTTTGCTTTTGCTATGGCAGTACTAATTGGGTATTTCAATGGTATAATGGTAGTAAAAACTGGTCTTCCATCCTTCATAGTAACTCTTGCAATGTTGTTCATTTTAAGAGGGGCAACTTTGGCTATTACCAGATTAATTACAGGAAGAACTCAAGTACCAGGATTAAGAGTTTTGATAGAGGATGATCCAATCGCTTGGTTGTTTGCAACAGATACTTTTCAATGGTTATTCACATGGCTAGGATCGATGAAATTAATTGCACTGAGAACTGACGGCACACCATTAGCTACAGGTATTCCACCATCAGTAATATGGTTTATTGCTCTTACATTATTTGCGACTTGGATACTTATGAAAACTAGATATGGAAATTGGATATTTGCATCAGGTGGAGATAAAGTTGGTGCTACAAATGTTGGTGTACCTGTTGGAAGAGTAAAAATAAGTCTATTTATCGGAACAGCTGTAGCATCGACAATATTTGCTTGTATTCAAGTTTTAGATGCAGGTTCTGCAGATACTATGAGAGGAACTTTAAAAGAATTGGAAGCAATAGCAGCTGCTGTGGTTGGCGGTTGTCTTTTGACTGGAGGTTATGGCTCTGCCATCGGAGCAGCATTGGGCGCTATTATTTTTGGCACTGTATCAATGGGAATTTTTTATACAGATGTGGATACTGATTGGTTTAAGGTTTTTTTAGGCGCAATGATGTTAATTGCAGTAGTATTCAATAATTATATTAGAAAAAAAGTTACGGAGACTAAGTGATGTCTGAATATTTAGTTCAATTCAATAATATAAGTAAATTTTTTGGTAAAGTAATTGCTTTGAAAGATGTCACTATGAAACTAAAAAAAGGCGAGATAATGTGCTTACTTGGTGACAATGGAGCTGGAAAATCTACTTTAATAAAAACTTTAGCAGGCGTTCATAAACCTGATGAAGGTGAAATTATTTTTGAGGATCAAAAAATAGTTTTTGACTCACCAAGAGATGCTTTGGATATTGGGATAGGTACTGTTTATCAAGATTTAGCATTAGTTTCTCTTATGAGTGTAACTAGAAATTTTTTTATGGGTAGAGAGCCACAAAAAGGTTTACCTTTTTTCAGAACTTTTGATATTGAAAAAGCAAACACTATAGCTGCAGAAAGAATGGGACAAATAGGTATCGATGTGAGAGACCCATCACAAGCTGTCGGTACGATGTCTGGAGGTGAAAGACAATGTCTCGCTATTTCTAGAGCAATTTATTTTGGAGCAAAAGTTTTAGTATTAGATGAACCAACGTCAGCATTAGGTGTGCATCAAGCTTCAATGGTCCTGAAATATATTGTTAAAGCAGCATCGCAAGGTTTAGCTGTAATTTTAATAACACACAACGTTCATCATGCTTATCCTGTTGGAAATAGTTTTACAGTTTTAAATCGAGGAAAAAGTATGGGAACATTTCAAAAAAAAGATATATCTAGAGAAAAACTTTTAAGCATGATGGCAGGTGGTGAGGAATTAGATAAGTTAGAAGTCGAACTTAAAGAAATGGACCGAATAGAAAATAATTAGACAAATATACCACTTCTACATACATAAATTTTGCTGTAATATTTTTTAAATAAAGAAAGGGGTAACATATGAAAGCATATATAATGGGAAACTACACTGAAAAAGCTTTTCAAGGTTTTTTAAAAGATCCTAAAAGTGATAGAAAAGCAGTAGTTGAACAATTAACAAAAGCTATGGGTGGAACAATGCATAGTATGGATATAGTTAGAGGTCCATATGACTTTATTGTTGTTAATGAACTTACAACATTTGAAGACTTTGCAGCAGTAAAACTTGTAGTAGAAGCATCAGGAGCAGTTAAAAATTTAACAATGTTGGAAGCTATTGATTTTAATAAAGCTACTGTTAAAGCGAGTGAAGTTGCATCAGGTGCATACAAAGCGCCAGGACAATAAATAGATTATTACTTCCAGTACGCGGGCTGGAAGTAAATTTATTTACTTTTTCAATTTAGAGGAAAACTTAAGGTTAGTATTATCAAACTTTTCTATATTATTTTTAATATAATTATCCATAATTTCTAATTTATCTCCCTCGAATTCTGAGACTTTTCGATTATTTAAATCAACATATAATGCAAGGACTTCAATCGTAGATGCTAAATATTGCTTTTGCTTATGGATCATTTCCATCTTATATTGCAACCTTTTTTTATCGTGATCAAAAAAAACTAAATTTACATCTACCTCATCATTCATCTTTAGTTCTTGATTATATGTAATATGAGACTCAACAATCATCGTACTTTTTCCGGTAGTCCTTGCTGAATGCTCACCCATTTTAAAGGTGTCATTTAATATATCAGCCCCATATTTATCAAAGATCAAAAGATAATAAGAAACATTCATATGATTGTTATAATCAATCCAATCCTTCACAATTTTTTGTGAACTTAAAAAAATCGGCATTGTTAAATAAATTTAATGATTTGGATTATCGTTATCCACTACGAGGCATATTTCAGATTTAGTTAAAAATCTTCGTCCAGTTCCATTATCTAATGAAAACATTCCACCAATTCCTTTTACAGCATCTATCGTAAGATCAGTATGTTTCCATTTTTCATATTGATCACCATTCATATAAAATGGAACTCCACCTATTTCCCCAAGTTTAATATCGTTATCTCCCAATGGAAATTCACCTTCTTGGAAACACATAGGTGCACTCCCATCACAACATCCACCTGATTGATGAAACATTAACTTTTCACCATATTTTTCTTTAAGTTCAGATAATAAACTAAGTGCCGAATTTGTTGCAGATACTTTCATATTTTTTCTCTGGCCCATGATATCGAATCATGGACCAGTATATATTATTTGATTAAAAGAAGCCTAATTTTTTCTCAGCGTAAGAAACATGTAGATTCTTATTCTGTCTGTAATGATTAAGCATCATTTTGTGAGTTTCTCTGCCAACTCCAGATTGTTTGTATCCACCAAATGGTGAGTGAGCTGGGTATGCATGATAACAATTAGTCCATACTATCCCTGCTTGTATTGCTCTACCCATTCTATAAGCAATATTACCATTTCTAGTCCAAACAGCTGCTCCTAAACCATAAAGAGTATCATTGGCAATTTTTAATGCCTCTGCTTCATCTTTAAATTTAATTACAGACACAACAGGTCCGAAGATTTCTTCTTGAGATATTCTCATATCATTTTTTGCTTCAAAAACAGTTGGTTGAATGTAATTACCTTTTTCTAATCCACTGTTAAGTTTTGCAACACTTCCTCCTGTTAGGACTTTCGCACCCTCTTTTTTCCCTAGATCAAGATAAGATTTAATCTTCTCCATTTGTTCTACGGAAGCCTGTGCTCCAATCATAGTTTCCATTTTTAAAGGGTTGTCTTGAACAACAGCTTTTGTTCTAGCTATAGCTCTTTCCATGAATTTATCATAGATCGACTCTTGAACTAAAGCTCTACTCGGACAAGTACAAACCTCACCTTGGTTAAGATTGAACATAACAAAACCTTCAATACATTTATCGAAGAAATCATCATCTTTATCCATGATATCCTCAAAGAAAATGTTTGGAGATTTTCCACCTAATTCCAAAGTTATTGGAATTATATTTTGTGCAGCATACTGCATTATCAATCTTCCTGTTGTTGTTTCACCAGTAAATGCAACTTTAGCAACTCTTTTTGATGATGCTAAAGGTTTACCTGCCTCTAAACCAAAACCACTAACAATGTTGACAACTCCTGGAGGTAATAAATCCCCAATAAGTTCCATCATCACCATTATGGATGCTGGCGTTTGTTCGGCTGGTTTTAAAACTGAACAGTTACCTGCTGCAAGAGCTGGTGCTAGTTTCCATGTTGCCATAAGTAATGGGAAGTTCCAAGGAACTATTTGACCAACTACTCCTAAAGGTTCAGGTATGTTGTAAGAGTATTGAGAATTGCTAATTTCTGCAATTGATCCCTCTTCTGCTCTTATTACACCAGCAAAATATCTCCAATGATCAACAACCAAAGGTAAATCTGCTGCCATACATTCTCTTATTGGCTTTCCATTATCTAAACATTCTGCTGTTGCGAGTAAGTTTAGATTTTTTTCTAAAACATCAGCGATCTTATATAATATGTTTGATCTTGTTGTGATGTCTGTTTTTCCCCACTCTGGGAAGGCTGCGTGAGCTGCATCTAATGCTGCTTCTACGTCTTTTTCGTCTGATCGCGCAACTGAACAGATTTTCTCATTTGATATCGGGCTTACATTATCAAAATACTTGCCTGATTTTGGTTCTACAAATTTTCCATTAATGTAGTTTCCATATTTTGCTTTGAACGGAAATTTAACCTTTAAATGAGAAGTATCTAATACAGATGACACTTTCATTGCTTCTGCACTCATTTTTTTCTCCTCCTATTATTTATATAAATTAATTAAAAACCTTTTTGGGAATGATGTAAATGGGTCAATAATGTTTTCAACTAAGAATTGTATTAATCGAGCTTTATTTTACTGATTTTATTGTCTGCTTTTCTCACAAAATAAATTCCTACTGATACTGCAATGAGAGATATCAAAACTTTGAAAGTGATCAATTCCTTCAGGAAAATGTAACTCAAGATAGTTCCAAAAATTGGAATTAAATATGAAACTTGTGACTGAAATATCAGTCCATTATTAACTAAAATTCTAAATCTCAATAACCATGCGATTCCAGTAGAAACTAGGCCAAGATATATCACGGATATTACGGAGTCTAACCTTGGTGAGACATTCCATGGTTGTTCAACAATACTTGCAATAGGTATCAAAATCAAAACTGCCCAAACCAGTATTGAGCCAGTTACATTTTCATTTTTTTTCTTACTAATTTTTAAGGTTAGAACACCACCTATTACATAACAAGTTGAGCCTAATAGAATTAGTATTGCGGAAAAAAAATTATTTTCATTAATCAAAATATTATCAGAAAATAAATAAAGTATTCCAGAAAAACCAATTAAGATTCCTATTGTTTTGATAAAATTGAATTTCTCATTCTTTGTATAAAAATGACCAAGTACAGTTGAACTTAATGGTGTAGTTGACATCAATATCGCAGCCAAATTACTTTGAACTGATTGCACGCCGTAGGCAATTAAAAAAAAAGGAGCTACTAGATTTATAAATCCTATCATTGCGAACCAATACCAATCTTTTGAAAAAGCTTCGATCTTTATCTTTTTATAATAACAAAGCAACAAAACTGGTATTGCTCCAAAAAACACTCTTAAAAATGCAATGGTAATTGGTCCAAATGAATAGGTTGCAATTTTGATATTAAAAAAAGCTGATGCCCATATTAAAGCTAACAAAATTAATAAAAGATAATCTAATAGTTTTGGTTGTCTCATTCGGTAATATCTTCAATTGTTCCTTTTGTAATTTTCTTTAAATCTGAGAAATTGATTTTAAATATACAATTTGGATGACCTGCAGCAGCAAATAAAAAATCAAACCTATTTAAAGAATTATCTATGTAAATATCAACATTTTCTAAATGGCCTACTGGTGAAACACCACCAATAGTATAACCAGTAATGTTTTTTACATCTTCAGCAGTAGCCATAGAAACATCATCAAATTTAATATTTTTCTTAATTTTTCTTAGTGAAGCTTTCTTATCTCCAGCAACCAAAAATAAAGTAAACTTATTATCTGTCTTAAAAAGTAAGCTTTTTACAATTGCTCCTACCTCACATCCTAAAGAAGATGCGGCTTCTAAAGCAGTTCTAGCTGATGTTTCTAAAACACTAACACTTAAATTTTGGTCGAATTCTCTAATAATTCTTCCAACTCTTCGAACTGGTTCTTTATCAAGTAATGTCATTATTCAACTCTGAATTGTTAGTATTCTTAGTCTTTTCAATATACACTTATGTTAAAAATGCATAGGTGTTATTAAGTAAAAGAGGATTATTTATCAGTCTTTATTTGGTATCACAACCCACAAGATTACAGAGGAGATATAATGAGTGCAAAAAATGTATTAAAAGTTATTAAAGACAAAGAGATCGATTACGTTGATCTAAGATTTACTGACCCTAGAGGTAAACTTCAACACGTTACAATGGACACTAAGGTAGTTGACGAAGATATGTTAAACGATGGAATTTTCTTTGATGGCTCCTCAATTGCAGGTTGGAAAGCTATTAATGAATCTGACATGATTTTAAAGCCTGATTTAAGCAGAACTGTGGTTGATCCGTTTACGTCTCATAATACATTAAACATTTTTTGTGATATTTTGGATGCAATAAAAAAAGATCCTTACGAAAGAGATCCTCGAGGAACAGCTAAAAAAGCAGAGGCATATTTAAAAAAATCTGGAATTGGTGACAAAGCATTTTTTGGTCCAGAAGCTGAATTTTTTGTATTCGATGATGTAAGATTTAAAAATGACATGAATGAAACTGGCTTCAAAATTGATAGTACTGAAGGCCCTTACAACACTGGAAAAAAATATGAAAACGGAAATATGGGACACAGACCTGGTATCAAAGGTGGTTACTTCCCAGTTCCTCCTGTTGATAGTGCACAAGATATGAGAAGTGAGTATTTAAAAGCAATGAAAGACATGGGTATTAAAGTTGAGAAACATCACCATGAAGTTGCTCCAAGTCAGCATGAACTTGGAATGTATTTTGGAACTTTAGTTGATCAAGCAGATAACTTGCAATTATATAAGTATGCGGTACACATGGTTTCACATTCATTTGGAAAAACTGCAACTTTTATGCCTAAACCAGTAAAAGGTGATAATGGATCAGGTATGCACGTGCACCAATCAATTTGGAAAGGAAATACAGCATTATTTTCAGGAGATAAATATGCTGGCTTATCCGATTTAGCTTTACACTATATTGGTGGAATTTTAAAACATGCAAAAGCTATAAACGCTTTTTCAAACGCTACAACCAATAGTTACAAAAGATTGATCCCGGGATTTGAAGCCCCAGTGTTATTAGCGTACTCAGCGAGAAACAGGTCAGCTTCATGTAGGATCCCTATCACTCTAAGTAAAAAAGCTGCGAGATGTGAAATTAGATTTGGCGATGCAGCTGGAAACCCATACTTAACTTTTGCAGCAATGCTTATGGCTGGACTAGATGGTATTAAAAATAAAATTGATCCAGGTAAATCTTTCGATAAAGATCTTTATGCTTTATCTGAAAATGAAGTTAAAAAAATACCTACTGTTTGTGGCTCATTAAGAGAAGCAATGGAAAGTTTGGATAAGGACAGAGATTTTTTAAAACAAGGTAACGTATTTACTGATGATCAGATAGATGCTTACATTGCTTTAAAATTTGAGGAAATACATAATTTCGAACACACACCACACCCAATAGAGTTCGACATGTATTATAGTTGTTAAAAATTATTGTCTAGTAGTGGCAATCTTGTTTTTGCCAGGACCTTTTTTAACAACGTAATCTTGAGTTCCATTAGCTCCTGTTTCAACAGATTTGATCAAAGATCTTTGTAAGCTTTTTCTTTTTTCTTTTCTGTCTTCAGACGCTAATAAATTTCTAAATTCAAAAACGTTCATGTAATAATTATATACTAGATATGCATTTTAAGCAATACAGCTATGCAACTTATGGGATACTAAATTTTATTCTACTTTAAAGGATTCCCCGCAACCACATCTCTCTGTTTCATTGGGATTATTGAACACAAAAGTTGAGGAAAAATCCTCTTTTTTGTAATCCATTTCAGTACCTAATAAATACATCACTGCAGCAGAATCTATAAAAACCTTAACTCCCTTGTCCTCAATTACCTCATCATTCGGGTTTAGTTCTTTAGAATATTCCATTACATATGACATGCCTGCGCATCCTCCAGATTTAACTGAAACTCTCACTCCTAAAGCATCTTTTTCGGCACTAGACATGATTTCTTTAATTCTGTTTGCTGCATTTTCACTTAATTTAATTATAGGATTCATTACAAATTTAACTCCAACTTAGCGGCATCTGACATCATATCTTTGTTCCAGGGTGGGTCCCAAACTAGTTGAAGATCAACATCATCAATTTCTTCAACTTGCATAGCTCCTTCTTTTACTTCTTTTGGTAAACTCTCTGCAACAGGACAATTTGGTGTGGTTAAGGTCATTTTAATTTCAGCTTTTTTTCCTTTTACTTGAATATCATAAATTAAACCAAGTTCATAAATATTAACAGGTAACTCAGGATCATAAATTTTTCTAATTTCGTTTATAATTTTTTCTTTTATTTCCATAATATTAATCTTCTGTGCTCACTTGCTTTCCGTCATCTTCCATTGCAGAAATCAAAGTATGCCATGATAAGGTAGCACATTTTACTCTCATAGGATATTGTTTTACTCCGGATAGACACATTAGTTTTGTTTTATCATCTTCCTCTAAAATCGTAGACTTTAATTCAGGATTTTCTTTTATCATTCCAAGAAAATCATCTATGATCTCCTTTGCTTCATTGTCACTTTTGCCTTTAATCAAATCTGTCATTATTGAAGCTGAGGCCATTGATATTGCGCAACCACTTCCTTCAAAAGAAATATCTTCAACTTTTTTTTGATTATTCAATTTTAGATAAACATGGACATTATCCCCACATAAAGGATTATTCCCTTTAGCATCTTTATTAAAATTCTCAGTCTTCCTCAAATTCCTTGGATTTTTTCCATGTTCTAAAATTATTTCTTGATATAATTCTTTTAAATTCATTTTAAATCAAAAATTTTTTTACATTTGTTTATGGACTCATTTAATTGATCAAAATCACTTTTAGTATTATAGACACCTACTGATGCTCTTGCACTAGCAGGAATCTCGAGTTTGTCGTGTAAAATTTGACAGCAATGGTGTCCAGCTCTAATAGCTACACCGTCTTCGTCAAGTATTGTCGCGATGTCATGTGGATGTACCCCTTCAATCGTAAACGATATTACACCGCCTTTATTTTTTGGATTGCCAATTATTTTTACTGAATTATTCTTTTTTAAAATTTCTTGACCATATTCTATTAATTCTTTTTCATGTTTAATTATATTTTCAATTCCAATACTTTCTAAAAATTTGATAGACTTATCAAAAGCTATCACCTGTGCAGTGGCCATAGTGCCTGCTTCATACTTATTTGGAAGATCACCATAAGTAATACGATCTTTTTTGACTTCTTTAATCATTCCACCACCACCTTGATAAGGTGGTAATTCTTCAAGCCATTTTTTTTTTCCATACAAAATTCCAAGTCCAGTCGGTCCATACATTTTATGACAAGAAATTGCATAAAAATCACAGTCCAGATCTTGCACATCAAGTTTCAAATGTGGTGCGCCTTGACATCCATCTACAACAACAATTATATCTTTTGCGTGTGCAAGCTCAGTAATCTCTTTGATTGGTAAGATTGCGCCAGTGACATTCGATAGATGATTAATGGCAATCACCTTTGTTTTTGGCGTAATTTTTTTTTCAATATTTTCAATTGGAATTTCTCCCTCTTCATTTATTTCAGCAAAATTAATCTTTATATTTTTTGATTTTCTCAAATAGTGCCATGGTACATAATTTGAATGATGCTCTAACTCAGTGAGTAAAATTTCGTCACCTTCATTCAAATACTTTTGGCCAAGTGTATTAGCAACTAAATTGAGGGCTTCAGTTGCACCCTTAGTGAATACAATCTCATTTTTATCTTTTGCATTAATATATTTTTGGACAGAAGATCGTGTATTTTCGTATAAATTTGTAGCTGCCACTGCCAAATAATGAATACTTCTGCCCACATTTGAAAATTCTTTAGTATAGAATTCGTTTATTCTATCAATAACAACTTTAGGTTTTTGAGAAGAATTAGCACTATCCAAATAAACTAGATCATTGTTTTGTATCTTTTCATCAAAGATAGGAAACTCTTTTTTAATATTATCTATGTTCATTTTTTAAAACCAATCATCTTTTTTAATAAATCTTTAATTTCAGCGTCAGTAATCTTTTCGATCACATCAAGCAAAAAACCATTTATTAATAGTCCTTTAGCTTGTTTATAATTTAGTCCTCTAGACATTAAATAAAAAATTGAATTATCATCAAGACTACCAGATGCTGATCCATGAGAACATTTAACATCATCAGCATAAATTTCTAATTCAGGTTTTGCGTTAAACTCTGAGGTTTCGTCTAACAAAATTGCTTTACTTAATTGATATCCATCTGTTTTCTGTGCCTTTGAGTCTACATATATTCTTCCTTGATAAGCAGACTTTGTATTTTTTCCAAGCACACTCTTAATTAACTGATAGCTTTTTGTATTTTTAACCAAATGATTTATAGTAGTTCTTATTTCGTGCTGTTTATTATCATCTAACGAAAAAATACCATTTATAAATGCTGAAGAATATTCGCCTTTTAGATTACAATTTATCTCATTTTTGAAATAATCTGATCCTGCAGAAAAAACAAAAGTTTCAGAAATACTATTTTGTTTTTGATCTATATTATTAAATGAATATTTTAGATTTTTATTCAAAGACTTATCAATTTTATAATTTTTAAGAATCGCATCTTTATCCAAATTAAAATTGTAAAAAATATTCATAAAATTTTTTTCACTATCATCACTAAAGAAATCTATCAATTTTAGTGAGCTGTTTTGTTCGAGCTCAAAATCTAACCTTAAATTAATATTCTTTGATTTCATTTTCTCATTGGACAAATGATAAATGATTAAAGGTTTTTTTAATGAGTAGTCTTTTTTAATTAAAATTTTAAAATGTTTATTACTTAAAGCAATATTCAAATCAATTAATGAATTGTTGTTTTCAGACTTATCAGTTGTGTAAGAGTCCTCAATTATTTCAATCTGTTTTTTATCCTCATAACTAAAGTCAATTTTTTCAACTCTTCCATTGATAAAAATAATTTTATTATGTTCTAAATCATCAATAAAAATTGATGGATCAATCTTATTTTCAATTGAATAATCATTATAAAAGCTCAAATCTGAAATATTATTACTAATTATTTGATTTATATCTAAAAACTTCCAATTTTCTTGTTTTCTATTTGGGAAACCATTTTCAATAAATTTATTTAGGTAAGACTTTTTTATCTCAATATCTCTATTAGAAAAATTAGAAACTTCTTGAATTTTGTTAAAATCTATTTTTAATTGTTCCTTCATCTAATTAAAACTCTCATATCCTTTTTTTTCTAATTCTTCTGCAAGTTCAGGTCCACCTGATTTTATAATCCTTCCATTCATTAAAACATGAACGAAATCTGGCTTGATATAATCTAATAGTCTTTGATAATGAGTAATGATTAAAAAAGAATTTTCATTATTCCTTAATGTGTTTACACCATCTGCAACTATTTTTAGAGCATCTATATCTAAACCTGAGTCTGTTTCATCTAAAATTGAAAGTTTTGGTGCCAGCATTGACATTTGTAGAATTTCATTTTTCTTTTTTTCTCCACCAGAGAAGCCTACATTTAATTGCCTATTAAGTTTTTCTTCATCAAATTTAAGTTCCTTAGCTTTTTCTTTTACGAGTTTTAAAAACTCGATAGCATCAAGTTCTTTTTGTCCACGAGCTTTTCTAATTGCATTTAGAGAAGTCTTTAAAAAAATATTAGTATTTACTCCAGGAATTTCTAAAGGGTATTGGAAGGCTAAAAATATACCTTTGTGCGCTCTTTCCTCAGTTTCAAGTTCAAATAAATTTTTATTTTCAAATAATATTTCTCCTGATACCTCGTAACCTTTTTTTCCCGATAAAATATTAGATAAAGTACTTTTTCCAGAGCCATTAGGACCCATTATTGCATGAACTTCACCTGGGTTTATATTTAGTGAAAATCCTTTTAAAATTGACTTATTTTCAACATTTGCGTTTAAGTTATTAATTTTCAGCATTAACCCACGCTCCCTTCAAGACTAATTCCAACAAGTTTTTGTGCCTCTACAGCAAACTCCATTGGTAATTGCTGAAGAACTTCTTTGCAAAATCCATTAACGATTAACCCAACAGCTTCCTCAGGATTTAATCCTCTTTGTTGACAATAGTGCAATTGCTCTTCACTTATTTTTGAAGTTGTTGCTTCATGAGCAACATTTGAGTCGAAATTTTTATTCTTTATGTAAGGAACAGTGTGTGCTCCACATTTATTTCCCATTAAAAGAGAGTCACATTGAGTATAGTTACTAGAATTTTTTGCTTTTGAATTTATATCTACTAGTCCTCTATAGGTCATATCAGAAAATCCAGCACTAATACCTTTGGAAATTATTTTACTTTTAGTATTTTTACCAAGGTGGATCATCTTTGTCCCAGTATCTGCTTTTTGATGATTATTTGTAATTGCTATTGAATAAAATTCTCCAATTGAGTTTTCACCCTTTAAAATACAACTAGGGTATTTCCAAGTTATAGCTGAACCTGTCTCTACCTGTGTCCAAGAAATCTTTGAATTTTTTCCCTTACATAGTCCTCTTTTAGTTACAAAATTATAAATTCCCCCTTTTCCATTTTCATCTCCCGGGTACCAGTTTTGAACAGTTGAATATTTAATCTCTGCATCATCAAGAGCTATTAGTTCAACGTTAGCAGCGTGTAATTGATTTTCATCTCTCATCGGCGCAGTACAGCCCTCTAAATAACTCACGTAACTTCCTTTATCAGCAATAATTAAAGTTCTTTCAAATTGACCAGTTTCTGATGCGTTGATTCTGAAATAGGTCGAGAGCTCCATTGGACACTTTACACCTTCAGGAATATAAACAAATGACCCATCGGTAAAAACTGCAGAGTTTAGTGTCGCAAAAAAATGATCTGTTGTTGGAATTACTGTTCCTAAATATTTTTTAACTAAATCAGGATGTTTTTGTATTGCTTCAGACATTGAACAAAAAATGATTCCATGTTTTGTTAATTCACCTTTAAATGTTGTGGCTACTGAAACAGAATCAAATACCGCATCCACAGCTATTCCATTTAATCTTGCTTGCTCTTGAAGTGGAATTCCTAATTTATTATAGGTTTCTAAAAGTTTAGGATCTAATTCATCTAAGCTCTTAGGTTTATCCTTCATACTTTTCGGAGCCGAATAATAATATAAATCTTGATAATCAATTTTAGGATACTTAGGTTTTTGCCAGTCAGGTTCTTTTAGAAGCTTAAATCTCTCAAATGCTTTTAATCTAAAATCCAACATCCATTTAGGTTCTTTTTTAATATTTGAAATAAACTTAATTACATTTTCATTTAGACCTTTTGGTGCTTTAATATTTTCAATATCGGTTGTAAAACCGTATTTATAATCTTTTAAATTTTCTATATCTTTTTCTCTAGTATCCATTTTATAATCTTCTTTCAAAGTTTTCTTTTACTAAATCGTCTAAACTTTTTTTATCAAAAAAATTATTGATATGAGTTTCAAGTTCATCCCAAAGATTGTGAGTTAAACATTTTGTAGATTTACCATTGCATCCTTTTTTTGACTCTTTTTTACATTGGACAGTTTTTACTTTTTCGTCTACTGCATCAAAAATATTTGTTAATTTTATTTCTTTAGCTTTCCTATTTAAAATATATCCACCTTGAGTTCCTCTAACGCTTTGAACAATTTCTTTTTTTCTCAATTTTGAAAAAATTTGTTCTAAATAATCTAACGAAATGCCTTGTCTTAAAGATATATCTCTTAGAGAAACTGGATTAATTCCATCGAATCTAGCCAGATCCACTAAAGCCATTACCGCATATCTGCCTTTAGAAGTAAGTCTCATAATTCCTTATTTTATTGGGGTATATATAAACCTGACCAAATTAGTCAAGTATCATGAGTAAAAAAAAGCTAACATTTTGTCACGCAGTTGTGATAAACCTAATTTTTTTTTGAGAATAATAATCAATAACAATTATGGAAAATAAAATATTAGAAATATTTATTCCAGGACCTGCAGGTAGACTTGAAGCCAAATATTATAAGAGTAAAAAAAATACTTCACCAATAGCTTTAGTTTTACAACCGCATCCTCAGTATGGAGGGACAATGAATAATAAAGTTGTTGTGGAAACTTTTCATACTTTTATGGAAAATGATTTTTCAGTTTGCAGAGTAAATTTTAGAGGTGTTGGAAAGAGTGATGGAGAATTTGACAATGGCCAAGGTGAATTAGCAGATGCTGCAGCTGCTCTTGATTGGTTAGAGAGAGAAAATTTTGATAATTCTCAGTGTTGGGTTTCAGGTTTTTCTTTTGGGTCATTGATTGCTATGCAACTTTTAATGAGGAGACCAGAAATAAATAGATTTGTCGCAATTTCTCCCCAACCAAATGTTTATGATTTTTCATTTTTGTCTCCGTGTCCAACTTCTGGGATAATGATTTATGGAAAAAAAGATGAATTGGTACCTGTTGAACATATCAATGAACTAAATAAAAGATTAAGTGCACAAAAAGGTATTAAAGTTGAATTTCAGTCAATCTCAGAAGCAAATCATTTTTTTTCAAAAAATGAGAATGCACTTTCAAAATCTCTCGATAAATACATAAAAAAAGAAACAGCGTTATATTAAAAATTTTTAACTAAAACTCCACCAGTTACCGATTTTTTACATCTAGTTGTATTTGGAAATGAAATAGGCATACCTTTTAGTGATCTTATCGCTAAAAAAGCAAAAGCTTGGGACTCGATAAAGTCTCCGTCTAATTCATATTGGTCAATTGAATTAAGATTTATTTCATCAAAATTACTTTTTATACTTTCTAAGAGATATTTATTTTTTCTCCCTCCCCCACATACTAACCATTTACTTTTTTGAGAATTATTCTTATTGTTAATAAAATTCATTCCATTGGAAATTAATTTAGCAGTGAAATCAGTAATGGTTGCAGCACCATCCTCTAGTGAAAGTCCTTTTGCAAAAAAAATATCATAATTTTTAATATCTAAAGATTTTTCAAAATTAGATTGTTCAGTAAAATTGTCTAAAGCCTGATTTAAAATTAATTTATCTGTTTTTCCAGATCTTGCTACTAAACCTTCTTTGTCATACCTTTTTTTTGAATTTTTTCTCATCCATTCGTCTATCAAACAATTGCCAGGTCCAATATCATAGGCATAAATTTTTTCCTCTAAACCCAAATTATTAAATTCTATTGTAGAGGTAACATTAGAAATACCTCCAATATTAAGAATATTCATTGGAAAACCTAAATTAAATTTTTTATTTAATTCGTTAGCTAGAGCATTATGAAAGATTGGCGCTAGAGGAGCACCCTGTCCCCCATTTTCTAAATCATTTTGTCTAAAATTATAAACAACTCTTTTTTTCGTTAATTGAGATAATAGCAATCCGTCACCTAATTGTTTTGTAATTTTTTTTTCTGGAGCATGAAATATTGTTTGACCATGAAAACCAATTAAATCAACATCAGTTTTTGATAGTTCAAGGCATTTATTAACTGCCTTAAAATGAAATAAAGTTATTTCTCTTTCCAAATCTTTGATTTCAACTTGATATTTGGTTAAATCATCTGGATTTAAGATTTTATCCCTAATTTTAAGTATTTTTTGGGTTAATTCTTCATCATATTGAAAGTATTTATCAAATAATATTGAAAATTCTTGATTACCATCTGACTTAATTATGGATACATCTACTCCATCCGATGAGGTACCACTCATTAAACCCATTGCTGTGTAAATTTTATCCATTCTTATTTTTTTTTATTAAATAATGTATATTGTGGAACTATAGACTTATGGATAAATTTTTAAAAGAATTTAAAGATAGAGGCTACTTCTATCAATGCACAAATGAAAATGAATTATCCAAATTAATAAATAAAGAAAAAATTAAAGGTTACATAGGTTTTGATTGTACTGCTGAAAGTCTTCATGTTGGAAGCTTACTTCAAATCATGTGTCTTAGACTTCTTCAAAAATATGGGCACAGACCGATTGTCTTATTAGGTGGAGGGACTACAAGAATTGGAGATCCTTCAGGTAAAGACAAAACAAGGAAAATTTTAACTGAAAAAGAAATAGATAAAAATACAAAAAATATTGAAAAAATATTAAAAAAATTTTTAAATAATAACGATCCAAAAACAAAACCTATTTTTGTAAATAATTATTCTTGGCTCAAAAATTTAAATTATATTTCATTTCTAAGAGAAATAGGAAAACATTTTACAATTAATAAAATGCTTACTTTCGAAAGCGTTAAAACTAGATTGGATAGAGAACAATCTTTAAGTTATATGGAATTTAATTATATGATTTTGCAAGCTTATGATTTTTTAGAGCTAAATAAAAAAGAGAATTGTTCCTTACAAATAGGAGGTTCTGATCAATGGGGAAATATTGTCAATGGAACAGAACTTATAAAAAGGTATTCTAGTAAACAGGCTTATGGTTTAACTACCCCTCTCATTACATTATCCTCAGGAGCAAAAATGGGAAAAACTGAGTCAGGTGCTATTTGGTTAGATGAAAAATTATTATCATCATATGACTATTGGCAATTTTGGAGAAATATCGATGACAGAGATGTAATAAAATTTTTAAAAATGTTCACAGATTTAGATATTAAAGAAATTGATAAAATGAAGGATAAAGACATTAATAAACTAAAAATTAAGCTAGCTAACGAGACAACTACTATGCTTCATGGTTTAAAAGCTGCTAAAAGTTCAGAGCAAGCGGCAAAAGAAGCTTTCTCAGGAACTTCGCTTGGTTCAAATTTACCTTCAATAAAAATTAAGAAAACTGATATTGAAAATAAAATGAGTATTATAGATCTCGTGATCTTATCTAAATTAGAAAATTCAAAAAGTGAAATCAGACGTCTTATTAAAGGAAATGCAATAAAACTGAATGATGAAATTATATCTCAAGAAAATCTGATTATTTCTTATGAATTATTCAGACAAAATTATTTAAAACTTTCTGTGGGAAAAAAAAGACATTTAAAAATTGAGTTAAGTTAATTCTTTTTAATTTTTTCCAATGTTCTTGAAATAAATCTGGGTGTTAAAGTTTTGACAGGATTTACTGAAGTTTTTAAATTTTTTGGAGGACCTTTGATCTTAAAACTTACCCCAAATACTCCCTCACCAGTTTTTTTTCCAACTAATATTTCACCTAGCATAGGTAATGAACCAATAAAATTATTAATTGTTGTGGCTGGCACCAATGTGCCCTTTAAACTAATTAATTTGTTTTTTTCAACATAGCCCTCCATTAAAATAGATATTGCAGGACCAATCGCATAGATTTCTTCTATGGTCATTAAATCACCCTCATTTTTAAAATTCATTTCAAATTCCGTAAAACGTATACCTTCTCCAGATAAAATATCCGCAATACCTTGTAAGGATGCTAACGTGAGAATCTTTGTCAATATAGGTAGCTCTTTTAATTTAAAATCATAAATTTTTATTTGTGAAACAGATTTTTTTGATTTTTTTGAACTGAAAAAATCGAGTGATCCTTCATCAAAACCCTTTATAAATTTATATCTTTTTACGAAAGGTTTTGCCTCATCAACAAACAAAGTGGTAATTTTATTATTATTATCTTTATTTATTGTGAGTTTTAGTTTTTTATTTTTTGAAAAGCTTCCAATTAAGTCAGCTTTATATATTTCTTTATTTTTGATTAAAATATCTCCTTTGAAATTTGATATAAAATACTCACTATCTAAAAAAATTTTTTTTACGTCAATTTTTAAATTACTATTAATATTTATAATTTTAGAATCTTCATCATCATCTGATAACAAATCCTCAATTAAATTTTCAGCATTAAAACTAGACCCAGTTAAAAAATATTTTTTTTTATTCCTTTTTAATCTGATTGAGTTTTTTTGTTTATCATCATCAAGATAATCTAATTCTACTTCATCTAATCTAGAAATTTGAAATTTTTCATTTAAGACTAGATCTTTTATCTTAATATAGTTTTCATCTTCATTAAGACTAAAAGTTTTGATTACAAGTTCATTATTTCTATTTTTAGATCCTTTTAAATCTAAAATAACCTCATTTTTCTCCTTTTTTTTGTAATTCAAATAATCGACTTTAAAAGGATTGTCTTTTATTTTGAGAGTAATTTCAAAATTTTCAGTTTTATTTTTATTTGAAAAAAAATACTCTATATCATCATTTTCATTTTGATAATTTAAATTTCCATTTCCCTGAATAGTAAAATTATTCTTTTCATATTGTAATTTTATTTTTTGATCTAAGAGAGAAGTTGTTTTTTTTTGTTTAGGAAAAAATTTTTTAAATTCTAAATTATTAGGTATTATTAATTCATGAACTAGTATTTCTGAGTTAATTTTGAAATTTTCAAATTTAAATCCTTTTTGTATTTCAAAATAAAAATTATTATTAGAAGTTAATGATATTTTTTCTATTTCAAAATTTGGAAAAAATGGCTTGACTAATAAATCTATATTTCTTTTATCTAAATCAGACTTTTTATGTGCAAAGGTACCCTCTACAATAAAATCATCATTCCTTTTTTTTATTGATACTTTTTCAGACGAAAATCCTATTTTATCAAATTTAAAATTAAGATCTTTAACTAAAAAATTATTTCTACTATAATCGAAAATAAAGTCTAATTCGCGTAGATTGTATTTTTTTAATAAATTTAATTCAACATCTTTTACAAGACCATTGATCTCATAATTGCTTTTAATATTTCCATTTGAATCAAATTCTAACTTTAAATCAGCAATCAAATATCCTTTTTTAATGGCTTTTTCCATTATGAATAGTTCAGGAGTATTTTTAAATGATTTTAAAAAAGAAATTAAGTTTTTTAACTCAAGAGATTTTGATGAAATCTCTAAATTTTCAATTGAGAACTTATCTTCTATTAAGGACTTTAAAGAAAGTTGTGTTTTTATATTTTCAATTTCAATTTTTTTACTTTGATTTATTAAATTTGTGCCAATCGTTTTGGCTTGAAGTTTAAATTGAAATGGATCTAAAATTAATTTGATTTCTTTTAATTCAACTTCTAAATTCTTATCAAATTTTCGAATTTTTTCTGTTATTTGACTATTAAATTTATCAGTCTCAACTCCAAAAATACTTAGGTACGTTAAAGTAATAAATATTAAAAATAATATAGTTATAAAAAGTTTAAAAAATATTTTCATTATGTTTGATACAGCGATTGTTCTAAAAATTCATCAATTTCCCCATCTAAAATCTTATCTGGATTAGAGCTTTCAAAATTAGATCTATTATCTTTTACTAATCTATATGGTTGTAAAACATAAGATCTTATTTGATGTCCCCAACCTATTTCAGATTTTGATGACTCGGTATTTTCATTTTCTTTTTCTTTTTTTTTTATCTCAAAATCATAGAGTCTTGCTCTAAGCATGTTCATGCATGTCTCTTTATTTTTATGTTGAGATCTTTCATTTTGACATTGGACTACAATTTTAGATGGTAAATGTGTAATTCTAACTGCACTATCAGTTGTATTAACATGTTGGCCACCAGCACCACTAGATCGAAATGTGTCAATTCTCAAATCTTTATCTTGAATTTCAATATTAATATTTTCATCCACAACTGGATAAACCCAAATACTGGCAAAACTAGTATGACGTCTTGCACCTGAGTCAAATGGGGAAATTCTAACTAACCTGTGAATTCCAGACTCTTTTTTTAACCAACCAAATACATAATCTCCTTCAATTTTAATTGTTGAGGATTTTATACCTGCCTCATCACCCTTATGTTCACTTATTAATGTTGATTTATAATTTTTATTATCAGACCATTTTAAATACATTCTTCTCAACATATCTGCCCAATCTTGGCTTTCAGTACCTCCAGCGCCAGCATGAATTTCTATGTAACAATCAAAAGAGTCAGACTCATTTGATAAAAAACAATTAATTTCGTTTTTTTTCGTTAATTTTCTTAAATTCTTGATACTTTCTAAAACTTCATTTTGTATGCTGGTATTATTTTCCTCTAAAGCTAATTCATACAAATCTCCTAAGTCTTTTAGTTGATTTAAAGAACTTTTGTAAGAACCAACCAAATCCTCATACAATTTTTTTTCTTTAAGTATTTTTTTTGAGTTAGACTTATCCTGCCAAAAATCAGGATCAAGAATTGTTTTATTGTGACTTTGTAATTTTAAATCTATCTTATTTTTATCAAAGATACTCCTTAACTCTTTGATTTATTTTTTCTATCTCTTTTTTATAATCTGTATATTTATGATCCATTAATAAAACTTTAATATATTATTCGTATCTAATCTATTGTTATTTGAATATAGCACTTTGCCATCAATAACATTCTTGCTTTTATATGCTTCTAAAATTGTATCTTTAGATGAAAATTTTGCTTTTTGACCTGTCGTCGGGTCAACTACCATCATTGTAATTCCATCAGCAACTTTAAATGGTCGAGCGTCAGATTTTCTAATAGCTGATTCGATAAATTCCTTAAAAATTGGTAGTGCTGTTTTTGAACCAGTTTCAAATTTTCCTAAGGGTTGAGGGTTATCCATACCCACATAAACTCCAATAACATAATTTGAGGTAAACCCAATAAACCATGCATCAGTATTTTTATTAGTTGTTCCTGTTTTGCCCGCAAGATTCAAATTTAAATCTCTTAGTTTTTTTCCTGTTCCTCTTTTTACAACACCCTCTAGCAAAGAAGTAATTTGGTAGGCTGTCTGAGGAGAAAATACTTGTTTAAAATTATTTCCTACATTAGGAAAATCCTTACCAGTATATGAAAGTTTATCGCAATTTAAGCATGATCTATTTTCATTATTTAAAATTGTGTTTCCCTCACTATCCTGAACACGATCAATCAAAATTGGTGAAACTAATTTTCCTCCATTTATAAAAGCTGAATATGCAGATGTGAGTTTTAACAAAGTTGTTTCGGCAGAACCCAGAGAAATAGATAAAAGCTCATCAGGATTTTCATAAATGCCAAGATTTCTAGAAAATTTGGCAACTTTATCTACACCTAGATTCTGTGCAATTCTTACTGTCATTAAATTTCGTGACTTTTCTAAACCAACTCTCAAAGTTGATGGCCCATAAAATTTTTTTCCATAATTTTCTGGCTTCCACATTTTTAAATCAGTTCCTTGATCTAAAACTAACGGTGCATCTAAAACTAATGAAGAAGGAGTGTAATTATTTTCAAGGGCTAAAGCGTAAACGAATGGTTTAAATGCTGAACCGGGTTGCCGCAAAGCTTGTGAAGCCCTATTAAACTCACTATTTTTAAAACTAAATCCACCGCTAAGAGCGACGACTCTACCAGTGAAAGGATCCATCACAACCATACCACCATTTATTTTTGGTAATTGTTTAAGGCTAAACTTTTTATCTATTATATTCTTAACATAGATTATGTCTCCCACTCTAAAAAGATCATCTAATTCTTTTTTAGTCCAAGA
This sequence comes from Pelagibacteraceae bacterium AG-426-G02, assembly GCA_003213155.1. GTDB lineage: Bacteria > Pseudomonadota > Alphaproteobacteria > Pelagibacterales > Pelagibacteraceae > Pelagibacter. The sequence continues at coordinate 14,381 of QCNQ01000003.1, read as the reverse complement.
AATATTATTGTAATCTATAATTCCTTTGATTTTATCTTTTGTTTCTATTTCTAAAGAAAATTTAGTAATCTTTTTTATTATTGCAATTTTCCAATCAATTGAATTCTCTAGATCGTATTTATCTAAACCAACAGACCAATTTTTAGAATATGATTTATTTAATAATGGACCACGCCAACCTTTACGTTGATCATATTTGATTAATCCATTTCTTAAAGCGTTTGTTGCTATTTTTTGTAATTCTAGATTTATTGGTGTGTTTATATTAAAGCCTTGATTATAAACTTTTTCATATGATAGAATTTCAATAATATTTTTTCTTACATCTTCAATATAATATTGAGCATCTTCTAAGTAAACTCTTTTAGTTTTTTTTAATTGAATATCTTTTTTCCTTAAATTTTGATAATTTTTCTCTGTTATAAAATTATTGTCTAATAAATTTTTTAAAACTAAATCTCTTCTAAATTTTGCTAATTCAATATTTCTATATGGATTGTATTTGCTTGGCGCCTTAGGTAAGGCAGCTAATAAAGCAGCTTCTTCATAATTTAGTTCTTTTATTGATTTGTCAAAATACTCAAGACTTGCAGCAGCCACTCCATAAGCCCCGCTACCGAGATAAATTTGATTTAGATATAGCTCAAGTATTCTCTCTTTCGATAATGCTCTTTCAATTCTAAATGCTAAAATGGCCTCTTTAATTTTTCGGTTTAAACTGACTTCATTAGTTAAAAGAAAGTTTTTTGCTACTTGTTGAGTAATTGTTGAAGCACCTTCTAGTCTTTTAGATGTAAGAACATTTTTAATATTATTTACAATTGCTCTTAAAACCCCTTTAGCATCAACTCCGGGATGAGAAAAAAAATTTTTATCTTCGGCAGATAAGAAAGCATTAATAACATTTTTAGGAATTGAACTATAAGGAACAAATATTCTCTTCTCTTTTGAAAAATCTGCAACTAAATCACCATTCCCAGAATAAACCTTGCTTGAGACAGGAGGTTTGTAATTTTTTAAAAATTTGTAATCAGGTATATTGCTAGAAAAATTCCATAAGATAGCTAAAACAATTATTGATGAAATTAATGAAAAACTAATAAAACCAATAAATAAATTCTTTAAAATTTTGCTCATTTTGTTTCCATTATATAAGGGAATTTGTTAAAGATAAGGCATAAGAATATAAACAAAATTTTAATAATTTATGAATCAATCAAAAAAAATGTTATGGAAAAAAATTTATATATCGATGCTTCGCATCCAAACGAGATTAGAATTGTACTCAAATCAGGTGAAAAAATTGAAGATTATGAGTATGAAGGTATAAAAAATAATCTAATAAAAAATAATATCTATTTAGGTAAAGTAAGTCGTATAGAACCATCTTTGCAAGCTGCGTTTGTTGATTTCGGGAGGGAACGTCATGGCTTTTTATCCTTCAACGATATTCAATCAGATTATTATCAAATTCCACAAAGTGATTTAGAAAAAATAAAACAAGAGGAGGAAAGAGTCAGAGAAGAACTATCAAAAAAGGTTGAAGCTAAAGAGGAAGAAAATTTAGCTGAAGGCAAATTAGAGATTGAGGATCCCTTGGAAAAAAAAGATCCAATAGAAAAAAAAGATCCAGAGGAAAAGGGAAATTTAGAAAATGAAAAAGAAAAAAAATATGAAAGTAAATTTAGATTCAAAAGATACAAAATCCAAGAAGTAATAAAGCCCAATCAAGTAATTTTAGTTCAGGTTATAAAAGATGAGCGTGGTCAAAAAGGTGCTGCTTTAAGTACGTTTATTTCTATTGCAGGCAAATATATAGTTTTAATGCCTAACACACCTAAAGGTGGAGGAATTTCGAGAAAAATTTTTAATCCTGCAGATCGAAAAAAAATAAGAAGCATTTTAAATGAAATTGAAATCCCAAAAGAAATGGGGCTAATAGTAAGGACTGCCGGAAGTAACAAAACTAAAAATGAAATTAACCATGATTTAGATACACTTATTAATAACTGGAATCAAATTAAGGAAAATGCCTTAAGCTCTATAGCACCCTCATTAATTCATCAAGAAAGTGAAATAATTAAAAGAACTTTAAGAGATATGTATGATGAAAACACAAAAAATATAATTATTGAAGGTAATGAAGGTTATAAAAAAGCTCAAAATTTTATGAAAATGATGATGCCTTCTCATGTAAAAAAAATAAAAAAATACAGAGGAAAAAAACCTTTATTTATTGAAGAAGGAATTGAACAGAAATTAAATCAAATATTTGAAAGTGAAATAAAATTAAACTCAGGTGGTTACTTGGTAATAAATCCCACAGAGGCCTTGGTCTCCATTGATATTAACTCTGGAAGTTCAATTAAACAAAAAAATGTGGAAAGTACTGCTTTAGATACAAATCTTGAAGCAGCAGATGAAATAGCAAGACAAATTAAAATTAGAGATTTGTCAGGACTTATCATAATAGATTTTATTGACATGCTTAGTTATGGTAATCGAAGATTAGTAGAAAGAAGACTAAAAGAAAAGTGTAGATCTGATCGAGCGAGGATTCAAATTGGAAGAATATCGAATTTTGGTCTTTTAGAAATGTCTCGACAGAGATTAAGAGAAAGTGCAGTTAAATGGAATATCAAACTGACAGATGAGTCTTTTGCGCTAAAAATTCTTAAATTAGTTGAATTAAAAGCAGTTTTAAATAAAGCTAAATTTGTAGATTTAAAGGTTTGTAAAAAAATTTCTGATTTTCTAAAAGAAAATTTTATCGAAGACCTAACTTACTTTGAAAAAAAGAATAAAATGAAAATTGATATAATATCTGATAATAGTTTAATAATTCCTGAATATATTATCGATATTAAAAATAAATCTAAGAAAACTATTGAACTTATTGAACAATTTGAAAAATTAAAAAATCTTGAGGAGCAAAAAGTAAATAATGTTATTGAATTAAAAGATAAGAAGAAATTTAAAAAGAAAACTTTTAGAAAAAGAAAATATTATAAAAAAGCTAAATAATTCCAGACTTTGGTGAAGATGGATTTCCGTATAGAGTTTTTTTTATTCTTCCAGATAAATAAGATTGGCGACCAGCAATAACTGCATTTTTAAATGCTAAAGCCATTTGAAATGGTTTTTTTGCTTTAGCAATTGCGGTGTTTACTAAAACCCCATCACATCCTAGTTCCATAGCTATAGTTGCATCTGAGGCTTGTCCTAGCCCAGCATCAATTATTAATGGTAATTTTGTTTGCTTCCTTATTATCTTAATATTAATCTCGTTAATTATACCTAAACCAGAGCCTATTGGAGCAGCTAAAGGCATAATTGCGCAGGCCCCAGAATTTTCTAATCTTTTTGCCATTAAAGGATCATCATTGCAATAGACCATAACTTTAAAACCCTCTTTAGTTAATATCTCCGTAGATTTAAGTGTTTCAATCATTTCTGGAAATAAGTTTTTTTTATCACCTAAAACTTCAAGTTTTACCAATTTCCATCCACCAATCTCCCGTGCTAACCTCAAAGTTCTTAATGCTTCTTTTGAATTAAAACAACCAGCGGTATTTGGAAGGTAAGTAATTTTTTTAGGATCTATATAATCCATCAATAGTGGTTTTTTTTTATCAGTAATATTTACTCTTCTAACAGCAACTGTGACTATTTCAGCTCCAGATAATTTGATTGCTTTGGCGCACTCATGCATACTTTTATACTTACCAGTTCCAACAATAAGTCTAGAACTAAAATTTTTCTTAGAAATAATAAGTTGATCTTTTTTCAATTTTAACCACCTCCAATAAAATGGACAATTTCTATTTTATCATTATTTTTAAGGTTGATATTTTTAATTTTTTTTTTATCCACTATTTTTCGATTTAATTCAATAGCAACTTTCGCTAATGGAATTTTATTTTTTTGAATAATATTGAATAATGTTGAATTTTTATTGATAGATTTTAATCTCCCATTTAATTTTATTTTTATTTTTTTTTTCATCGTATATAAAAGCTGAATGAATAATAAAATAATTATTATTAATGGTCCAAATATTAATCTATTAGGTGAAAGAGAACAATCACAATATGGTTCCGTCACTTTTGATAAACTAAAGGAAGATTGCTTAGCGAAATCAAAAGAATTAGGACTTTCTACAGAATTTGTACAATCAAATGTGGAGGGAGAATTAGTTAATATAATACAGAATGCTAGAGAAAAATATAATGGGATAATAATTAATGCTGCTGCATTTACCCACACCTCAATTGCAATAAGAGATGCTTTAGAAATTTTTAAAAAACCTATTATTGAAGTACATATTTCAAATATCTACAAACGTGAAGAATTTAGAAAAAAATCTTTAATAAGTGACGTAGTTACTGGCGGAATATTTGGCCTAAATGCTGATGGTTATATTTTAGCCATAATTTCAATGCAAAAGCTAATCCAAAATGAAGATAGATAAAAAAATAATAAAAGAGTTAAGTGATTATTTAGATGAATTTAATCTTACTGAATTGGAGTACACTGAAAAAGATACCAAAATAAAAGTTTCAAAAAATAATATTTCAATCAATAATCAAACAAATCAAACATTATCTAAAGAAATAAGCTCAAATAAAAATTTAGAAAGTCAAAATAATATATCTGGAATTGAAGTTACATCGCCAATAATTGGTACTGCATACCATGCACCTGAACCTGGAGCTAAAAAATTTGTAGAAGTTGGAAAGAAAATAAAAAAAGGTGATACTGTTATGATTGTAGAGGCTATGAAAACTATGAATCATGTGCCCTCAAGTTCTGATGGAATAGTAAAGAAGATACTTGTAGCTGATGGTCAACCTGTTGAGTTTGGCCAAACCCTTATCATTCTAGAATAATGTTTAAAAAAATTTTGATTGCAAATCGTGGAGAAATTGCAGTTAGAATTATCAGAGCCTGTAAAGAATGGGGAATCTCGACCGTTGCTGTTCATTCTGATGTAGATAGAGAAAGTATGCATGTTAAATTAGCAGATGAAAGTGTTTGTATAGGCTCTCATCAACCAGCTAATAGTTATTTAAATATTCCTGCACTTTTATCAGCTATAGATTTGACTAATGCTGAAGCTGTTCATCCCGGTTATGGTTTTTTATCTGAAAATGCAAATTTCGCAAAGATACTTGAAGAAAATAAAATCAAATTTATCGGTGCTTCTGCAAAACATATTGAAATGATGGGAGATAAAATTCAAGCAAAAAAAATTGCTAAAGAAAATGGATTACCTGTTATAGAAGGATCTGAGGGTGGTGTTCATGATTTAGCTGCAGCAAAAGAGTTGTGTAAAAAAATTGGTTTTCCGATCTTAATTAAAGCCTCAGGAGGTGGAGGAGGTAAAGGTATGAAAATTGTTAAAAAAGAGGAAGATTTTGAGACAATGTTTTCTACAGCAAAATCAGAAGCAAAAAAATATTTTGGCAATGATGAAGTTTATATTGAGAAATTTTTTCAAAATCCAAGGCATATAGAAGTTCAAATTTTAGCTGGAAAAAATGCGACAATCCATTTACATGAAAGAGATTGTTCAGTCCAAAGAAGACATCAAAAATTAATTGAAGAAACTCCAAGCCCAGTTTTAAACGACGAAATTAGAAAAGACTTATTTGATAGAACTGTAAATATGGTCAGAAAAATTGGTTATCAAGGAGCTGGTACAGTCGAATTTATTTATGAAGATGGAAAATTTTACTTTTTGGAAATGAATACGAGAGTTCAAGTTGAACATCCAGTTACTGAAATGGTAACAGGAATAGACATAATAAAAGAACAAATATGGATTGCTTTTACTGGTGAAACAGCTCTTAAACAATCAGATATAAATCCTAGGGGCCATGCTATTGAATGTAGAATAAATGCTGAGGACCCAGAAAAAAATTTTCAGCCATCTCCAGGTACAATCGGCATGTGTCATCAACCATCTGGTTTTAGGACAAGAGTAGATGGAGCAATATTTCAAGGTTATAAGGTAACTCCATATTACGATAGTATGATATGTAAACTAATTTGTCATGGTAGAAATAGAGGAGAAGCTATTCAAAGAATGAATAGATCATTAGATGAATTTGTTATTGAGGGTATTACAACAACAATTCCTTTACACAAAAAACTTTTAAGTCATAAAAAATTTATCGAGTCTAATTTTAATGTGAGTTGGCTTGATAATGAAAAGATAGTTTAATAACAGCTTACTAACCAAATATCATATACAGGGTGATCAAATGGAGTTATAGACGGGCTTGATGAAAACATCCAGCCATTAAAAACAAACACATCGTCTTTGTTTTTATTTGTTAGATCACTAACTTGAATATAAGCTGTAATTTCTGGATTATCATCGAATTCAGAATTTTTACACTTCATACTTTTAATTAAAAGATCTTTATGTTTTTTTGCTTCTCCATTTTTAAGTTTAACTAAAATATTTTTTGAAGAAATTTTATCTAAAATTTTTATATTAGTATAATTACCTTCCAAATTTTGGTCAGAATGAACAAAAAAAGGAATGATAAAAAACAAAAATATTAATAAATTTGATTTAGTCCTTCCAAGACCTATATTTTTTTTGAATAGCATTTTTATTTTTATTTGGATAATAAGCTGAGTCTGTACCAGTTAAATTTTCTTGATGAGGTTTTTGCCAATCATATTTTTTTAGTTCATGATTATTTTCTATTTTATTATTGGTAAAATGCATCCAAGAATACCACTCAACAGGTATTTTTGATGCATCAATTTCCGCAGCATAAATCACCCATCTTTTTCCACTTTTAGATTCGTAATATCTATTTCCTAAATGATCTGTACCCACTAATTTACCAAATAAAATTGTTTTTATTCTGGTTCCAAAAGTATCTCGATCCCACCAGGTGAAAATTTTTCTTAAAAGTGTCAACATAATAAAATTATTATTTTCAATTTGAAATTGTATAAATTAAATTAGACTATAATTTGTTTTTGTATATAAATAATTTGATTCATTATTCAAATTAAATTTAAAATAATTGAGGTTAAATGGCTAAATATCTAGTTGAAACATATTATACTTGTACTTTTAAGGTAAACCATTTTTTAGATGACATAAATGAAAGTGAACTAAAAAAACTTGAACAACGTGATGATGGTAAATTTGAAGTTTTAGATGTTAAACTTGATAATAGAAAAACTAAAAGTTTAGACCCAAACAATAAGAAAATTGTTGAAAATAAGAAAATTGAAGTAGTAGCTGCAAATGACCAAACACCATCAAAAAATTTAGAAAATATAATTAAGTCAAAAAATAATAATCCAGAAAAATCTGGAAAAAGATTTAGTATGCCAGATAGAAGAAAGGGTTACATCCAAAAAGCAACTATCGGTAATCATAAAGTTTACTTACACACTGGTGAATATGAGGATGGAAAAATCGGTGAAATTTTTATTGATACAAGTAAAGAGGGTGAATTAGTAAAAGCTCTTATGAACAATTTTGCTATAGCAGTTTCCCTAGGTTTGCAATATGGAGTTCCACTAGATGAATTTATAAGTGCTTTTGTTGGTACAAAATTTGAACCTTCGGGTAAAGTTCATGGTAATGATAGAATATTAACCGCAACATCAATTCTAGACTATATTTTTAGAGAATTAGCAATATCTTATCAAAATAGAGAAGATTTAGCTCATACACCTTCAATTGGTACTTCAGAAATTTCAAATATTGATGAGCAAAACTCAGATGATCAAAACCAACTTTTAAAAATAGTAAAAGATATTACTAGTAAAGGCTTTGTAAGAAATAATTATAAGAAAAATTTAGTAGATTTATCAGATATAAAAATAAATCTTAAAGGTAAAAAATAATTTATTTATTTATTTTAAGAGCAAGATTGAGTTCTTTCAATTGTTTCTCATCTATTGACGAAGGTGCATTCATCATTAAATCTTGTGCATTTTGATTCATGGGAAACATAGTTATTTCCCTAATATTTTTTTCGTTTGCCAAAAGCATTATAATTCTATCAATTCCAGGAGCTATTCCTCCGTGCGGTGGTGCACCATAGCTTAAAGCATTAATCATTCCACTAAATTTTTCGTCAACTTGATCTTTATCATAACCAGCGATAGCAAATAATTTATACATAAGTTCAGGAATATGATTTCTTATAGCACCAGAGGAAAGTTCAATCCCATTACATACTATATCGTACTGATAGGCTAATATATCCAAAGGTTTTTCAAAATTAAGTTGTTTGATATCTCCTTGCGGCATCGAAAAAGGATTGTGACTAAATTCAATTTTATTTGTTTGATCGTTTTTTTCAAACATTGGATAATCAACTACCCAACAAAATGTAAAAACATTATCATCTATTAAATTTAAGTCTTTTGCAATTTTATCCCTAGCCAAACTAGTTATTCGCTCTAAATCCTTTTTTTTACTACAAGCCATAAATATACTATCTCCAACTTTTGCACCTGTTTTTTTCATGATTTCCTCTAAAGATTCTTTTGAAAAAAATTTACCCACAGGCCCTTTTGCAGAAATCCCATTTTCAATAGTGAAATAAGCTAGACCAGAAGCTCCCTCATCTTTGGCCCATCTATCTATATTATCAAAAAAGCTTCTTGGTTTATCTTTCGTATTTTTAGTAACAATACATCTTACATTTGAGCCAGACTTGACAAGTTTTTTAAAGATATCAAAAGAAACATCTTCTCTTGTAAAAGTTTCTGTTATGTCCTCAATTATCAGTGGATTTCTAAGATCAGGTTTATCACTTCCATACTTTAAAAGGGCATCTTTATAAGTAATTCTTGGAAATTTTTCAGTTACAATTTTTTTTTTTGAGAATGTTTTAAAGGTGTTAACTAATAATTGTTCAACGACTTTAAAAATATCCTCTTGCTCAACAAAAGACATCTCTAAATCTAATTGATAAAACTCTCCTGGACTTCGATCAGCACGAGCATCTTCATCTCTAAAACATGGGGCGATTTGAAAATATTTATCAAAACCTGAAACCATTATGAGTTGCTTAAATTGTTGAGGTGCCTGCGGTAAAGCATAAAACTTACCTGGATTCAATCTACTTGGCACAAGAAAATCTCTTGCTCCCTCGGGACTTGATGATGTTAATATTGGTGTTTGGAACTCTAAAAAACCAGATTTATTCATTTCATTCCTGATAAACGAAATAACTTTTGATCTCAAAATAATATTTTCATGAATTTTTTTTCTTCTTAAATCTAAATATCTATATTTTAATCTGATTTCTTCAGAATATTCTTGATCACTAAAAACAGGCATTGGCAATTCTTTGCACTTGCCTAAAACAACAAAATTTTCGATGGTGACTTCAATCTCTCCAGTTTCTATCTCTTTATTGATTGTATCAGTTGATCTATCAACTACTTTACCTTCTACATTAATAACTGTTTCAAGTTGTAATTTTTCTAAATCTTTAAAGTTTTTATTTCCTTTGTCTACTATACACTGTGTAATGCCATAGTTATCGCGTAAATCTAAAAATAAGAGATTTCCATGATCACGCTTCTTATTAATCCAACCTGAAAGTAAAATATTACTCCCAACATTTTTTTTTCTAAGTTCATTACAATTGTGACTTCTATATTTATTCAATTATTCTCCCAATACCTCTTTAATTGTACTTAAATTTATAGATCTTTTTTTTTTTAAACTTACTTCGTCGATTTTATATATAAAATCAACTATTTTTCCATATGATCTATCAATTCTTTTAATAATATAGTCAATTAATTTTTTATCTACTGATATTTGACGATCAGATAAATTTTTTAAAATTAGAGCAAATAAAAGTTCATCATCAGGTTTATCAATATTTTGAAGTAAAAAATTTTTTGATCTTGATTTTAAATCATCTAACTTAAAATCAATATTTACAATGGAACTTTCAGAGGTAGCTATTAAATATTTGTTATCTTGTTCAACTATATTACACAGAGTAAAAAATAAATTTTCATTTATCTTTTCAGATACATTTTCTAAAATAATATTTTGAAAGATTTTTATTTTTTTTAAATCATTATCACATAATAGATTAGCTTCAATTTTAATTCCTTTATATTTTTTTAAAAAAATATTAATTAAATGTGTCTTTCCAGAAAATTTTTCACCACTAATATTGAGAAAATTTTTTTCCCATTTAGGCCATTTGTTTAATAAATCAAATATTTGTTTATTACTTTTTGATACATAAAAATCATCTTCATTAAAATTACCATCATAATTAAATTTGATAATTTCCTGATCTATATCTTTCATTGTAAAATCCATGTCCTATTCTGAGTATTAAAAACAAAATTTTTATCTTTCATTAATTTTAAAAATATATTTGGGGTACCATTAAAAATAATTTGATAATAGATATGGTTTTTATCAAATTTTAAAACAAAATAATCATATACTAAATTTATTTCCTTTAATATTTTTTCAAAATTTGAAACTTTCAAATTATCATCAGAATCTAATTTGACAAATATTGGTAGTTTAATTGAGGTATTAACTCTATTGAAAATTTTCCAGTGATCTTCATAAGTTATCTTTAATTTATCTATTAAATTTATAATATCGTCTTCATCATCGAGATTTATGTCAGAAAATGAAAGATTTTTTAAAACTACTTTGTCCTCGATTGTTATTCTTGATAAAATTCTTACATTATTATCATTTTTAAAAACTAAAGTTACAATTGAGTCATTTAAATTATATTTTTTTATAATCTCTTCAAAATTATATTTTTCAATTGTGTCGTAATTTTTTTTTATGAGATTTAAATCTTCTAGATCTTCAGTTGGCAAAAGATACTCAAGAAGATATGATTTTTTATTATACTTATTCCAATTATTAAAAAAGTTATTTTCTGAAAAGGCTATTAAATTGTCATTTTTTTCTTCTATTATAATTGGAAACAATAAAAATTTTTTTCTATTTGGAACTGATGGAAATACATTTTTATTTTCTAAATAATTGAAAATTTTTTTTTTATTAAAAGTGACACCCAAATTTACATAATAAGTCTCATCAATAAACTTTTCCTCTTTTACAGAAAAAGACTCGATCATTCCTTTTATCTCAGCTAATTTTATTCCTTTAATTACCTCTTGATCTGAAGAAACTGTAATAGTTGAGATTAATCTAGAAAAAGCTTTAATAAAACCATCATCTATAACCTTATTTTTATCAAAATTTATTTCAAACGGCTTTGAAATTTCAATATTATTTACATCAAAAGATTTTGCCTCAACTTTATCTGTGGAAAAAAAAAATATATTTAAAGATAGAAATGCAAAAAAAATATATAAAAAATGTGAGAAATTTTTAAATCTAATTATCATACTTTATAATAATGAATAAAAATCTATTAACATACAAAAAAAGCGGAGTTGATATTAAGGCTGCAGATAAATTTATAAAGTTCATATCTTCGATTTCATCAAAAAAAAAAGGCAAAAAAAAGTTTAATAAAATAGGTGGTTTTGGTTCTATAACAAACATTCCTAACAATTTAAAAAATCCAAAAATTGTAGCATGCACTGATGGGGTTGGTACTAAAATAGAGATAGCAAATCTATTAAAGAAATTTGATACTATTGGTATCGATTTAGTTGCGATGAGTGTAAATGATTTGATAGTTCAGGGTGCAACCCCTTTTTTTTTCTTAGATTATATTTCGATAAACAAAATTAATTTACCAAAACTAAAATCAATCATTAAAGGAATTGTTAAAGGGTGCAATATATCCGGTTGTGATTTGGTTGGTGGTGAAACAGCTGAAATGCCCGGTACATATGAAAAAAATAAATTTGATATTGCCGGTTTTGCAGTCGGATTAGTTGAACAAAGAAAAATTTTAGACAAAAATGATGTCAAAGAAAATAATCTTATTTTAGCAATTCCATCAAGTGGTTTACATTCAAATGGTTACTCATTAGTTAGAAATATTATTAAAAGAAAAAATATAATAATTAATAAAAATATTTTTTTAAAAAAAGAGTTACTAAAACCAACAAAGATTTATGTTAAAGAAATTTTAAGTCTCATAAACAAGAAACTAATAAATGGTTGTGCAAATATTACAGGTGGTGGCTTACCAGACAATATCATAAGGGTTATTCCAAATAATCTTTGTGCGGAAATTGATTTAGAAAAGATTAAACCTCTTAAAATCTTTAAATGGTTAAAAAAAAATGATGTAAATGACCTCGAAATGTTAAAAACTTTTAATTGCGGCGTTGGTTTTTGTCTGATTATAAATCCAAGAAATTTAAAAAAAATCAATAAATATTTTTCTAAAGATTATAAACCTTATGTGATTGGCAAAATATCAAAAAATTCAAAAAAAATAAAATTGAATGGTAAAATCAATTGGTCCTAAAAAAATAAGAACTGCAGTTTTTATTTCTGGCACAGGAAGTAATTTAAAAAATCTAATTAAATTTTCTTTTAAAAAAGTTTCTCCAATTGAAGTAAATTTAATTGTTTCGAATAATCTTAAAGCAAAAGGACTTAAATTTGCGAAATTGTATAAGATTAAAAAAAAAGTTTATAATTATGATAAAAAAAAAGTCTCTGAAAAAAAAATATTAAAAGACCTAAAGTCAAATGACATTAAACTAATATGTCTCGCAGGGTTTATGAAAATTTTATCCAAAGACTTTATAAGGAAGTTTAAAGGGAAAATTTTGAATATACATCCATCTTTATTACCAAAATACAAAGGATTAAACACACACCATAGAGCAATTCAAAATAAAGAAAAATACTCAGGATGTACAGTACATCTAGTAAATTCAAAACTTGATTCTGGAAAAATAATTCTTCAAAAAAAAGTTAAATTATCAAAAAAAGAAACACCCTCATCTCTTCGAAAGAAAATATTAAAACATGAACATATTTTATATCCAAGAGCTATAAGTAAGATATTTGTTAGTCTTTAAAGAAAAAATCAATTTCAATTTTTGCATTTTCAACACTATCAGAACCATGCACTGAATTTTTATCTATTGAAATTCCATATTTTTTCCTAATTGTTCCTTCTTCAGCATCATTAGGGTTAGTTGCTCCCATTAATTTTCTATTGTCAGCCACAGCATTTTCTTTCTCAAGTATCATTGCAATTATTGGGCCTGATGAAAGATATGAACATAAGTCATCATAAAACGGTTTTGTCTCATGAACTTTATAAAATTTTTCAGCTTCTGATTTTTCTATCTGGATTTTTTTTTCTTTAATTATATTAAATTCGTTTTTTAAAAACATTTGTTTAATTTCATTATCCAGGTTTCTTTCTACTGCATCTGGTTTAATAATTGATAAAGTTTGTTCAATGTTACTCATAATAATCTTCAATTAATTGATTTAATAATCTAACTCCAAATCCAGTTGCACCCTCAGAATTAAGAGCACCTCCATATTTTGAAAATGCCATTCCAGCAATATCTAAGTGCGCCCAAGGGGTTTTATTTAGGATAAATCTTTGTAAAAATTGTGCTGCAGTAGTTGAGCCAGCACCTCCAACATAATTAATATTTTGCATATCAGCATTTTTGGAATTTATTAATTTATCATAATTTTTATCAAGTGGCATTCTCCATACTCTCTCTCCAACTTTTTGGCCTGCATCAAATAATTGTTTTGACAGCTTATCATTATTTGAAAACATTCCTGCAAATTCAGAACCTAAAGAAACTATAATTGCTCCTGTTAAAGTTGCTAAATCAACAATAAATTGGGGTTTATATTTTTTTTCTGTATATGTGAGTGCATCAGCTAAAACTAATCTTCCTTCAGCGTCAGTATTTAAAACTTCAATTGTTTTTCCACTATAAGATTTTACTATGTCACCAGGTCTTTGAGCATTACCACCTGGCATATTTTCAACAAGACCTACAACTCCAATTGCATTGATTTTGGCTTTCCTTAAAGCAAGATTTTTCATTAAACCTACAACAACTGCAGAACCAGCCATATCATAAGTCATATCTTCCATAAATTTTGCAGGCTTGAGAGAAATACCACCGGTATCAAAACAAACTCCTTTTCCAACAAATGCTAAAGGTTTCTTTTTTGCTCTTACACCTTTCCACTCTAAAGTAACAAGATAAGACCCTCTAATACTACCTTGTCCTACGCCCAGAAGTGCATTCATACCAAGCTTTTTTAATTTCTTTTTGTCAAATATGTTTACTTTAAGACCAAATTTTCTAAGTTGTAATAATCTTTTTGCGTATTCATCTGGATGAAGAATATTTCCTGGTTCTGAAACGAGATCTTTTGTTAAATTTGTACCTTCAATTAGAGATCTATATTTCTTATT
>QCNQ01000002.1 GCA_003213155.1 Pelagibacteraceae bacterium AG-426-G02 | reverse complement strand
CAAATTCTAAAGTTTCAACTAAATCAGTATTAAAAATTAGAGATTTATCTTTAACTGATAAAGAGTCTAGCCCATCATAAGTTTTTCTTATTTCATTAACACCTTCTTTAAGAGTTTTTTCAGTTCTAAAAACAGCACACTTAGACTGCATAGTTTTCTGCATTGATAACCTTAGTTCAGCTGTTCCAATATCACCCTGTGAATTTCTTATTTTATCAAAACGATCTAAACATTTTTGGGTTTCTGTTTCACTGATTTCCTCGTGGGGAGTTCCTGGTTTTATTAGCTCTGCTGCACGTTTAGCAGCTGCTCTACCAAAAACAACTAAATCAATTAATGAGTTTGAACCAAGTCTGTTTGCACCATGAACTGAGACACACGCTGCTTCACCTATTGCCATTAAACCTGGAACAGTTTTTTCTGAACCATTAACAGTTAATACTTCTGCTTTATAATTTGTTGGAATACCACCCATATTATAATGAACAGTTGGAACAACCGGAATTGGTTCTTTAGTAACATCTACATTAGCAAATAATCTCGCAGCATCAGTTATACCAGGTAACCTACTTTCGATAATATCCTTATCTAAGTGACTTAAATTAAGATGCACATGATCTTGATCTTTTCCAACACCTCTTCCTTCATTAATCTCAATTGACATCGATCTACTCACAACATCTCTTGATGCTAAATCTTTTGCTTTAGGGGCATATCTTTCCATAAATCTTTCACCATTAGAATTTGTAAGATATCCTCCTTCACCTCTTGCGCCCTCTGTGATCAAAGTGCCATGACCATAAATTCCAGTAGGATGGAACTGCACAAATTCCATATCTTGCAAAGGTAAACCTGCTCTTAATACCATCGCATTACCATCACCCGTACAAGTATGGGCTGATGTTGCAGAATAATATACTTTTCCATAACCACCTGTTGCAATTATAACAGTGTGAGCTCTAAATCTATGAATAGTTCCATCATTTAAATTCCAAGCAATTAGACCTTTGCACGCTCCATCTTTCATTAATAAATCTAATGCAAAATACTCAATAAAAAATTCTGTATTATGTTTTAAAGCTTGTCCATACAAAGTATGTAAAATTGCATGACCTGTTCTATCAGCGGCTGCACAAGTTCTTTGTACAATTCCATTGCCGTAATTTTTGGTCATACCACCAAATGGTCTTTGATAAATTTTTCCATCTTCAGTTCTGCTAAATGGAACACCATATTTTTCTAGCTCTATTACAGCCTTTGGTGCCTCTTTACAGAGATATTCAATACTATCCTGATCACCTAACCAATCAGCTCCTTTAACTGTGTCGTACATATGCCAACGCCAATCATCCTCACCCATATTTCCTAAAGCAGCGGAAATGCCACCTTGCGCTGCAGAGGTGTGACTTCTAGTTGGAAAGACTTTTGAAATACAAGCTGTTTTTAATCCAGCCTCACTTAAACCAACCGCAGCCCTTAGACCAGAACCACCTGCTCCCAAGACTACCACATCGTACTCATGATCGATTATTTTGTAAGAACTCATAAATTAATCAATAATATAATTGTAATTAATGGAATTACCACAGCTGATACGTACAAAAAACCATTTGCGACATTTTTGATTTTATAATCTTTTATATAATCCTCAAAAACCTCACTAATACTTAATGCTGAAAAGAAATATGCAGTAATAATAAATAAACTAAATAAAAACTTAGATAATGGATTCGTAAAAAATTCCAATACTTCTGAATAGCTCTGATCATAAATACTTATAAAACTTAGAATAAACCAGGCCATTAATGGAACTAATATTGCTCCACTAATTTTTAAAAAAATCCATTTTTTTGTTGCAGCAATCATTTTAAAATAAATTTTTTCCAATCAAATATAAAATTATAGTTAAAAAGATTGACCCTATGATTACTAAAAGACCAGTTATTTTAGTTGTCTTAAGTTCAAATCCATAACCTAAATCCATTATCAAATGTCTAATCTCACTTAAAATTTGAAAACAAAAAGACCAGGTCAAACCTAAAGTAATAAATTTTCCAATTTGAGAATTTAATAGTAAATTAACAGCCTCATAACTATTTTCACCTAATAATAATAAAGATGCCCACAAACAAATTAATGTAATTCCAATTATATTTATTATGCCCGTAATTCTGTGTGAAATGGATACCAAAGACGAAATATGCCATTTATAAACTTGTATGTGAGGGGATAATGGTTTTTTATTTTCCATGGTAATTGTTTTTAATTACTGTTTCTGCAATTTCTACTGCATTCAAAGCCGCGCCTCTCAAAAGATTATCTGAAACAATCCATAAGTTTAATCCATTTTTAATTGTTTTATCTTCTCTTATTCTTGAAATAAAAGTTTCATCCATTCCCTCTGCTTCAATTGGAGTTGAATAGCCGCCATCATTTCTTTCATCAACAACTTTACAACCTTCAAAATTATTCAAAGCATCTCTTACCTTTTCCAGAGTAAAAGGTTTTTCAAATTGTAAGTTGACTGACTCAGAATGAGAAACAGAGATTGGTAATCTCACACATGTTGCTGTTAAATCAATTTTGGTATCTAAAATTTTTTTAGTTTCGTTCATCATTTTTAACTCTTCCTTAGTATAACCATCATCTGCAAATTGATCGATATGAGGGATGGCATTAAAAGCTATTTGTTTTGTAAAATTTTTAGATGATACTTTTTTACCATCTAAAACTAGTTTAGTTTGCTCAATAAGTTCATCCATGGGAGCCTTTCCACCTCCAGAAACTGATTGATAAGTAGACACGACAATTCTTTTGATAATAAATAGATCATGTAAAGGTTTAAGAGCAATCACTAATTGAGCTGTTGAACAATTCGGATTTGCAACAATATTTTTTTTAATTTTTTTTAGATCATCTGAATTTACTTGTGGAACTATCAAAGGTACGTCTGGATCCATTCTAAAAAAACTAGAGTTATCAATTACCAAGCAATTTTTGGCTGCTCTTTCAGCAAATTTTTCAGAAATTTTTCCACCAGCTGCAAAAAAAGCGATATTAACTTTTGAGAAATCAAAATTTTCTAAATCAAGGACATCCATTTCCTTGCCTCTAAAACCAATTTTTTTTCCAACACTTTTTGAGGACGCAACTAAATATAAATTATCTACAGAAAATTCTTTTCTCTCCAAAATTTCCAATGTTTTTCTACCAACATTTCCTGTTGCTCCTACAATTGCAATATTCATGATCTAAGTTTTATACTAGATGAAAGGTAAATCGCAAACTTTAAGAGCTAAAGAATTTCCATCAATTTCTATTGTTCCGGACGAAGATGCTTTGCAATATGGTTCTTTTATCATTGCAATACCAATAACTTTTTTAAAATGAGGCGAGTAACAAGCGGATCTTAGTTCTCCAATTATATTTCCATCATTATTTTTGATGTTTAAAGAACTAGTTAAAAGAATCTTGGTTAAATCTATCTGAACACCCATTAGCTTTCTATCAATTCCTTTTTCTTTAATTTTTTTAAGTTTATCTTTACCTAAAAAGTTTATATCGGTCTCTAAATCAATATATTTATCAAAACCACATTGAAATGGATTGTCATTGTTATCAAAATCATTCCCATAAGAAAGTAAACCACTCTCAATCCTTTCGATTAAATTTGGACATCCAGGTCTAACATTGAATTCTTTACCAATTTCAAAAAGATGATCGTATAACTTCAAACCTGAGTCGGTGTTTTCAACATAAATTTCAAAACCACCTTGTTTTGACCAACCAGATCTAGCTATTAAATGTTTTGCCCCATTAAAAGTAAAATAATCAAATCCAAAAAATTTTAACTCTTTTATTTTTTCACCAAAAACTTTTTCCATTAAATCAAAAGATTTAGGACCTTGAACTGCTAAGATATCTACGACTGGTTCAAAAATTTTAACATCAAATTTATTTCCTGAAGCAAGACCTTTTGCAAAAAAAATTACATCAGAGTCAGCAATTGATATCCACCATCTATCTTCAGCTAATTTTAAAATAACAGGATCATTTACCAAATTTCCATTTTCATCGATTAAAGGACAATAATAACATCTTCCTACTTTGGATTTCGATAAATCTCTACAAGTCATGAGTTGTATAAGTTTTGCAGCATCTTTGCCTGAAATTTCAACCTGTCTTTCTGCAGCTACATCCCAAATTTGAACATTCTTTTTTAAATGATCACAAGACTCTTCCAAGGAACCGAAAGCTGCTGGTAAAAGCATATGATTATAAACAGTATAAGCGGTAACACCTTGTTTCTCTATTCTAGAAGTATAGGGTGTACTTCTAACTCTTCTTGATTTTGCTATCGGAAAACTTTTCATTTAATTAAAAATTCTAAAATCTTTTCTCTCATTTCAAATGCTTTTTCAATCATTATCATATGACCACAACCTTTAATTACATGAGTAGATGAGTTTTTTACTAAATTTGAAAATTTTTTCCCTGCATCTAAATTGATCATTTTATCTAACTCTCCGAAAATAAGTAATGTGGGAAGATCTAAAACTTTTGTTGCCTCTAATCCATTTGAGTAGTTATTACACGCATTTAAATCAACTGCTAAAATTTCACTAATATCTCTTGGGGACTGAATTATTTTTTCTACTGGATTACCACCAATAAATTTTTTTGAGCCTTCATAACCCCATTTCATCATTAATTTTACAGCATCAGAGTCACCATTATTTGCAAGTTCTATTAAATCAGGATGAACTGGCATTTTATTTGAGCCGCCAACTAAAACTATTTTATTTAACCTGCTTTTATATTTAAAAGCATATTCAAGTATTTCTAAACATCCTTGAGAATGACCAACTAAAATCAAATTTTTTAATTGCAATTTTTTAAATACACTTTCTAGCCAATCAGCAATTTTTTCTATGGTATCTAAACATGGTCCATCTGAATTTCCATGACCAGGAAGATCGATAGACAATACATTGAAATTCTTATTCGAAAAAAATTGTTCAGTTAATGACCAAACTATGTGTGAAAGGCCACTTCCATGAAGAAATACTATTGTTTGTTTTTTTGGATCTATGCCTTGGCCTGCATCAGATGCATGAATAGTTTTATTTTCTATTTCAAATATCAATCAATTACCTAAAATTTTTTTCTCAATTCAAATTTTTGAATTTTTCCTGTCGATGTTTTAGGTAGTTCACAAAAAACAACTTGTTTTGGCACTTTGAAACCTGCGAGGGTTTCTTTACAAAAACCAATTAATTCTTTCTCGGTTGTTGGTTTATCCTTTACCATCTCAATAAATGCACAAGGTACCTCTCCCCATTTTTCATCTGGTTTAGCTACAACGGCTGCAATAGATACTGAGGGATGTTTTGCAAGAGTATTTTCTATTTCTATAGAGGATATGTTTTCACCTCCAGAAATTATAATATCTTTAGACCTATCCTGGATTTTTACATATCCATCTGGATGCATGACAGCTAAGTCACCAGAATGAAACCAACCACCAGCCATTGCTTTATTTGTAGCATCCTTATCCTTAAAATAACCCTTCATGACTACATTTCCTTTAATCATTATTTCACCAATCGTCTTTCCATCTTTTGGAACTTCAGTCATTGTTTCTGGATCCATCACAGCAATCCCTTCTGTATTTGGATATCTAACTCCTTGTCTTGCTTTAATTTCGTTCTGTTTTTCCTCATCGAAGTCATTCCAAGCATCATTCCAAGCACATTGAGTTACATGTCCATAAGTTTCGGTTAATCCATAAACATGCATAACTTCAAAACCAAGTTCTTTCATTTTTTTGAAAATTATACTTGGCGGTGGGGCTCCTGCAGTAAGGACGTATACTTTTTGCTTTAATTTTTTTCTATCAGACTCTGGTGCACCAGTTATCATATTTAGTACAATAGGCGCTCCACCAAAGTGAGTAACATTATGTTTGTCTATTAATTCAAATATTTTTTTTACATCTATATTTCTTAGACAAATTGTTCTTCCATTTAACATGGGTATAGTCCAAGGATAACCCCATCCATTACAATGGAACATTGGGACGATAGTTAAAAAATTAAGTCTGTTTGGCATGTTCCAGGCAACTGCACTACCCGTGGACATTAAATATGATCCCCGATGATGGTAAACAACGCCTTTAGGGTTTCCGGTAGTTCCAGATGTATAGCTCAATGATATTGCTTGCCACTCGTCATCTGGCATTTTCCAATCAAAATTTTCATCACCAGTATTTAAAAAACTTTCGTATTCTAGATCGCCAATTTTTTCACACTTTGATTGGTCTGCAAATTTATCAACTATATCAATAATTGTGATTTTCTTTTTTAAAGTGCTTAACGCTTTTTTAACTTCTATGTGTAATTGTCTATCAACAACAAGAACTTTAGCATCACTATGTTCTAAAATATAAGCAATAGTTTTAGCATCTAATCTTATGTTAATTGTATTTAATACTGCACCAGACATAGGAACAGAGTAATGTCCCTCAAAAATTTCAGGTGTGTTGAAAGCTAAAAATGAGACAGTATCTCCTTTTTTAATTCCAATTTTATTAAGGGCGCTTGCAAATTTAATGGTACGTTTGTAAACATCAGCCCAGGTATATTTACGATCTTCATAGATAATTGCTTCATAATCAGGATAAATCTCTTTTGCTCTCTTCAAAAAAGTCAAAGGAGTTAAAGGAACATAATTTGCACTATTTTTATCTAAATTAGTATCGTAATGACTCATTTAATTGAATTTAAAATTCATAATATTGGAGCTTCCAGAAATTGCTGATTTGTAATGTTGTTCAGCTCTTGGTAGAACTTTATCAAAATAAAACCTAGCAGTATCAATTTTGTCATCATAAAAATTTTTATTTTCATTATAATCTTTAAAACTTACCTCTAGTACTTTTATCCATGCATAAGCAATCGAAACAAATCCGAGAGTTTTAAGATAATCATTAGCAGCAGCACTTACATCATCTTTATCTGTTTTAGATTTCTCAATCATCCAATCACTAAATTTTTTTAATATATCTAAATAATTATTAAAATCTGAGATGAATGGTCTTATTTTTTCGTTGTTAGAATTACATTCATTTTTAACCTGATCTAAAAATTTATTAATTACATTCCCGTTCTTATTTGATAATTTTCTAAAAACTAAATCTGCAGCTTGTACAGAATTCGTACCTTCGTAAATTGGTGTGATTCTATTATCTCGATATAACTGTTCTATTCCTTGATCTTTAGTATAACCATACCCACCATAAATTTGCATTGCGTCGCTAGTGATTTCCATTGCTAAATCTGTAAACAAGGATTTAACTACTGGAGTCATTAATGAGACATAATCAGATGCCTCCCGCCTAGCTTTTTCATCTGGATGATATAGGCTTACCTCAGTTTGTTGAGATAACCAAAAACATAAGGCTCTCTCACCCTCAATAATAGATTTCATATTTAACAACGATCTTCTAATATCTGCATGCTCAATTATAAAATCAGCACCATTTTTAGATTTTGAATTATTCGACTTACCTTGCTTTCTCTCTTTTGCGTATGAAAGTGAATTTTGATAAGCAATCTCTGATATACCCAAACCCTGTATCCCAACAACGATCCTCTCAAGATTCATCATCGTAAACATTGCACTCAAACCTTTTTCCTTATCACCAATCATGTAACCAGTTGCTTCATCAAAATTAAGAACACAAGTTGCCGATCCTTTAATTCCCATTTTTGTTTCGATAGAACCAGTTGATATTCCATTTCTTGGGCCAACATTCCCATCTTCTTTTACAATAAACTTTGGAACTAAAAACAGACTGATACCTTTAGTGCCAGCCGGAGAGTCATCCACTCTTGCTAAAACCAAATGAATAATATTTTCAGTTAAATCGTGATCACCAGAGGTAATAAAAATTTTCTGTCCAGTTAATTTGAATGTACCATCAGATTGTTTTTTAGCCTTTGTTTTTAATAGCCCTAAATCAGTACCACATACTGGCTCAGTTAAGCACATTGTTCCACTCCACTTACCTTCTACAATTTTTGGCAAATATTTATTTTTTATTTCATCGCTAGCATGATGATTAATACAATTATAAGCACCAATACTAAGTTCACTATAGAGTTTAAAAGAAAGGCTAGCAGAGGATAGCATTTCATCAAAAAATGCGCTCACTGTTTTTGGCATACCTTGACCCCCATATTTTGGATCACATGATAAAGATGTCCAACCATCCTCAATATATTTTTTATAAGCCTCTTTGTAACCCGGAGGAGTTCTAACAACTCCATTTTCTAAAATTGCAGGATTTTCATCTCCAACTTTAGCTAATGGTAAAATTAAATTTTGATTTATTTTTGCTGCTTCCTGTAGAATGTCTTTTACTAAATCTGGGGTAACTTCTTTATATTTTTCCAATTCATTATACTCTTTGTTGTTTCTTAGTTTTTCAAAAAGAAACATCATATCTTCAACGGGTGCAGTATAAGTTGGCATAATTTGATTTTAAAATAATTAATTAATTATTGCAATTTTGAAATGATCGCATCACCCATTTGTGATGTAGTCACCTCTTTTGTACCTTTTGATAAAATGTCTTTAGTTCTTAAACCATCATTTAATACATCCTGTACAGCTTTTTCCAGAGCTTCTGCCTCTTTATCTAAATCTAATGAATATCTCAAAGCCATAGCAAAACTTAAAATTGTAGCTATTGGATTAGCAATACTTTTACCAGCTATATCTGGAGCTGAACCATGAATAGGTTCATACATAGCCCTCATCTCTCCATCTTTATTTTTTGCACCTAAAGATGCAGAAGGTAAAAGACCTAATGATCCAGTCAACATTGAGGCTTGGTCAGATAACATATCTCCAAACAAATTATCTGTTACAATTACATCAAATTGCTTTGGATTTCTCAACAACTGCATAGCACAATTGTCTGCAAGCATATGACTTAGTTCAACGTCTTTAAATTCTTTATCGTGTAATGTCTGAACCTCTTCTTTCCAAAGTTGGCCTGCCTCCATAACATTTGATTTTTCACAAGAGGTTACTTTGTTTGATCTTTTTTTTGCTAAATCAAATGCAACTCTAGCGACTCTTATAATCTCATTGCTTGTGTAAGTGTGAGTATTAATCCCTTTTCTTTCCCCATTTTCTATTGGTTTAATTCCTCTAGGCTCACCAAAATATATTCCTCCAGTTAACTCTCTTACAATCATAATATCTAAACCTGAGACAATTTCAGGTTTTAATGTTGAGGCATCAACTAATTGTTTAAAACATATCGCTGGTCTCAAATTAGCAAATAGTTTTAATTCTTTTCTTAGCTTTAAAAGTGCTCTCTCAGGTTTTTTAGAAAACTCAACATTATCCCACTTTGGTCCTCCTACAGCGCCTAACATAACAACTGCACTTTCTAATGCTTTATAAAAAACCTCATCTGTAATCGGTGTACCATGCTTATCGTAAGAGCATCCTCCCGCTAAATCTTCATCCATCTCAAAATCTAGAGACTTTTTATCATTGAACCAACTGATAATTTTTTTTACTTCACCAATAACTTCGGGACCAATACCATCTCCAGGAAGTAATAGTATCTTTCTCTTTTTTACCTTAATCACTTATAATCCATGGCTTAGAGCTTTTTAATTTTTGCTCAAAACTTTTTATCTTATCAGACTTATTTAAAGATAGCGCAATATCATCTAAACCTTCGAGAAGACATTTCTTTTTAAAGGAGTCTATTTTGAATTTAATTTCATTATTACCATAAACTATTTTTTCCTCTTTAAGGTCTACTGAAATTTCCTCTTTTCTATTAGCATATTCAGATAATTCTTTTATTTTTTCTTCATCAACAATAATTGGTAAAATTCCATTTTTAAAACAATTGCTATAAAAAATATCAGCAAAACTCGAGCTAATTACACATGTAATACCAAAATCTAATAATGCCCAAGGAGCGTGTTCTCTTGAGGATCCACAACCAAAGTTTTTTCCTGCTATCAGTATTTTTGAATTTGTAAATGGATCTTGGTTTAATATAAAATCGCCTATTTTATTTCCATTATCATCATACCTCATTTCAAAAAACAAATTTTTTCCAAGTCCGGTTCTTTTAATTGTTTTTAAAAACTGCTTTGGGATAATCATATCAGTATCGATATTTACTATTGGTAAATATGCTGGAATACTTTTTAATGTAGAAAATTTTTGCATTAATTTTGATACTTTCTTACATCATCCAAATTTCCAGAAATTGCTGCTGCAGCTGCCATTCCTGGGCTCACAAGGTGTGTTCTTCCACCTCTACCTTGTCTTCCTTCAAAATTTCTGTTTGATGTTGATGCACATCTTTGCTCTGGTTTTAATTTATCAGCATTCATTGCCAAACACATAGAACATCCTGGTTCTCTCCATTCAAAACCAGACTCTTCAAATATCTTATGTAAACCTTCTTGCTCTGCTTGTTCTTTCACTAAACCAGATCCTGGAACAACCATTGCATGAACATGAGAGGCAATTTTTTTATCTTTTAAAATCTTTGCTGCTTCTCGTAAATCCTCAATTCTTCCATTTGTACAACTACCTATAAAAACCTTATCAATCTTAATATCTTTAGCAGCCATATCAGGTTTTAAACCCATATATTTTAGAGCTCTTTCAATAGAATTTTTTCTATCCTCATCCTTTTCATTGTCTGGGTTTGGTACTTTATCCTCAATAGTAATGACATCTTGAGGTGAAGTTCCCCAGGTAATCATCGGTGAAATTTCATTAGCTTGAAGACTTATTTCTTTATCAAAATTTGCACCATCATCAGATTTTAAACTTCTCCAGTACGCTAAAGCTTTATCCCATTTTTCACCTTTGGGTGACATAGGTTTTCCCTCCAAATACTTGAAAATTTTTTCGTCTGGTGCAATCAAACCTGCTCTTGCTCCACCCTCTATAGTCATGTTGCATATAGTCATTCTTTGTTCAACACTCAATGATCTGATTAAATCACCAGCATACTCAATAACACATCCTGTTCCACCTGCTGTTCCTATTTTTCCAATTATTTGTAAAATTACATCTTTTGAAGTAACACCTAACGGAAGTTTTCCATTAACATTAATTCTGAAATTTTTTGCTTTTTTTTGCACTAAAGTTTGTGTTGCAAGTACGTGTTCAACCTCTGAGGTGCCTATACCAAATGCTAAAGCACCAAACGCTCCATGTGTAGCTGTATGACTATCTCCACAAACTATAACTGTTCCAGGTTGAGTAAATCCTTGTTCAGGACCAATTATATGAACTATGCCTTGACGCTTATCCTCCATTCCAAAGAGTTGGATATCAAATTCCTTACAATTCTTTTCTAATGTATCAACTTGAATTTTAGATTCTTTATCTGAAATACCATTAGTTCTATCAGTAGTTGGGACGTTGTGATCTGCAACAGCCAATGTGAGCTTTGGGTGTCTTACTTTTCTTTTAGAATTTCGTAAACCTTCAAATGCTTGTGGACTGGTCACTTCATGAACGAGATGCCTATCAACAAATAATAAAGCTGTTCCATCATCTTGCTGATCAACTAAGTGTTCTTTCCAAATTTTGTCGTAAAGAGTATTAGGCATTGAAAAAAAAATTATTTTTTTTCTGGAGAAGTTTCAAGTTTTTCTTCAGTTTTAGGTTTTGTTTCAACTTTGGCTGTTTCCTCTTTTTTTGGCTCTTCCTTAGGAGTTTCTTCTTTCTTAGCCTCCGCCTTAGTTAAATTTTCTTTATTATCAGATGCTTCTGTTGAAACAGGAGCTAAATTTTCCTCAGTTACTGTTTCTGGTTTTACATCTATATCAATACCAATCTTCTTTCTTATTTTTTCGGCAATTCTAGCTGATTTACCAGTTCTATCTCTTAAGTAATATAGTTTAGCTCTTCTAACTTTTCCTGAACGAATAACTTTAATTGAGTCAATTACTGTACCAAATAGTGGGAATGTTCTCTCAACACCTTCACCAAAAGAAATCTTTCTAACTGTAAAAGAAGAATTTAAATCTCTGCTTTTTTTCGCAATACATACACCTTCAAAATATTGAATTCTCTCTTTTTTTCCCTCTGTAATTCTTACACCAACTTTTACAACATCACCTGGAAAGAATTCCGGAATCTTTTTTTCCGAAAGAATTTTTTTTACATTATGTTGATTTATTTCTTCAATCGTTTTCATTTCAATATTTATCAAATTAATCCTTCTTATATTTTTGCCACAAATCTGGTCTTCGGACGCGTGTTATAGCCTCAGATTGAGATAAACGCCAGTCTTTAATTTTGCTATGATCCCCTGATAATAAGACATCTGGTACTGATTTTTCCTCCCAAATTTGAGGTTTTGTAAATTGAGGATACTCTAAAAGACCATTTTCAAAAGTTTCCTCCGAAGATGATTTATCATTACCTAAAACTCCAGGCAAAAGTCTTAACACACTATCAAGAACTACAAGAGCAGCTGTTTCCCCTCCAGAAAGCACATAATCTCCTATACTTATTTCCTCAATATTTCTTGTGGATAGCACTCTTTCATCAACACCTTCGAAATGTCCACAAATTAAACTGAATGATTTTTCTTTTGACAAATCTTGTGCAAGTCTTTGATCAAATTTTTTACCTTTTGGCGAAAGATAAAAAATTCTTTCCCCCTTCTGGATATTTTTATCAATTGACTTTGCTAGTATGTCTGGTTTTAACAGCATACCTGATCCACCACCATATGGAGTATCATCAACAGTTTTGTGTTTATCTGTTGCTGCATCTCTTATGTTTACTACATTAAGACTCCATATCTTTTTAGCCATTGCTTTTCCATATAATCCTTTATTTAACGGACCAGGGAAAATTTCTGGATAAAGTGTTAACACTTGTGTCTTTAACATAATTAAACCTTAAATTACTTTTTTTCCTCTTTTGGAGCGTCTGCTTTTGGAGCTTCTTCCTTTTTAGCGTCTGCTTTTGGAGCTTCTTCCTTTTTAGCTTCTGCTTTTGGAGCTTCTTCCTTTTTAGCGTCCACTTTTGGAGCTTCTTCTTTTTTTGCTCCATCTGTCGGTGCTGCTTCTGCTTTTGCTGCCTCTTCCTTTTTAGCATCATCAGACCCTTCTTTTTTTCTTTCTTTTTTTGGAATAGCTTTTTGAGGATTATTACCATTAGCAGGCATTGGCATTAACTCATTTTCACCTAAAATTCTTGCTACTCTTGTAGTCGGTTGTGCACCTTGGCCTAACCAATATTTAATTCTTTCAGCCTCTAATCCTATTCTTTCTTTTTTTTCTTTAGGTAATAGAGGATTAAAAAAACCAACTTTTTCTATGAAACGTCCATCTCTTGCAAAACGACTATCAGCTACAACAACTTTGTAAACTGGTCTTTTCTTTGTTCCACCTCTTGATAATCTAAGTTTTAACATTTACTCTCCTTTTTTATTTTAATTGATTAAATAATTCTGGTGGTATTCCTTTATCAGACATACCTTTCAGATTTCCTTTAGACATCTTTCTCATCATTTCAGACATCATTTTAAATTGTTTTAACAATTTATTGATAGTGGCTGGATCAGTTCCAGAACCATTAGCAATTCTTTTTTTTCTAGAACCATCAATTATTTTTGGGTTCTCTCTTTCTTTTTTTGTCATCGATAAAATTATAGCCTCGTTCTTTGTGATAATACCCTCGTCAATACCCGCAGCATCCATTTGTGATTTAACTTTAGAAATACCTGGCATAAAAGACATAATTCCCTCTATTCCACCCATTTTTTTCATTTGTCTTAGTTGAGTTAAATAATCTTGCATTGAAAATTGTCCCTTTTTTAAATTCTCTTCTGTCTTTTTAATATTTTCTTCACCTAAATCTTGCGCTGCTTTTTCAACTAGAGATACAATATCTCCCATTCCAAGAATTCGATTTGCAATCCTGTCGGGATGAAACACCTCAAAATTTTCAATTTTTTCTCCAACCCCTAAAAACTTAATTGGAACCTCTGATACAAATTTCATACTTACCGCGGCCCCACCTCTGGCATCACCATCAGCTCTTGTTAAAATAATTCCTGATAAACCTACAGTATTTTTAAATTCTTTTGCAACTGATGCTGCTACTTGACCAGTTAAAGAATCTGCAACTAAAAAAGTTTCAGCAGGATTGATTATATTTTCAATCTGCTTTATTTCACTCATCATTTGAAGATCTATTTGTGTTCTGCCAGCTGTATCAAACAAGATAATGTCGGCACCATTTAAATTTGCAGCACTTATTGCTCTCTGACAAATATCTGCTGGTTGTTGACCCTCTATAATTGGTAAAGTTAAGATATCATTTTGCTCACCTAAAGATTTCAACTGTTCTTGTGCAGCTGGTCTATAAATATCTAAGCTGACCATCATTACCTTCTTTTTCTTTGTATTTTCTAAATATCTTGCAAGTTTAGCAGTAGTGGTAGTTTTACCTGAACCTTGTAGACCAACTAACATCATTGGCACGGGAGGAACGGCGTTTAAATTTACATCAATGTTTTTTTCACCTAATAAATTAACTAATTCGTCATAAACGATTTTTACAACCATATCACCAGGAGATGTAGATCTGATAATTTCTTGCCCTAAAGCTTTAGGTTTAACTTTTTCAATAAAATCTTTTGCGACCTCAAGTGATACATCAGCCTCTAGTAAGGCTTGTCTAATAGCTCTAAGGCCTTCATCAACTTGGCTCTCATCAAGCGAAGGGGCTTTTTTCAGAGAGGAAAAAACTTCCTCAAATTTATTTGTTAAATTTTCAAACATATTTATTTCATACAGCAGTAATCGCACTAGTGGGCGAACCCTCGCTGACTAGTGTCGATCTCTTTGTTTCCAAAGACACCGCAAATTTAACGTTTTTGCGGAAACTGCCACAAACTATAATAGAGGTTCAAAAAGTCAATAAATAAGTTAAATAACTATATATGGATATTAGGGCTTTTAAAATGGATGGATTAGGTAATGATTTTGTAATAATTGATAATAGACAAAAGATTACCAACTTGACTAAAGATCAAATCATAAAAATTTGTGATAGAAATTTTATTGGCTGTGATCAATTAATATTTATTGAATCTAGCAAATCAAGTGATGCAAATTTAAAATTTTTTAATTCTGATGGAGGAGAGTCTGGTGCGTGTGGAAATGGTACTAGATGTGTTGCAAAATTAATCTCCGAGCAGACAAAATCTGAAAACATCATTTTGTCAACTTCAAATGGAAATTTAGAGTCAAAGATATTAGATAAAAATATTGTTACGACTGAAATTGGTAAAGCTAAATTACAATGGAACGAAATTCCTTTATCAGAAAAACTAGATACGAAAAATTTAAATATTAAGATTATTGATTCAAATAACAAAGAACATTCAGGTGGGACGGCAGTTAATGTTGGAAATCCACATATTGTTTTTTTTGTAAACGAAATTAAAAATTTTAATATTGAAAAAATTGGACCCGAAATTGAAAATCATAAAATTTTTCCAGAAAAATGTAATGTTACAATTGCTACAATAATTAATAAAAATTTAATTAGAGTGAAGGTATGGGAGAGAGGAGCGGGGCTGACCAAAGCATGTGGAACAGCTGCATGTGCAACAGCATTTGCTGGTAAATTAAATGATCTTACTGAAAATAAAACAGACATAGAATTTCAAACAGGTAAATTATCAATTCTTATAGATGATAAAAATTCAATCCACATGAAAGGACCCGTTTCAGAAATAAAAGAAATTGAGTTCAAACTATAATGGGAATTTTTGATAAATTTAAGATAGGCTTTAAAAAAAGTGCATCTGCACTGACATCTGGACTAAAAGAAATAATTATAAAAAAAGAGATTGACGATAAAAATTTAAATAAAATTGAAGAATTTTTAATTGAGTCAGATGTAGGTGTCGAGGCTGCGTCTGAGATCAAGGAAATCATTTCAAGTAAAAAAATCGATCCAAATAAAGATTTATCAACCGAGATAAATCTTATTTTAAAAGAATATATTATTAATTTAATGAAACCTTTAGAGAATAATTCTTTTTTCAAAAAAAAAGATAAACTCAATGCAACATTAATCTCAGGTGTGAATGGTGTTGGCAAAACAACAACTATTGGTAAAATAGGTAAAATTTTAAAAACTAACGGGAACAAAGTTATGTTTGCCGCTTCTGATACTTTTCGAGCAGCAGCTATTGAACAATTAGAAAACTGGGCAAATAAAATTGACGTTAAAATAACTAAATCATCTCAAGGTTCTGATCCAGCATCAGTCGCATATAAAGCAGTTGAAGAAGCAATCAAAAATAATTTTCACCAAGTATTAATCGATACTGCTGGAAGACTACAAAATAAAAAAAATTTAATGGAGGAATATAAAAAGATAGCCAATGTAACAAAAAAAATTGACCAGGATGCCCCTCACAACATTATTTTAGTTTTAGACGCAACATCGGGACAGAATGTAATTAATCAAGTAGAAGAATTTAACAAAATTATTCCATTAACTGGTTTAATCATGACCAAATTAGATGGAACTGCCAAAGGCGGTATTCTATTGGCGATAGCAAAAAAATATCAATTACCTATTATTGCTTTAGGCTTGGGCGAAAAAGAAGACGACTTACAATTATTTAATGCAGAAAAATTTGCTGAAGCTTTTACGCAGGTTAATTGATTAAATTACTCGAGATTAAAGGTTTATAAATACTACACTTATAATTATCTTTAAATTTATAATGCCCACAATCCTTAGAAAAAGACGAAATAATAAAATCAAATTTTCCTGTAGTGGGGTAAAGTTCTAGTTTCTTATTAAAAATATCATACTTAAAGTTTGCGTTTAAACTTTTAACTGCACTAATCATCACCAGTGTTTTATCATCTTTTAAAAGATAATAAGCAAAGTCGTCTGGAAATACAGGAAAGTCATATTCCTCTAAATGAAACTTGGCTTGAGAGGGAAACCAATCATAAGAGATCAATGGTGAAGAAGACTTTGTTGAATAATTATAGATATAAAGATCTTTTGGATAATCATTTATATAATTACTTTCTTCACCTCTAGCTAAAATCGATTTCTCTCGCCCCTTAAAATATAGCGCAAATTTTTTGTTGTGAGAGTCCATATGATCTATGTGAAATAAGTCATCAGGATAAAATGAATTATCTTTCGAAAAAGCAAAGCTTTTTAAAGTTATGAATAAAATTATAATAATAAAAACATTTTTCACTTTTTAAACTTAATCTTAAATCTTGAAAAATATTTGTTTAGAATATGGCTTAATTTAAATTAATCAAAAAAGAGTTTAGTGCTTTTACAAGACTCTCGTCATACTCCATCATATGATTGTCATATTTGGTAAAATACGAATATTTGGGTTCATTAGCTATCTCAAACATCTTTTTACCCATCTCAAAAGGAACAATTTGATCTTTTTCACCATGCATTATCAAAATTGGAGATTTAATATTTTTAATTTTGTTTTTATTTTCAAATTTATCTTTGAGTAAAAGACCAACAGGTATATATGGATAAAATTTTTTAGCCGCATCAATCATTGATGTGAATGGAGTTTCTAAAATAACACCTGCAAACTCTTTGTTCTGGGATAAATGTGTTGCAACCCCTGTTCCTAATGATTCTCCATAAATTACTATATTTTTTTCATCTACACCTTTTTTTACTAACCATTTAATTGCACTTTCACCATCCTCATATAACCCAGACTCTGATGGTTTACCCTCGTTACCACTAAAACCTCTCCAAGCAATTATTAAAAAATTAACACTCATGTCTCTAAAATGATTTAATTTATGAATTCTATTTTCTAAAGATCCAGCATTTCCATGAAAAAATAGAATTGTTTTATTTTTTTTTATATCTTTTTCATGATACCAACCCAATAAATCTAATCCATCTTGGGTTGGGACTTTCACTTTTTCAATATAAACTGAGAGTTTGTCATCAAAATAATTATTTTCATCAGGATGATACATTAAGTTCCTTTGATAAAAATAAAGAAATACTAAGAGAAATAGGTAAACTAAAATTGTTAGTTGTAAAAATAATAACAAACTATTCCTAAACCTTTTTAACATTATTTTTCTTTGCTAAATATACGCCAAAAAATACCAGAATAGTCCCAATAATATGGTAATTTTCAAATTTTTCGTCAAATAAAAAGTATCCATAAATTGCACCGTAAACTGTAAAAACATAAAGCGTAAAGCCAGTTAAAGATGCACCTAATTTTTTTTGAGCTATAGTATAAAGTGTAAAGGCAATTATCCCTGGCGATATAGCAGCAAAAATCACCCATAAATAAAATTCTGTTACAAAAATAGTCTCTTTATAAAATAATTCCTCACCAACATAAAAGGGTAACAAACTTAAAGCACCAAAAAAGGAAATCATAGCAAATCTATCGAAAATTTTTAATTTTGATTTCCAATAAAATAAATAAATAGAATATAAAGCCCAACCAACTGCAGCAGCTAACATCCATAAATCACCAATTGTAAATCTAAGATTAATTAATAAATCAATATCACCTTTAATAATAATGACAAAAACACCAATCAAACAAGCAATTAAACCAATTACCTTTGTCAAATTTATTTTTTCTTGAAAAAAGAAATATGAAATCAAAATAATAAAAACTGGAGAGGATGTATAAATTATTCCCATATTAGTTACAGTTGTTGTCTCACCAGCTAAAAAAGGGAAAGCGCCACATACACCACACCCCATTGACCCCAAAAAAAATAATTTTTTATATTCCTTTTTAATTATATGAAAATTATTTTTTAAAGTTACATAAGTAAATGGTAATAAAATCAAAAAAACCACTGTCCAACGCCAAAATGCAAGTGAAATAGGCGGGACAAATTCAACACCACCTCTAGCAACAACTAAGTTACTAGCCATAAAGATTGGTTGTATAAATAGTAATGATAATGGAAATATATCTGTCTTAATATTTTTCAATTTAATTGATATTAATCTTTATCAAAAAAGGCTTCGTATATCATCATGATGATAGCTGCACCCATTAAGAGATAAACCGGAATAACATCCAAGAAGCCTATCATCATTGATCTTGTCAAAGTTGTAGCTAAACCAATTAAAAAGAAAACTGCAAAAGATAATCCTATGATTGTAGTAATTTTATTCATTTTATTCCTGACATTCTTTTTCTAACCAATTAGCAACTCCTAGAAATCTATGATCATCATATTTATTGCCAATTAATTGAACGCCTAATGGTAAATTATTTTCTCCTTCAAGTAAAGGTAACGAAATACATGGTGTGCCAAGATAAGACCAAACTTTATTAAATTCTGCTGTTCCTGTACTTTTTAAACCCTTTGGTGCAACACCCGGGCTAGCTGGTGACAAAACTCCATGATAATCCTCAAAAACTTCCTCGTAAGACTCATAGCCTCTTTTCATAAAATCAATAGCTTCTGCGTATTCTTTGGCGGAATGTTTATTGCCTTTTGTAATTGCATCTTGCATATACTTCGATAATTTCTTTTTAAATTTTTTAAAATACACTGAAAAATTATTGGCTAAATCAGTCTCATGAATAATTTGGTGATACTTGTGAATATCCTTAAAATAAGAAGGTGTATCAAAAATCTCGATATTTTTTTTGAATGAATTAATAAAATATTCAAATGACTCTCTAGACTTTTTATCTATTAATTTCCAATGTTCAGTTTTATAAAAAATAAATTTAGGATCAAATAAAGGTCCTTTTTTTGTCTCAGATAAAATATTTTCCGTTGAGTAATGTATAGTTGCTGGATCAAATTTATCTTTTTTTATCAATACTTTTGCCAACATAGCCACATCCTCAACTTTTCGGCCAAAGATTCCTATATGATCTAGATTGTAAGAAGTTCTTAAAACACCATTTCTAGATATCAAACCATAACTAGGTTTATAACCCACAACTCCACAATAGGATGCTGGTCTAATAATGGATCCTCCAGTTTGTGATCCAATTGATGCAGGTGCCATAAACGAAGCCACTGAAGCAGCTGATCCGCTTGAAGAACCACCTGGTGTTCTTGTTTTATCATGTGGATTTGTGGTTGCCGGGGGTCCTAAATAAGCAAGTTCTGAGGTTGCTGTTTTACCCATTACAATCGCTCCGGATGCATGAAGCAGATCAATTATTTCAGCATTTTGTGAATATGATTTACCTTTTCTAATAACTGTTCCACATTCAGTTGGCATATCAACTGTCCCAATAATGTCTTTAACCGCAATAGGCACTCCATGAAGTGGACCAATTGGTTTACCAGATCTTCTATGATCGTCAGCTTCTGTAGCTTTTTCTAATAAAACTTTTTTGTCAAAATGGGCCCAAGCCTTTATATCTTTGTCAAATTTATTGATTCTCTCGATATACTTTTCACAAACATCAACAGAAGTGAGTTGAGCATCTTTAATCTTTGCAGCAAGTTCTTCAAGACTTAAAGAAAATATATCTGTCATCTAAAATTAATTTGCAAATAATGTCTCTGGTAACCAAAGTGCTATACCTGGAAATAAATACATTAGAACCATAGCTAAAATCACAATACCTAAAAATGGCATTATTCCTCCAAAGATCTGCATCAATTCAACATTCTTTGATTGAACTCCCTTTAGGTAGTAAGCAGACATTGCCATGGGGGGTGTCAAAAATGAGGTTTGTAAATTTAGAGCAATCAACATTGCAAAGAAATACGGATTTACTCCAAAAAATTCGACTAATGGTAAAAATATTGGTACAAAAATAATTAATATCTCCGTCCACTCCAATGGCCAACCTAATAAAAATATAATCAATTGTGTAATTACTAAAAATTGCCAAGGCTGTAAATTTAGAGATTTAAAGAAATGTTCGAAAACCTCGTGGCCTCCAAGATAAGAAAATACAGAAGCAAATGTCCACGATCCTATGAAAAGCCACATGATCATTGCAGTTGTTTTAGCTGTCAAAAAGACAGACTCTTTAAAATTTTTCCACTTAAGGGTTTTATAAAAATATGAAAGCACCAACGATCCAAATGCACCGACGGCTG
The DNA here is from genome assembly GCA_003213155.1 of Pelagibacteraceae bacterium AG-426-G02. Lineage (GTDB taxonomy): Bacteria > Pseudomonadota > Alphaproteobacteria > Pelagibacterales > Pelagibacteraceae > Pelagibacter. The sequence goes on along the minus strand of QCNQ01000002.1, from coordinate 91,394 downwards.
CAGCTTCAGCAGGTGTTGCTATTCCAGCTAAAATTGTACCTAGAACTAAAATTATCAATGAAAATAAAGGTAAGAAGGAGACAAGAACTTCTTTAAGAATTACTGCAGTAGGAGGTATTTCCTCAGCTGCAGGTTTTGGCGCTATTGATGGATTTAACCAAGCTCTGAACACTGCGTATGCAATGTAAAGTCCCGCTAACATAAGTCCTGGAAAAATAGCAGCTGCAAATAACCTTAGTGGTGATAGTTGAGCAATTACAGAGTAAACGATCAACATAATACTAGGTGGAATTAAAATTCCTAAACATCCACCTGAACAAATTATTCCAGATGCAAATTTTTTATCATAACCAGCTTTAATCATAGCAGGCCATGCTAGTAATCCCATTAAAGTAACAACTGCACCTATAATACCTGTTGCTGTTGAAAATAGGGCACAAGTAATCAGTGCTGCAACTGCCATTGATGCAGGAAGCTTATGAGATGCTAATCTAATTGCAAAAAATAGTTTTGCTACAATACCTGCTCTTTCAACTAAATATCCCATGAATAAAAAGAGCGGGACAGCAGTAAGGACATTATTATCCATAACAGTGTAGGTGTTTTGAACAAAAAGTTGGAATATCCTATTATCAAAAAGATGTTCCATCTTAGTTGGATCAAAGTAAGCATAATATCCAAAACCTAGTCCCATCGCCATTAAAGTAAAGGCAATCGGAAAACCTAATAGTACGGCGAATAAAAATATACCCATCATCATAATTGCCACTTCAGGATTTGTCAGACTAAATAACATCTTCTTTATTTCCTTCTTGTGAAGTTCTCATTAATACTTTTTCAGTTTCTTCGGCATCACGCTCTGTTCCTCTTTCTGGCCAACTACCAGTTTTAATACATATAATACATCTGAACACTTCACCTATTCCCTGAAGGGTTAACAGACTTCCAGATAAAGGTATTAAAGATTTCGCCATATAAATTTGAATTTGAGCTGGACTATTCCAACTTGTTTCTTTTATTTTCCAAGCTAGCGCAGCATACTCGTAACCATAAAAGGCTAATGCAATTACACCAGGGAAAAAGAAAATAAAATATAAAACTATATCTATCCAAGCTTGTACTCTTTGAGAAAATAATCTGTAAATGACGTCTCCTCTTACATGTGCTTCGGTACACAAAGTATATGCACCAGCCATCATAAAAATTGCACCATACATTTGGAGGCTAAAATCGAAATTCCATAAAGTTGGTGCATTTAAAGCATATGCCATAAAAACTTCATAGCACGTTCCACCCATTAAAATTACAATACACCAGGAAAATGCTTTACCCATTGAGACGCTTAATCGGTCGGCAAATTTTATATAAGATCTCATCATAGATATAGACTCTTATTGAATTGTTTTGAATTAATCAAATAAAAAGGGGGCCGAGGCCCCCTCATTAAAATTTATGAAAAGTTAATTATAACTTAACTTTTGCTATTGGACCAAACTCATTTTCATACGCAAGTTTGTAATTCGGCTGATTCATCAGCAAGTATTTCATTACTCTCTTCGCATACGCTTTCTGAGAATCTACGATTTTCTTAAAGAAAGGATCTTTCTTATTGAAATCACCGATTACCTTATCCCAACCTTTTAATTGTTGAGCTAAGATTTCATCAGAAGTTTGGTAAACATTTACTTTATGCTCATTCATTAACTTAGCTAAGTCAGCTGAGTATCTTACTAAAGCTTTAAAGTAGTTATCACTATTTGCAGCATAAGCAGCATTTTTCAATATTGCTTGGTGTGCAGGTGATAAACTATTATATGTTTTTTTGTTAACTGGTATTTCAAACATCTCTTGAGATTGGTGGAAGCTTCCTAAGTGATAGTGCTTAGAAACATCTTGCATACCAAACTGAGAGTCTGAAGTAGGGTTGTTAAACTCAGCAGCTTCAATCAAACCAGTTTTCATCGCTGGCTGAATTTCACCACCTGGTAATTGTCTAACTACCATTCCCATTGCAGTTAAAACGTTAGTCGCTAAACCAACAGTTCTGTACTTCATACCTTTAACATCAGACACTTTAGTTACGTTCTTTTTGAACCAACCAAAAGGCTGAGCTGGCATAGGCATATGGAAAAAACCAACATAATCGAAACCAACTTTTGCAAGTGTTTCGTCATATAATTTTCTTCCTCCACCATACTCCATCCATCCCATAACTTCTTGAGATGACATTCCGTATGAAGGACCAGTTCCAAATAATGATGCAGCAGGGTTTTTACCATACCAATATGCAGTCACCCAGTGACCCATATCTACTACACCGGAACTAACCGCTTGTCCGATTTCTGAAGTCTTTACAACTGCTCCAACCGGTTGAAGATCAATCTGAAGAGATCCTCCAGACATTTCTTTAACCATGTTACAATAGTCTCCAGCCATTTCGAAAAAGATGTTAGCTCCACTTGGCCATGCAGCTTGCATCTTTAAAGTTGTTGCTGCATTTGCCTTTACATATGGCATTGCAACAGCGGCTGCAGCTATAGCACCAGTCTTAGCAGCAGTTTTAAAGAACTTACGTCTTGAAGATGTTTTCACCTTCAATGATTTATTTTCTTTAGTCATTATTACTCCTATTAAAGTTAATTAACTTGATTAATTAAAACATAGAATCAGATTAGAGTCTTTCTAAAAAAAGGCGTAGATGTCGCAATAGTTGAATTAGATTCAATCCAGAGTAGAATTAATTTACTTTATTTTTACAATTTCCAGTTTTAAAAAACTCATCAATATTATCGATTGCTAAGTTTGCCATTGCAATTCTTGTATCCTTTGTTGCGCTTCCTAGATGTGGAAGAATAAATGCTGACTTAATTTTATTATAACCAGGATTTAAGTTTGGCTCATTTTTATAAACATCTAATCCAGCTGCATATATTTTTCTTCGATTCAATGCATCAATTAAGGCTTCATCATCGACAATATCTCCTCTAGCGACATTAGTAATTACTGCTCCCTTAGGGAAATATTCAACTGTTTCTTTGTTAATCATGTTTTCTGTTTCTTTAGTAGCAGGACAACAAATTGACAGGACATCAGAAACTGAAAAAAGACTTTTAATATTATCATGATAAATCGCTCCCTGCTCTTTTTCATCACTTAACTTTGATCTATTGTGATAATGAATTATCATGCCTAACGACTTTGCAATCTTTGCAATTTTTTGTCCTATTCTTCCCATGCCTAGAATACCAAGTCTGGAGCCTGTCAATTGCTTACCTATTAAATAGTCTGCTGACCACTTCCATCCACCTTCTTTAGCAGATACTATTCCTTCAGAGGCTCTTCTGCATGCGCCTAAAATTAAAAGTATCCCAATTTCAGCTGTCGCATCAGATAAAACCTCAGGAGTATTGGTAACTGCAATGCCTCTTTTTTTTGCGGCATCTAAATCAATATTTCCAAATCCAACTGCAAAATTTGAAATAATTTTTATCGTGTCTGGCAATTTATTGATTGTTTCTTTATCCATTTTATCTGTGAGAGAAGATAAAATTCCATCACATCCTTTACTCATTTCTATTACTTTTGACTGAGAGTATAGCTCATCATTATTATTGAACATTGGATCAAAAGTTTTAGTAGCTTTGTCCTCACTCTCCTTAATTAATTTTCTAGTGATAAGAATTTTTTTCATTTAAATATTGAATTAACTAATTTAGATCGAATATCTTGCCAGGATTCATTATATTATTTTGATCAATGCTCCTCTTAATCAATTTCATTAATGGAATGTTGTCAGCATGTTCTTTTAAAAGATATTCTTTTTTATGCAAACCAACTCCATGTTCTCCAGTGATTGTACCTTTCAATTCAAGTGCTTTATTAATTAATAAGTCGTTAAATTCTCTTATCTTTTTATATGTCTCTTTGTTTTCAGGGTCAAAAGGCAAAAGCACATGAAAGTTTCCATCGCCTAAATGACCTACCATCGGAGCTCTTAATCCAAATTTTTTTGCCTGCTCTTCTGCGTAATTTACACATTCTGTTATATTTGAAATTGGTAAACACACGTCAGTCGAATAAACTCTTCCATTATTTATCAATGCTTTAACTGAATAATAAACATCCCATCGGGCTTTCCAAAGCTTATTTCTCTCTTCTAAATCTTTTGCCCATTTAAAAGAACTTCCATTATTATCTTTCGAAATTTCCTCAACAATTTTAATATTTTCATTATTAGATGCCTCGGATCCATGAAACTCAAAAAATAAAGTTGGCACTGCTTCGATATCTTTCAATTTAGAGTAATTAATACTAATACCCATTTGATCTTTGTTCAGCATTTCAATTCTAGCGATCGGAACTCCATATTGAATAACTTGTTGGGCAGTTTGAACTGCATTTTTTAAAGTTGGGAAATGACAAACTGCAGACATAATGCTTTCTGGTATTGGTGATAATCTCAATTGAACTTCTGTAATTATGCCTAACGTTCCCTCTGAACCTATAAATAAATTGGTTAAATTATAACCTGCTGATGTTTTTTTAGTTCTGCTACCAGTATTTACAATATCTCCATTAGGCAAAACAACTGTGAGTCCACTGATTACAGTTTTCATTGTTCCATATTTTACAGCCATTGTCCCTGAAGCTGAAGTTGAAGCCATACCTCCAATTGCTGCATTAGCACCTGGATCAATCGGGAAAAAAACTCCATCTTCTCTCAAATAATCATTTAATTGCTCTTTAGTTACACATGCCTGAACTCGACAATCAAAGTCCTCGACATTCACACTTAAAATTTTATTCATTTTTTCAAGACATATGGTTATGCCTTTTTCATTACCAACAACATTACCTTCTAAAGATGTTCCTGTTCCAAAAGGTACAACGGGAATTTTGTGCTCATTACACAAACGGAGCACTTTAGAGACTTCTTCATTTGTTTCAGGAAAAACTACAGCTTTAGACAAAACGGGATCATAAGTATCCTCACCTCTAGCATAATTTGCTCTAGTTGACTCAGAGGTGGAAAATCTTCCATTAAAAATTTTTTTAAACTCTGCTTGGACTTGCTCGTTCATTAAAAGAATATTAGTAAAAATTTTATCAAAAATACAGCTTATTTAGTAAGCATTTTCTTTATGTTTTCTAAGGCTTGTAAAATGTTGTCTCTTGATGCTGCAAAACTAAATCTTACGTAATCATTACAAGTTTTACCAAAGGCTGTTCCTGGTACTATTGCTACTCCAGCCTCATGCATTGCTTTTTTACAGAATTCAGATCCATTCATTCCTGTACCAATAACTTTTGGGAATGCATAAAAGGCTCCTCCAGGTAAACTACACTCCACTCCTGGTAGATCATTTAATCCCTGATGAATTAAATTTCTTCTCAAAGTAAACTTATCTAACATATCTTTGATAGAGTCATCGGGGCCATCTAATGCAGCAATACCGGCATATTGTGCAGCAGCATTTACACATGATACGCTGTTAATCAATAATTTGTTCACGTGCTCAATAAGTTCTTTAGGCCAATAACTCCAACCTAATCTCCATCCCGTCATCGAATAAGCTTTGCTCCAACCCTCTAATACAATTAACCTATCTTTTAAATTTGGATAATGGAAAAAAGAAGGCATTTCTTTATAGTCAAAAATTTGTCTACTATAAATTTCATCGCTTAAAATAGTAACATGAGGATGTTTTTCTAACTCCTTTGCAAAATAGTCAATCACAGGTTTCTCAACAAAACTTCCCGTTGGATTATTTGGATTTATTAAAATCAGTAATCTAGTTTTTTTAGTTATAAGAGATAAAATTTTATCCGGATCAAATTTAAGATCTTTATCTTCAGTTAAATCATAAGGGACAGGCGTTGAACCTGTATAATTAATCATAGACTCATATATTGGAAATGCAGGTGTAGGATGAATTATTTCTACTCCCGGTTCTCCGTAACATTGTATCGCATAACTCATAGTAGGTTTACCGCCTGGCATGATTAAAATTCTTTCAGGATCTATCTCAGCTTTATAACGTTTCTTAATCCATCTTGTTACAGCTTGTCGACACTCAGGTATTCCATTTGACATCACGTATCCATGATGACCATCATCTAAAGCTTTTTTTGCCGCTTCAACAACATGTTTGGGTGTTTTAAAATCTGGTTGTCCTAGACCTAAATGGATCATCGGCTTACCTTGGGCCTCTAATTTCTTTGCCTCTGCTAATACCGAAAAAGCAGACTCTGTTCCTAATCTATCTAAACTCTTTGCTAGTTCCATAACATTTATATTTTATTAGAAGTTCTATAAATTAATTTTGAACTATTCAACTCTTTTAGGTTCTTACATCCCATTAAAACCATATTTCTATTGATTTCCTCATGCATATTATTAAGTAAATGCTCAACACCTTGTTGTCCCCCTGCGGCTAAAGAGAACAAAAACATTTTACCAAAACTACAGGCTTTTGCACCTGCAGCGATTGCTTTTAATACATGAGTTCCTCTTCTAACTCCCCCGTCTAATATGATTTCCAATTTATCTCCAACTGCATCTGAGATTGCTTTGACTTGATCGAATGGCGATCTTGATCCATCAAGTTGTCTTCCACCATGATTTGAAATCATGATTGCCGTACAACCAATATCTATTGCTCTTTTCGCATCTTCAACGGACATAACACCTTTAAGTGCAAAGGGTCCATTCCATTTCTTCACACAATATTCTGCGTCCTTCCAGTTCATTGCTGGATCGTATTGTTCATTAATGTATTCTATAACTGATTTTGCAATATTGGTGCCCTTATCTGTTTTTGTAGCCACATTTGCTAGTTTAAATTTCCCATGTGTAAGATAATTAAATACCCAACTAGGATGAAGAGCAAAACTCATTAAACTTTGTAAAGTTAACTTTGGAGGGGTTGTAAAACCTGTTCTATGATCTCTTTCTCTGTTACCTGCTACTAAAGTATCTACAGTTAAACACATTCCATCAAATCCTGATCTTCTACAACGATCAATTAAATCATCAGTGATTGATTGATCTTTGTGAACATAAAGTTGAAATAACTTTGGTCCACCTGAAATATTTGAAATTTCTTCAATAGTGTTATTTGCCATCGTAGACATACTATAGAATATTCCAAACTTATCAGCTGCTCTAGCAGATGCTTTGTCACCATCATGATGATAAAGTCTTTGCATGGCACATGGTGATAAAAAGAGTGGCATATCAATTTTTTTTCCGAAAATAGTTGTTGAGAGGTCTGGTTTTCCGACACTTGCTAAAATATTAGGAACTAAATCGCATTCATCAAAAGATTTTGTATTTCTTTTGAGTGTTATTTCATCATCTGCACCACCATCAATATAGTGAAATATTGGTGAAGGTAATTTTTTTTTTGCAAGTTTTCTAAAATCGTCAAAATTATAACAATTTTGTAAACTCACTATTTTCTAAATCTAAGATTGTTTCTATTAAGATCTGAAATTTTTGTACATCCCATGAGCTTCATATCTCTAACTAACTCAGATTTATACAACTCAAGAGCTCTTTCGACGCCTGGTTGGCCTGCTGCTGCAAGCGCATAAAGATAAAGTCTTCCACCAGAACATGCTTTTGCACCAAGAGATAATGCTTTAAGCATATGTGTTCCTCTATGAATTCCTCCTTCACATATAACATCAAGTTTATCTCCAACTGCATCAACAATTTCTGCGAGCTGATCAAATGGTGATCTCGATCCATCTAGTTGTCTGCCACCATGATTTGAAACCATTATACCAGTACATCCAATATCAACTGCTTTTTTAGCATCTTCTACACTCATTATTCCTTTAAGTGCAAAATGACCTCCCCATTGAGAACAAAGTTTTTCAGCATCTTTCCAATTCATAGATTGATCTAACATTGTTGAAAAATAATTTCCTATCGAAGAGTTTGTACTTGTACCCTCTTTTACAAAATCTTGAAGGTGAGGTAATTCAAATTTACCTTTTGTTAAATAATTAATTCCCCACATTGGTTTAGTCGCAAAACTAAATAAGCTTGATAGAGTCAATTTCGGCGGAGAAGTAAAACCAGTTCTTAAATCTCTTTCACGATTTCCTCCTGTAATGGTATCGACTGTTAGAGCCATTACATCAAATTTAGCAGCTTTAGCTCGCTCTAAACAGGAGTCATTTAAACCTCTATCTTTGTGAAAATAAAACTGAAACATTTTAGGTGTATCAATCAACGAGGATATTTCCTCTACGCTCACAGTCGCTAATGCAGAAACACCAAACATTGTATTAAATTTTTTAGCTGCTTTTCCGACTGCTCTTTCACCATCATAATGAAAAAGTCTTTGTAATGCTGTTGGTGAAAGATAAAATGGTAAATCCAATTTTTTACCAAAAATCGTCGTAGACAAATCTACATTCTCAACACCTCTTAAAACATTTGGAACTAAATCTACATCGTCAAAAGCGCTAGTATTCCTAGCGTATGTAATTTCATCATCAGCAGCTCCGTCAATATAATGAAAAATAGGCGAAGGAAGCTTTAGCTTAGCAAGTTTTCTAAAATCACCGAAATTGTGACAATCTTTTAATCTCATTATCATAGAATGTATTTTTAAAAGGTTTTAAGGAAATTAAACATATAACTATTTGCCCCAGGATTTTTATCTCCCAAACTTGCATTGGACAAATGATTATATGATAAACCTAATTGAGTATTTTGGAATAAATTTAGAGAAATCTGAACTTCGCTTTTAAATTCTAATAGATGCCCAAGATCTTTTCCGTCTCCCTTATTATAAAGTCCTGGAGTAAAACTCGGTATAATATTTAACGCTCCTAATGAATATTGAGCCTGCACACCAGTATAGAGATAAGCTGCGCTATCAGCAGTAAACATAAATCCTGTTATGGGAGAAAGATTACCGAGAAAAGTATCTCTATTTAAATCTGTATTTTGATGTTGAAATCCAATTAAAGTTGATCTTTTTCCATCATCACTAAAGTCAAACAGGCCTGAATAAATATTAAACTTTGTATTATCATTACTAACTTTAGTATCTTCAGCAGAGATTGATGAAGAAATAAAAACAGATAATATTACCAAGTAACAAATTCTTAAATAGTTCATAATTTTTTTTTTTTTAATATAACTTTCCTAAGTATTATTGCACCACCAAATATAAACATCAATATAGGTAATAACCAAAGAAAATAGGTATTTTTACTGAATCCTGGATCATACAGAATCCAATCTCCATATTTATCTTTAAGATAAACATAAATTTGGTTTTCGTCTAAGCCTTCATTTAATTTTTTTTCTACTAAAATTTTTAAACTATTTGCAAATTCAGAGTCTGAATCATACACTGATTGTCCTTGACAAATTAAACATCTTAAATTTTTGGTTATTTCAATTTCTAAGTTTTTAGCTTTTAAATCAGAAGAGAAACAATAAATCAAAAAAATGATGGAAACTAAAAATTTTAAAACATTCATTGTGTCAATTCTTTTATCTCAAAGAGTAATTTTTCATTCAATGGACCAATTATTTTTTTTATTATCTTATTGTTTTGAATTAAAAAGGTTTCAGGTACTCCATATGCACCCCACTCAATTGCTATTGTACCATCATTATCTAAAAAAATTAAATCGTATGGATTATCTAAATTAATCAAAAAATTTTTTGCATTATCAAAATTATCTTTATAATTTTGTCCAATAATTTTGATATTCTCTTTTTTACTTAAATCCACTAGATACTTATGTTCCTCTTTGCAAGGTATACACCATGAAGCCCAAATATTTAATAAATAATAATCACTTCCTATAAAAATCTGATCTGAATTTATTTTGTCTTTTGAAAAAAACTCTTCTGTGTCAAAATTTGGAATTTCAATTTCTGATTTTATTGCGGGTGTATAAACATTTGTATTTTGTAAACCTTTATAAAAAACAAAGAAAATTATTGAGAATGTAAAAATTAAAAATATAGGAAAAATTTTAGTTTTCATATTTTTTTCTAACTAAAGATAAACAGCCACTAAAGCAAAGTAGAATTGTGGAAATCCAAATCCAAATCATAAATGGCTTTACTTGATAACGAATATTAAAATAATCTTGATTTTGGACATAATTCATTGTCATAAATTTATCAGTGAATATATTAGTTTTGATATCTGCTTCACTAGTAACAATGTTTGGTTGATTATATATTCTTAGTTCAGGTTGCATGACCTCAATTAATCCACTTTGATCCTCCACAATAAACTTACCTCTAATTGCTTTAAAATTTTGTTTATTTTCTTGCTCAATGCTCTCAAAATTAATCTTTAAACTTTGAGCTTGGTAAGTTTCATTAATTTTCAAATTTGTAATAACTTCAGATGAAAAAATATTATTAAATAAAATACTAAGTATTAAAATGCTAAAACTAAAATGAGCGGTAATTTGCGACAGGTTTCTATATTTTCTCTGAAAAAAATCTCTTAGAGTTATAAAAAATAAATAAAAAGCTGCTGTAATTAAAATAGTATTGTAAAGAAAATTAATATCTAAATTTCTAATTATCAATACTGATAAAATTAAAGAAACAACAAAAAATAAAATTAAATAAATTTTGTCTTCAATATCCGATTTAATCCACTTTAATTTAGGACCTATTGCCATAGCTAACATAAATGGAATTAAAAATGGTAGGATAAGTTTATTAAAAAATGGTGGACCTACAGATATTTTTTGAGATGAAATTACCTCTAAAAATATTGGATAAATTGTTCCAATTAAAACAACTGATAAAAAATACATCATAAACCAATTATTAACTAAAATTGATGTTTCCTTACTTAATAAGTAGAAAGTTTTGGAATTGTTGTTTTCACTTTTATGAAAAATTAAAAATATTAAAAAAGATAAGAATATCAAAATAAATAAAAATATTAGAATATACAAACCTCTTTCTGGATCGTTAGCAAATGTATGGACAGAATTTAAAATACCTGATCGAACCAAAAAAGTACCACACATACTTAGGGTGAAAGTTGCAATTGATAACACAACAACCCACGAGGTAAGAATTAGCTTTTTTTCTAAAACTAATACACAATGTAATAGTGTTGTTAATGCAAACCATGGCATTAAAGATACATTTTCAACTGGATCCCAAAACCAAAAACCTCCCCATCCTAACTCGTAGTAAGCCCAAATGGATCCAAGTAAAATTCCTAAAGTTAAAAAAATCCAAGAAACTAAAACCCATTTTTTAATATGTGATGCCCACATTTTTGTAATATTATTTGAACAAACTGCTGCTAGTGCTGAGGAAAAAATTATAGAAGTTCCAACGTAGCCTAGATATAAAATTGGTGGGTGAATTGCTAATGCAGGATCTTGCAATATAGGATTTAAACCTAATCCCTCTTTTGGAACTGGAAAAACATGATTAAAAGGATTGGAGGTTTGTATTAGAAAAATAAAAAAACCAACTATTATTATCTGCTGGAATAATAAAGTTAAAATTTTATATTGTTTTGGTTGATTTTTTGACCTCAGTAAAAAGACAAATATAAATAATGTTAAAACTAACAACCATAATAATAGACTACCCTCATGATTGCCCCAGGTCCCAGCGATTTTATAGAACAGCGGCTTGGTTGTGTGGGAGTGATTAAAAACTGTCTCATTACTAAAATCTGAGTTAACAAAAGATAGAATTAAGCCTGAGAAGCTTATTATTACAAATAAAAGTTGTAAGAATACTAAGGATATTACTTTAGTATCTAACTTCTGAGTATCATTAAAATTTTTAATTGAAAAAAATATAACTAAAATTGAAACACCAACACCAAAGATTAAAGAATAATATCCAATTAAACTCGACAATTTATTTCTCCTTTAAAGCAGCCTTTACTTCAGGAGGCATATAATTTTCATCATGTTTAGCTAAGATTTTCGTTGCTGAAAAAAAATTCTCATCTTTTAAAAATCCCTCTGCAACAACACCTTTACCTTCTTCAAAAAGATTGGGTATTAATCCTGAGTAAACAACATTAATTTCACTTTTAAAGTCTGTAATAACAAAACTTAATTCTTTATTTACAATAGAAATTGAGTCATTTTTTACCATTCCTCCAATTCTAATCTTTTTCTGCTGCATTTCAGATAAAGTTTTTATTTCAGATGGAGATTTAAAATATACAACATTTTCCTCTAATGATTTTAGAATAAGAAATATTGTTAAACTTAATGTAACAGCGATTAAGAATATAAAAAAAAATCTTAGTTTAACTTTACGACCATACATGGTTTAAAAGTTAAATAATTGAAGTGTTGGATAGAATCTCTCTATTAATTCTTTGTAGTCTAGCAGAGGCAGCTCTTTCAGAGTTTAGGTTTCCAAATTTAACAATAAATTTATTTTTTTCTCTTTCATATTGATTTTTAATTACCAGATACAATGACATAAAACTTAAAAAAGTAAAAGCAAATGAACCCCAAACGTAAATTCCGTATCCATCCATGTAAAAAATTTCACTTATCATAATCTGTCTAAACCCTTATTTTTAATTTTTATCAGTTCTGTATTATATTTCATTAAAAAAATTAGCAATGAGAATAGGGCAAATGCCGCAGTCATAATCAGTAAAGGAACGAGCATCGAAGAATGAATAGTAGATTTTGATAATATATTAATTGATGCAGGCTGATGGAGTGTGTTCCACCAATCTACAGAATATTTAATTATAGGAACATTTATTATTCCTAAAATTGTAATAATTGAAGTTACCTTAAAAACTTCTTCTTTATTTTCATAAATTCTCCAAGCAATTAAGTACATCAAATAAAATAATGCCAATATTAGCATAGATGTAATTCTGGCATCCCACGCCCACCATGTTCCCCACGTGGGCTTTCCCCAAATAGAACCTGTTACAAGAGCAATTACATTAAAAACAAATCCTGACGGAGCCAAACTCTTTGAAATTAAAAAGAAATTTTTAATTTTAAATATATAGCCAACGATAGAAAGAATAGTAATAGTAGAAAAGATACCTAGTGAGATCCATGCCGCGGGAACATGAACATACATTATTCTTACAGAGTGACTTTGTTTATAATCTTCTGGTGAGAGAATTAGAGCCTCAGTTAAACCTATAGAGACTACCAAAATAAATAATAATAAAACGTATTTTGGTGCTTTAGAAGTTATAGAAAAAATTCTATTAGGTTCTAGTAATTGAAACATAAAATTTTATTTTTAAAATAAATATTAGGGTTATTTAGTACGAAATAATTATCTGATCAAGAATGTAGAGGGAGATAATAACGAAGGGTAAAATTTAACACTCTTGATCAGAATTAATTAAATTTAACAATGCCCTGTGACAAAGATTTGAGCTAAATGTGTTTAAAAAGTGAATTTATTTAATTTGACGGCTTAAAATAGCTTGAACCTTTTTTACCAGAGAAAATTTCCTCAATTAATGGATGTTTGATTGGCTCATCAGAGTCATCGGTCAATAAATTTTGCTCTGACACGTAGGCTTCATAAGTTATTTCATCATTTTCAGCTAACAAATGATAGAATGGTTGATCTTTTCTTGGTCTAACATTCTTAGGGATAGATTGATACCATTCCTCAGAATTATTAAACTCAAAATCTACATCATAAATCACACCTCTAAACTCAAAGTGTTTGTGTTTTACAATATCGCCTATTGAAAATTTAGCTTTTTGAATTGCCATTGAGATTAGTATGGGTATTTAAAAATAAAAATCAATAAGAAAAATTTATAGTTTTTGTGAAAATATTATTTATGTTAATATTCTTCCAGTGAATAAATCTTTTTTAAAGTTTCTTACTGATTTTGGACCTTTAGTAATTTTTTTTTACTACTATTACGATAGTGGAAAAGATTTAAGAGTAGCCATTCCACCATTTATAATTGCGACAATTATAGCATTAGCGATTGTTTGGTTTTTAGAAAAAAAAATACCCAAAGTTCCTTTGTTGAGTGGAATATTAATTACTTTTTTTGGTGGCCTTACAATTTATTTTGATAACCCAGTTTTTATTTACATCAAGCCAACAATCATTAATATTTTATTTGGTCTGGCTTTAATATTTGGAAGATATTTTACAAATGAACCTGTGTTAAAAAAATTAATGGGAAAATCGATACCGCTTACAAACGAAGGTTGGGAATTGTTAAGTAAAAGATGGATATACTTTTTCTTTGGACTTGCTATTTTAAATGAATTAGTTTGGAGAACACAATCTGAGGAATTTTGGGTCAACTTTAAAGTTTGGGGTTTACTTCCAATAACTTTCATTTTTACAGCCTTTCAAATCGGTTTAATAAATAAATATAAAACCCATGAAGAATAATTTAAGACTGGTTGTTAATAATCTTGATAAAAAAAAATTTAATGAAAATCATTTTTTTGAAAAAAATGAGCTTAAAATAATATTAGATTTATATGCAAAAATGGTTTCAGAGGGTTCTTGGAAAGATTACGGTCTTAATATTTCAAGCAAACAGGTAGGGTTTAGTGTTTTTAAAAATGCAGCTGAAAATGCTATTTATAAAATTTGCAAAAACTTTAAGCCAAAAAATAAAAATTTAAAATATTTAATTACCGATACTAATGGTAAAATACTAAAGAATTCCTCAGAACTTAATTTGTTGTTAAAAAATACTAATTGGAAAAAACTTTAAAATAAAATTATCTTCTTTGACCGAAAAGTCTTAAAAGCATAATAAATAGGTTAATGAAATCTAAATAAAGAGTCAGAGCACCCATTACCGCTTTTTTACCCATTAACTCGCCAGTATCACTAGCAGAGTACATGTTTTTTATTTTTTGAGTATCATAAGCAGTAAGGCCGACAAAAATTAAAACTCCTAAAATTGAAATCACGAAATACATCATTGAAGATTTTAGAAAAATATTAACTAATGATGCAATAATAATTCCTATTAGTCCCATCATCAAAAATGATCCAAACTTAGTTAAATCTCTCTTTGTTGTGTAACCATAAATGCTCATAGCACCAAAAGTAGCTGAACAAATAAAGAATACTCTTGTTACACTTAAACCTGTGTAAACTAATAAAATTGAAGATAGTGATAAACCCATTAAAGCAGCAAAAATCCAAAAAGTTGTCTGAGCTTTTGATGCACTCATTTTGTTGATCCCAAAACTCATATAAAATACAACACCCAAAGGAGCTAACATAACTATCCACTTAAGTCCTGATAAATAAATGGCATTTCCAACTTCAGTTAAAGCCACAATAGAACCACTTGCATCAGTAACAACTGACATCTTAAATGTTATCAACGCTATAATTCCTGTAAGTAATATTCCAGTTGCCATGTAGTTATAAACTTTTAACATGTAGGCTCTTAAGCCCTCATCAGTAACCGCAGTGGTTTCACGTGCTGCTGCTCTTGCTCTTGCTAGAATACCTTTTTTGTCTGTTGCCATAATTTCTATAGATATATAGTCTTTTACTAAATATTCAAGATACCTTAAAAGATTAATAAAAAATTATACTTTAAAAATCACTATGAATTATAAAAAATTAGGCAATACGGATCTTGATGTGAGTACAATTTGTCTCGGTACTATGACCTGGGGCGAACAAAATACTCAAGAAGAGGGATTTCAGCAAATGGATTATGCTTTAGATCACGGTGTAAACTTTTGGGACACTGCAGAAATCTATTCCATACCGATGAGAGAAGAAACATATGGGGAAACAGAGAAAATAATAGGTAACTGGTTTCAAAAAACTAAAAAAAGAGACAAGATTGTTATAGCAACAAAAGTTTGTGGTAATACTTCAAACAAATATATCAGGGGTGGTGGTTATAATTTTGGGAAAAAAAAAATTTCTGAAGCTTTAGAGGAAAGTCTCAAAAGATTGAAAACAGACTATATCGATCTCTATCAACTTCATTGGCCAGAGAGAAATACAAATTTTTTTGGGAAACATGGTTATGAACATGACGAAAACGATAATGATTGGACACCGTTTGAAGAAATTCTTGAAAGTTTAAAAAAATTTATTGAACAAGGTAAAATTAGATACATTGGTCTATCTAATGAAACTGCATGGGGTTTGTCAAAATTTCTTGAGATATCAAAATTAAAAGATTTACCAAAAATGATGTCGGTGCAAAATCCATACAATTTACTTAATAGAACTTATGAAGTTGGACTTGCGGAAATTTCTGTTAGGGAGAAAAGTGGTTTGTTAGCCTACTCACCTTTAGCATTCGGTTACTTAACAGGAAAATATAGAAATAATAATTTACCAGAAAAATCTAGAATGAAACTATTTAAAGATTTCACAAGATATAAAAATGAAAATGGTCAAAAAGCTATCGAAGAGTATTATAAGTTATCGCAAAAATTCAACATTGATTTTACTCAAATGTCATTGAAGTTTTGTGAAATTCAGCCATTTATGACAAGTGTGATAATAGGTGCAACGACAATCGAACAGTTGAAAACAAACATAGAAAGTGTAAATGTAAGTTTAACAAGCGAAATTTTAAATGAGATTAATAAAATTCAAAAAATGTTCCCAAACCCATGTCCATGATTAAAAAGATTTTATTCATATTTATACTTTTTACTTTTTTATTCACATCGAAATCTTTTGGGGAAGATCTAAAAAAAATTGGTAAATATAAAGACTGGGAAACAATGGTTTTGGCGGAAGCATCCGGTAAAGTATGTTTTGCTCAGTCTTCTCCAATTCTGCAATCTCCTAAAACAAATAAAAGAGATGCTAGATTATTTGTAACATTTAGACCTGGTGAAAAAATTGCGAATGAGATCAGTACTACTGCAGGTTATGAATTTAATAAAAACAATACTGTATTAGCAACCTCTGGAAATAACAAATTTAAATTTGATATTAAGCAACAAGGTTTTGCATGGATGACCAGTAATAAAAAAGAAAAGATTATGGTCAAGATTATGAAAAAAGGTTCAAGAATAATGGTAACTGGATACAATGAAAAAGGCTCTCAAACAATCGACCATTATTCATTATTGGGATTCACTAAAGCATATAACACTGCAAAAAAAGCTTGTAGTTAGTTAATGAAATCAAAAAAAAGAATTGTATTAGCTTACTCAGGCGGTTTGGACACATCCATTATTCTTAAATGGCTTCAAGAAAATTATGATGCAGAAGTAATTTGTTACACCGCAGATATCGGACAAGAAATAAATAGAAAAAAGATTATTTACAATGCAAGAAAATTTGGTGTTACAAAAATAATTATAAATGATTTAAAAGATATTTTTGTAAAGGACTATGTATTTCCAATGATCCGTGGTCATGCAATTTATGAGGGTGTTTATCTATTAGGAACCTCAATCGCCAGACCTCTGATAGCAAAGGATCAAATAAAGGTTGCAAAAAAATTCAAAGCATATGCAGTATCTCATGGGGCTACTGGAAAAGGAAACGACCAAATAAGATTTGAGCTTGGTTATCATTATTTTGGTCCCAAAATAAAAATTATTGCACCATGGAGAATATGGAATTTAAAATCTCGGTCAGATTTAATTAGTTACGCTAAGAAACGCAATATTCCTATCCCAAAAGACAAAAAAGGTGCATCTCCTTTTTCAGTAGATGATAATTTATTTCATACATCAACTGAAGGTAAGTTGCTAGAAAATCCAAGAAATTCTGCACCAGAATTTATTTTTCAAAGAACTGTTGCTCCAGAAAAAGCTCCTAACAAAGCTACTCATGTAACAATTAATTTTAAAAATGGTGACCCCATTGGTCTTAATGGAAAAAAATTTGGACCAGCAAAATTATTATTTAAACTTAATCAATTGGCAGGAAAAAATGGAATAGGAAGAGTTGATCTTGTTGAAAATAGATTTTTAGGCATCAAGTCTAGAGGAGTTTATGAAACTCCAGGTGGTACATTGTTAATTCATGCACATAGAGCGATTGAGTCAGTTACACTTGATAAAGAAACAATGCACAAAAAAGATGCGATAATGTCAAGGTACGCAGAATTGATCTATAATGGATATTGGTTTTCAAAAGAAAGGTTTAAACTTCAAAAAATTGTTGATTTGAAAAAAAACAAAATAAATGGATCTGTTAAACTTAAACTTTATAAAGGCAATATTACAATTCAATCAAGAATGACAAAAAGCAATGCTTACTCAATGAAAAAAGTTTCATTTGAGGAAAATAAATCATTTATTAAATCTAATGTTGAGAAATTTATAAATTTTCACAAAAAAAAGTTAAGAAACTAGCTAATTATTCGGTGAAAAATTGGGGATTGTTTATTTTTGAAAAAAACTTAATTTAAATTTATGGAATCGTTTAAAAATTGGATGAAAGATACAGCAAACATTTTGTTTGATGATAGCAAAAATGATCTTAGATCATTACCTAAAACAGTAAGATTGCAAATTTTATTGGTGTTAAGTTTTATCTGGACTACTGTTTTTAGTTTGTACGTATTCTCATATACAACTTTTGTATTTGGGTGGACTGGACTTTTTTTAGCCCACATTGGATTAATATTTGCTGTATATTTGACATTTAAACATTTTCATAGAGCTGAGGAAAATTCTGCCAGCGTTTTTAAAACAAAGAATTTTGACCCCTTTAAGATAATGGTGCTCGTTTTTGTAATTGTTTTTATATTCGTGTTTTCAAAAGGAATCGAAGTGTTGACAAGTCCAAATCCATATTCTTATTCAATTCCGTATGATGGTTCCTCAAAATCAGTATTTGAAAAATGGTTACCATTTAGTAAAGATAAATAATGGAAAAGATAGCTAAAAACCTACAACTTCTTCTAATGTGTATCATTCTGGTAAGTACTGTAATTGCAGTTGGAATAGAGATTTATAAAATGTTTGAAAATCGATCGGTTACCTTAGCTGATTTGCTGCTAATGTTTCTTTACTTAGAAGTGCTAGCGATGGTAAGAGTTTTTTGGAACCAGCAATCTATAAGTATTACATTACCACTACTTATAGCTATTACAGCATTAGCACGATTTATTATTTTACAAGGAAAAGAAATGGATCCAAGTGCATTAGTATATGAAGCGGTAGCAATAGTTTTAATTGCAGGTGCTATTGTAATCTTGAGATTAAGACATAGCGATAAATTAGGTCTAAAGAAAAAAAAATCGAAATAATTAAAAATGAATTTTGAAGCTTCAAGGGCTAAGGCCTTAGATAAACTAAATAATTTTGTGGAAAACAATCTCTCAGAATATTCAAAACTTAGAAACTTTGATTATGGACCTGATAACAGGTCTAATATTTCTTGTTTATCTCCATATATTACTCACGGTATTATTAATGAAAAAGAAGTTATCAAAAAATCTCTTGATAAATTTTCATTTGCAAAAAATGAAAAATTTATTCAAGAAGTATTGTGGCGTACATATTGGAAAGGTTGGTTAGAATTAAGACCCAGTGTTTGGACAGATTTTTTAATTGAATTAAAAAAGATTAAAGGGGATTTTCAAAACAATCAAAATTATAAAAACGCGATTGATGGAAAAACAAATGTTGAGTGCTTTAACTATTGGGTCAACGAACTCAAAGAAAATAATTATTTGCATAATCATACTAGAATGTGGTTTGCCAGTATTTGGATTTTTACACTAAATTTGCCATGGCAATTGGGTGCGGAATTTTTTATGCAACATCTTTATGATGGAGACGCTGCATCAAACACTCTTGGGTGGAGATGGGTTGCAGGTGTTCAAACACAGGGAAAACATTATTTAGCAAGTGAGTGGAATATCAAAAAATTTACAAATAATAGATTTAGCAATATTAAATTAAATGAAAACGCTCCACCCAAGATTTCTGAAAAAAAATACTCAATTTTAAAACAGGATTTTACTAATCCTGAAAATATTGATCAAAATAATTTGATAATATTCGAGAATAACCTCTGTTTTGAAACAAGTGATTTTCAAAATAATAAATTTAAAAAATTTTATATAATTTCGAATAAAAATGAAAATAGATGCATCAAACTAAGTGAAAAAGTTATTAAATTTAAGTCATCACTTATTCAAGACCAGGAACAAAGATTTAAAAATCAATCTATTGATTGTGAAGTTATAGATATTAGCGAAATTAAAAAGATAGAAAAAGCAGTTGGGTTGTATCCAACTATTGGAGAAAATTTAGATTATTTGAATTCAAATACTTTTAAAATCAATTTCCTTTATAGAGAACTTGATCAAAACTCTTGGCAATATTGTAATAAAGGTTTCTTTAACTTTAAAAATTATATTCCAAAAATTATTTCAACACTTAACTAAAACCATCTAAACATTCCAATAATCCCGGCTGTAGCATAAAAGAATTGTAAAAATAATATTCCTCTATGACCGCCTCGATAAGCCCAAATTCCAATTAGAATTGCAGATATTAGTAGTAAACAAAAACCAAAAAACTCTACACCAATATTCATAGCTACAAATAATGAGTACAATATTGCAGTGATAACACCTGCCCACTCAAAAATTTTATTATTCATATTTATTTATCTCGCGAGTTTTATAAAAATATCACCCATTCCAGCATCTAAATTTTCTAAAGGTGTATTATTTCTCAACTCACAATATCTACCCGTCACTTGATGACTTTTAACAAAGTCTACCTCATCTTTCGCACAATTTTTTCCATTGTGCAATAAACCTATTACTATTCGATCGTTAAGACTATACACTTCTGATTTGTTGATTTTTTTACCATTACAAAAATAATCTTTATTTACTCTATTGGGAAAATCTTTTTTAGAACAAGGATTTTTTATTGTTAAAACATAGAATTCTTTAAAACCATCCTCAAATTTATGTTTCATCTTTTGAGCTTCAGAATACTTCATAAGATCACACGAACATGGAACACAACACCTATAATAGTTTCCACAAATTTTTTTATTCGTTTTATTTTCTTTAATAAATAAGAATTCTGAGTCACTATTTGGGTCAATTAAAGACCCAGAAACTGCACAATATAATTTGTTAAATTCAACAAAGTCTTTGTAAGTAATTTTTTTATCTATGATGTATTTAAAAAATTTTGGTCCCGCGGCATTTCTATTTTTATCAGGGAATATTCTAGACCAATCAGTAATAAGCTCTTTGTGATAATTTTTTTCTCCAGCAAACGACTTGAGTTGAAATGATATTAAAAATACAATTAAAAATATATTGAATATTTTTTTCATTTCTGTCTTACAATAATTGTTTGGTTAAGTTTCTTTATATCAATCATTTCTTTACTTCCATTTGTCCATCTAATTTCTACTTTAAAATTTTTTTCTTTTTTTCTAATTCCATAATGTGCCACAGGTTCCATTTGGCATAAGTAACCAGATCCTGCATCAATTGTTTTTGAATGTTTTCTTTGATTAGTTATTAAGGTAACAGTGGCTCCTCTTGCTGGCGCACCATACTTATTTAATGGTTTAATCCTTAAGTATTTATTTCCTTTATCAACTTTTGCTTTATACAAAGTTAATGTTTGTGCTTTACTTTCACCACGAGAAACTAATAATTCTAAAATTCCATCATTATCTATATCTGCGACTGCAGCCCCAGTTCCATATCCATTAGCTTCGAGTCCTACCTGAAAATTTATCTGCTCAAATTTTCCATTATCTTTAATACGAAATAACTTATTTGGTTCTGCTATATTGTTCATGAAAACTTCATCAAAACCATCATTATCAAAATCTGCAGAAATAATTGTTCTTATTCTAGAGGGTTCATCAAAATCTTTACTTCCAATGTCTTTAAATTCATTATTTTCCAGGACCCAAGCTCTGTGATATCCAAGCCAATTACCACTTAAAATATCTAATCTACCCCGGTAATATATGTCTGATAAAGCTGTACCCCGTCCATTTTGGATTGCATCATCTAATCTATAATCAAATGCAACATCATCAAAATTTCCATTATTATTTTTAAAAAGAAAATTTGCTCCTCTCTCATTAGCCGCAAAGATATCGGCTCTTTCTGTCAAAATATGCCCAGATACAACTGCTCTTCCACCAGTAATATTATCAAGATTTAAATTCTCAGCTTTATCTTTGATAAGTTCATTTTCAATCTCATAAAACCTTGTTGGTCCTCCGTAGTTTGCAACATAAATTCCATATTCACCATCTCCCTTTCTATCTACACAAACAACAGATCTTCCTGCTGTTAAATTTAGATTTTCTTTATTTTTTTCTAATTCAAATAAATCAAAATAATTATTATCTTTTATATCCAATAATCTGTCTGAATATTTTTTAACTCCACTATATGTATCAGTATTTAAAAAGTAGATTTCTTCAAAGCCATCTTTATCAATATCACATGCAGCAACTCCAATGGTTTTCTTTGAAATATCTGAAAAAATTTTTTGTTGGTTTATATTCTTCAATTTTCCATCTTGAAAAGATAACGCTAAATTCGGAAAACCAAAACCTGTGACTAAAAACTCATTACTTCCATCCATATTAAAATCTGTCACTGAAATACCATAGCTCAGTCTTTTTTCATTATTCTCAATAATTTTTGATAGATCCTCAAAAAATTCTGCACGAGCGTTATTTGTAAGAATTATTAATAAAAATAAAATTGAATATTTATAAAAATTTTTCATTTTTTTGATGAACATTTTTTTGAACAATACTTAACTTTTTCCCAATTAAGTCTCCATTTTTTTCTCCATTTAAATGGCCTTTGACATATTGGACAAACTTTAATTGGTAAATTTTCTTTTTTCACTAAATTGTATTTTCTTTAATGAATTTATCTGCAGCTGACAAAATCAATTTTTTTCTATCAGTTTTCATCTTATCGAAAATTCTCACCATCATTGAAAGCCTTGGATTTTTTAAAAAAAACTTTCTATTTCGATCTATAAATCTCCAATAAAGCCCATCCATTATATTGCACCAATCACCCCTCTTAAAATCCATCATCTTCATAAAATAACTTGATCCACAAATGTATGGTTTAGTTGCAAATATTCCACCATCACTAAACAATCCCATTCCATAAACATTTGGAACCATCACCCAATCTGAGGAGTCCACAAACATTTCCATAAACCACTTGTAAACAATAGTGGGTTTGATCTCACAAAGGTTCATTATGTTTGATAAAATCATAAGTCTTTCAATATGATGAGACCATCCATGATTTAATGCGTTCTTTATTGCATAATCCAATGGTGGTAATCCAGTAGTGCCGTCATACCAGGATTTTTTCATCTTACGATTTTGTTTGAAAAAATTTCCTGTCTCCATTTCACTAGAATAACTTTGATAAATTCCTCTCATAAATTCTCTCCAACCAATTATTTGACGAACGTATCCCTCTAAAGAATTTAGTCTTATTTTTTTACTTTTATGGAATTCTAAAATTTTTTTAATTATAAATTCTGGAGTTATAAGACCTAAATTTACATATGGACTTAGTGCACTATGAAACAAAATATTATCTTTTTGATCAACTGCATCCTCGTAATCACCAAATAAATTTGATTTTTCTTTAATGAAAAAATTTAAAAGCTTCAAAACATCATTGTGTTCTGTAGCAAACCAGAAATTTTTGGTACTGCCAGGATGATCCTTAAATAGCTTTTCAACAATAGGTTTTAGCTTTTTAGTATGAGAAGTTTCATTTATTTTTGGAAATTTTGGGATTGAAATATTTTTTGGTAACTTATTTCTATTATCCTCATCAAAACTCCACTTGCCTCCTGTAGGATTCCCATCAGCACCCATTAATATTCCAGATTTTTTTCTGACATCTTTGTAGAAAGTTGCCATAAATGGTTTTTTGGATTTAGATAAATATTTTTTAAAATCCTCTCTTGAATTTAAAAACATTGGCGTCTGGATAATATTCCATTTTATTTTTTCTTTATTAACAAATTGATTAATTTTTTTTTCAAAAAACTTATCCTCAACTTCAAAACTGGATATTTCCTTAATCTTTTTTGTACTAATTAATTTTTTAAGCTTTTTAAAATAACTTTCCTTAAATTCTTTATCCTCTATTTTTGAGTATTCTATTTTAAATTTATCTTTTTTAAGTACATCTGCGTGAGATCGCATTGATGATAAAAATAGAAGAATTTTTTGTTTATGATGTTTTTCATAAGTACAAAGCTCGTAATCTTCAGCCATGAAAAAAAGGTGGTCTTTTTTGAAGCGGTCTAGGTATTTTGATGGAAATAATTGATTGCCCAGTATAAAAAATAACTTCATAATTAAATATAACTAATTAAATTTTTTATGTCAGAAAAATATCTTATTTTTGGTGCGACAGGTTCAATCGGATCAAGCTTGGCTGAACAATTAGTAAATTCTGGAAATAGTGTACATTTAGTAGGTAGAGATGAAAACGAGGTTAAAAATATTTCAGAGAGATTAGGGTGTCCTTTTACTATCGCAGATGTTTTGGAAGAGGGATTTATAGAAAAAGTTAAAAATGATATTTCTGATGTAAAAGGTGTTGCTTATTGTGTTGGGTCAATTGACTTAAAACCTGTGAGAATGGTAACAGAACAAGATTTTGTAAAATGTATGAAATTAAATCTTTATTCTGCGGTTGAAGTTATTAAGGGTTATCAAGACAGTTTGAAAAAAAATAAGGGCTCAATAGTTTTATTTTCAACTGTTGCTGCTCAAAGAGGATTTACCAATCACGCAATTATTGCATCAACAAAAGCAGCTGTTGAGGGTTTAACAGTTTCACTTGCAGCTGAATTTGCTCCAAACATAAGAGTGAATTGTATTGCGCCAAGCTTAACCAATTCAAAAATTGCTGAGCCCATGTTAAAGAATAAAGCCCTAGCAGATGGTATTGCAAAGGCCCATCCTTTAAAAAGATTGGGAGAGGGAAAAGACTCTGCCTCTTTAGCTAGATTTTTAATTACTGAAGATAGCTCTTGGATAACAGGTCAAATTATTGCAGTAGATGGTGGAAGATCTAAACTCTCATAAGGTGAAAAAGCTTTTTTTTGTAATTATATTTTTTATATTTTTTTCAACAAATTTATTTGCTCAAAATTTAAAATTCAAAAAATTAGTTGCTCTTAACGACCCATGGGGTTCGTCTTTTTTAAATAATAAAGAACTAATTATTACTGAAAAAAGTGGAAAAATTAAGATCATAGATATACTCCAAAAAAAAGCTGTTGAAGTTGATCATAACCTAAATTTTCTAGAACATGGACAGGGTGGTCTTTTAGATATTTTATATAAAGATAATTTTATTTATGTTTCATATTCTGAAAACAGAGGTAATGGCAAAACAAGTACCTCTATTGCTAAAGCTATTTTTGATGAAAAAAAATTAAATTTTAAAAATATTTTTCAAGCTGAACCTCCTATTGATTCTGGTTATCATTTTGGTTCAAGGTTAGCGATCAAAGATAATCACTTATTTGCCTCTGCCGGTGAAAGAGGTAAAGGCATGATTGCTCAAGACCCCTCACAACATCCTGGGAGTATTATAAGAATTAAACTTGATGGAAGTATTCCAAATGATAATCCTAAATTTGTAGATAAGCCAGATTGGCTACCTGAAATTTATCAAATTGGTATCAGAAATCCTCAAGGTCTAACTTTATCATCATACGATGGTAAAATTTATATGAGTAACCATGGTGCCAAAGGTGGTGATTGGTTTGGTGAAGTAAAAAAAGGTGAAAATTATGGTTGGAAAATATTAGGCTGGGGAGGAAAAAATTATTCTGGCTTTCCAATTGGTCCAAAATGGAAACCTGGCTTTACAAAAGCAATCCAGTATTGGGTGCCTTCAATTGCAACAAGTGCAATTACAATTTATGAAGGAAACGAATTTAATGAATGGAATAGTCATGCTTTAATTACATCATTAAAAGATCAATCCTTAAGAAAACTAATCTTCAATGATTTGTCCAACATAAAAGAAGATGTAATTTTTAAAGATGAGATCGGACGAATTAGAGATATCCAGGTTCATCCAAAAAATGGAAAAATTTACTTTTTGGCGAGTGATAACCTTTGGCTGATGGAGAAGGATAAATAGATCTTAGTGATTATTGATTTCTTATAAGAGGATAAACCTTTGGATTTAAATATTTAATATTAGTTAATAATATTAATACCAACGTTACTAAACCAATGGATAAACCAAGATAAATCAAAACTTTAAGATCAAACTTCCAGAATAACTCAAATATATTTTCAATAATAAATTTTGAACCAACTACAGCAAACAAAACTGCAATCATTATTACAGATATAAAAATAATCATAAATTCAATCAGCGAAGAAAAAACAATCTCTTTTCTTGAAAAACCTAAAATTTTAAAAACCAAATTTTGGTATTCTCTTACTTTTCCTTGGACCATTATTGCACTTGATATTACAATTAAACCAATGACGATAGTGACTGTTGAAATGACAATAACTGCTATGAAAACTTTATTTAAAACATTAGTTACTTTATTTAAATAATCAGCAATTTTAATCATTGATAAACTAGGGAAAATTTCAAGCATTTTTGTTTCATCAAATTTATTTAAATTATAGAACTTTGTGGTTGCTAAATATTCGTGAGGAATATTTTTTGCAAAATCAGGGTTAAAAAGCATTGCAAAATTTATATTTAGATCTCTATAATCAACTTGTCTAAAGTTGACTATTTCACCATCAATTTCTCTACCATAGATATTTAAAGTAAATATATCCCCTAATTTAATATTAAAATCTTTTGCAACCTTAGCGTCTAATGATATCTGAAGTTGATTTGGTTTAGACAAATCCCACCACTTACCATCAATAATTAAATTGTCCTCAGGAACTTCTTTTGTCCAAGATGATCTCCGTTCACTGCCAATAACCCAATAACTATCATTTTCGGGTGTAATGTATGTGTTTGGATTTATACCATTAATTTTTACTATTCCTGAAGAAACCATTGGCACAATTTCAATATTTGCACCAGGATCCATTGATAAAATTCTTTGTTCAAACTTTTCACGCTCTCCATTTTGAATGCCCACAAAAAAATAATCAGGAGCGATGTCAGGTATTGATTTTGCTATCTCTCTTTTAAAATTAGTTCCAACTAATGCCAAAGTCAAAAGTAATGTAACACCAAGGCCTAAAGACATAATTGTAATAGGTGTAATACTTTTTGATTGTGTAATATTTTTAATAGATACTTTCAAAGGAGTGCTCGAATTAAATTTAAACTTTTTTAGAGAAAATATAATTAACTTTGAAAGTAGAAAAAAGATAATCAAACAAATAAAAAATGCCCCAAAATATCCAAGACTATAAACAAGATTTTCCGATCTATAAGTAAATATTAAAATTAAAATCGATAACATTATAATACTCATGCCAATTAATTTTTTTGAATAATAAAATTGTAAGTTTTGGAATACATTTCTAAATAGACTTGAAGGTTTGACTTGATCGATAGAACTAATTGTAGGAATCGAAAAAATTATCAAAACTAATAGACCTATTAAAAAAATTTTAAAAAAATTAAAAAAAGAAAAAAATAGATTTATTTTAAGTCCAAAGCTACTTGACAAATATTTGTCTGCTAATGGCACAATTAATAAACTACTTAAATACGCTGAAATAGTAATTATAAATAATAATATTACCAATTGAAGATAATAAAGTTTTTTAATATTACCGGAATAGAAACCTAAGGCCTTTCTTACTGCTATAGACAAGTTATTTTGATTTATAAAAGACAAAAGAGTATTAGCAATACCAATACCAGCAATAAGCATCGCACTTATTGAGACAAGGGATAAAAATTGTGAAAAGTTACCAATTACTCTTTTTAATCCACTTGCTGCATTTTCTGGATATCTAATTTTTACCTTTTGATCATCTTTAAAAATACTTTCAATTTTTTTTATGATTATTTCTGAATTATCATTGGTATTAAATTTTACTTTATATTCATAATTTAAAAAATTTCCTATTCCGTTAAGTTTTAAGATATCTAAAGTTTGTTTACCTGTTAAAACCCAATCTCCAAAAGTCACAAATCCACTTACATCTGGAACAGATCTTACCTTACCAATAACAAGAAATTCTTGATCTTGAATTTTTACAATTTCATTTGTTTTGATATTTAATGTTTTTGATAAACTCTCATTAATTAAAATTGTATAAGGCTCAGTTTGCATTCTTTCATAAGCATCAGCAGGTTCATAGGTTACTTCACCATATAAAGGATACTTTTGGTCAACTGTTTTTATTCTAGTAAATAAAGATTTATTTTTCTTTCGATTTGTTGTCGAAAGCATTGTGCTGAATTCAACCATCTCTGATATAGTTGTAAACTCTTCAACTTTATTTAATAAATCTATATTTCCTTGATTTCTGTTATAATCAATTTCTAAGTCTCCACCTAAAAGCTCTTTAGCATTTTCTTTGAGTTCCTTTTTTAAACTATCCTCAATAGTAAATATTGCACTTAATATAAAAAGACTGATGAACAGAGTGATGATAATACTAGAGATTTTTTTATAGTTCCTTTTTAAATCTCGAAGAGCATATATTAAGATAAACTTGTATTGATAAAAATTATTTAATTTTTCCATCTTTAATTTTAATTTTTCTGCTTGCGCGGTTAGCAAGTTTCGGGTCGTGTGTTACCATAATTAATGAGGAACCCTCCTCTTTAACATACCTAAATAAAATTTTAGAAATCATATCGGAATTTTCTGTATCTAAATTTCCTGTAGGTTCGTCAGCTAGAATTAGCTCTGGCTTCATAGCAATAGCTCTTGCGATAGCGACACGCTGTTGTTCTCCTCCAGATAACTGACTGGGTAAATTATTTAGTCGATGTTTTAAGCCAAATCTATCTAAAAGAGATTTTGCTTCTTTTTCAGGATTTTTAAATTTATTCAATTCAAGAATTAAGGTTACATTCTCTAAGGCTGTATAATTTGGGATTAGATAAAAAGACTGAAAAATTATACCAATATTTTTTTTTCTGATTTTTGATACTTCATCCTCACTTAATTTTGTAATTTCGTGGTCTTGGAAGTATATCTTGCCTGAAGTTGGACGCTCTAAACCACCAATTAACATGATTAAACTTGTTTTTCCTGAACCACTTTCACCTACTATTGAAATAGTTTCTTTTTTTTTTGTGGTCAAATTTATATCTTTTAAAACACTAATATTATCTTTACCAGTTTGGTATTTAAGATTTATCTTTTTTAATTTAAGAAGAGTACTCATGAACAAAAGTTTTATTATTAAAATAATTATTATCTGTCTACTAACCATTAATGCATATGCAATCGAAAAGATTGTATTATTTGGTGATAGTTTGATGGCTGGTTATGGTTTGTCTGATGACAATAGTTTACCAGTCGTTTTAGAGGAAAATTTAGAAGCAAAGGGTTATAATATTGAGATTGTTGATGGCAGTGTTTCTGGTAGTACATCGTCAGGGGGATTAAATAGAGCTGATTGGACTTTGAGTGAGCCAGATATAGATCTAATAATTTTATGCTTAGGGGCTAATGACATGTTAAGAGGCATCCAGCCAAAAGAAACAAAAAGCAATTTAGAAAAAATTATAAAAATTGCTCAAGATAAAAATATTGAAATCGTCCTAGCTGGGATGGTTGCTCCAACCTCGCATGGTTTTTCTTATAAAAAAAAATTTGACAAAATTTTTCCTAATCTAGCCAAAAAATTTAAAATAGAGCTTATTCCTTTTTTACTTGAGGGAGTTGCCATGAAGCCTGAGTTTAATCTAAGTGATGGTATACATCCAAATGAAAAGGGCACCATAATAATGAGTAGAACTTTAGAGGAGACAATTATAAAAACTTACAATAAAAAAAATTAGTTTTAGTGGAAAAAAAACCTTATCACCATTTACCAGACGGTACTTTTAGAAATCCTCAGGGTTCACCAAAACCAGATCCTAATGTTAAATGGTCCTTCAAAATTTTTAATAGAGAGAAAAAAAAACTTAATATGACAGTTCCCAAAGAACATGTTATTGAAAGAGAGAAAGTTTTAACAGACTTAAAAAAATTTCAAGAAGACGATTATGTAGCATGGATTGGCCATGCAACATTTTTAATTAAGCTTGGTGAAACAACAATTATTACAGATCCAGTATTTTCAAAAAATGCTGGGCCGCTAATTTTTGGACCTAAGAGATTTACCGAACCAGCATTAAAATTAAACGAGATTCCACAAACAGATATTTTTTTACTCACCCATAATCATTATGATCATCAAGATATGATGACAATCCGGAGATTTCCTTTTAAAAATTCTAAAGTTTTACTTCCATTAAAACTTGGTAAATATTTTTACAGAAATGGTTATAGCGATGTGAATGAAATGGACTGGTATGATAAAATTGAAATAAATAAAAATTTAAAAATTACTTTTTTACCTGCTGTGCATTGGTCAAAAAGAAGTCTAACAGATACTAATAAAACTTTATGGGGAAATTTTTTGATCGAATATAAAGATATAAAGTTATTATTTGGTTGTGACACTGGAGTAGGAAATATTTATAAAGATATAGGTAATAAGTATGGTCCAATTGATCTTACATTTATAAATATTGGTGCCTATAATTTTTATCCAATAATGCCTTATAAGGATAAGTCAGTTTATCACACAAATCCAGAAGAAGCTTTAGAGGTTGCAAAAAATTTAAAGAGTAAAAAAGTGATTGGAATGCATTGGGGCACGTTTGTTTTATCCCTAGAACCAATCATGGAGCCACCTGTAAGATTTAAAGCTGGAGCGGAAAAATATGGATTTAAAAAAGACGATGCAATAATTTATAAAATAGGTGAATTTGGATCTTTAAAAAAATTACTTGATTATAATTAATTATCTAAAATTTTCTTTTTAGCTTTTTTAAATTCTTCTTCTGTTAAAACACCATCTTTAAGGAGTTGATTTAATTTATTCAATTCATCTGTTAACTTATCATTATTATCAGACAAGTTGTCTTCATGGTCCTGGTCTTCTAAGTTCTCATTGGATTTATTTTCTCTTTTGGCCTCAAAACCTTTCATGATAGCAGTTCCACCCAAGTAAAGGACAAATGCTAAAATTGGTATCGCTAATCCAAAAAAAATTATTTTTTCCACAATTTAATCCTCATCATCTTCTCTCCAATTCTTTTCATACATTAACCAAGCAGCATAAATTACTGAAAATGTTCCAACTATCATACCATAATCAAATCCAGTTTGTTTATCATATAAATACCAACCTAATTGTGTCGCGCCAATTGGTGGAACTGTCAGTATGAGCATGAGAAGTGCAATTCTATAGGGGTATTTAGGTTTTTTCATAACCTATCTTATCAAAAAAAATTTGTTGAATTCAATATTATACTTGCGATCTTTTGAAACAGTCAATCGTATTTTTTAGCAAGCAAGCGATTGTCATTGGACCAACTCCACCAGGAACAGGCGTGAGTGCTTTGGCATTTTTTGAAACTTCATCAAATGCAACATCACCAACAATACCTTTCTCAGTTTTATTAATTCCAACATCGATCACTATTGTATCTTTTTTAACCCAATCACCTTTAACTAACTCGGGAATACCAACCGCTGCAATTATAATATCAGCTTCTAAACACTCTGCTTTTAAATCTTTTGTTTTAGAGTGTGTTATAGTAACAGTACAATTTTCTTTCAGTAAAAGTTGAGTCATTGGTTTACCATTTAAGTTAGATCGACCAACAACAACTGCTTTTTTACCATTTAAGTTAGGTTCTATTTTTTTAATTAACAAATAACATCCTAATGGTGTGCATGGAACGGAACTCTCATAACCTGATGAAAGATTTCCAACATTCATTGGATGAAATCCATCTACATCTTTTGATGGGTCAATCGCTTCAATAATTTTTTGTTTATCAATATGTTTTGGTAATGGTAATTGAACCAAAATACCTGACACAGAGTTATCTTTATTTAATTCATCTATCTTCTCTAAAATAACTTTTTCTTCAACACTATCTGGATATTTAATCACATCGGATTTAAGTCCAACTTCGTTAGCAGATTTTTCTTTGTTTCGAACGTAAATCTGACTAGGAGTTAAGTCTCCAATCAAAATTACTGTTAACCCTGGAACTTTATTATACCTAATTTTAAGATCAGATACTTCTTTTTTAAGCTGTTCCCTTAATAGTGCTGCTTCTTTTTTTCCATCAATTAAAATCATAAACCCTAGAATATCATTGGTGCGATGTAGAGCTTCATACACATTTCTATAAACCAAATCAATAGCAGTAAAATAATTGGTGAAATGTCTAAGGCTCCCAAATTTGGTAAAAATCGTCTTATTCTTCTTAGAAATGGTTCTGTTAATCTGTAAGTAAAATCTAAAACTGCATAAACAAATCTATTTTGAGTATTCAATACATTAAAAGCAATTAACCAGCTTATGATAACATTGGCAATCACTACATACGAATAAAGTTTTAATAATTGTAAAACTAAATAAAAGATAGCAATCATTTTTTTTCAATATAAATAGAAGAACTTGGAAATGCGAAAGAGGCCTTATTATTTTCAACAATTTGTTTTATTGCAATTGCAAGTTTTTCTTTTACTGAAAGCCATTCGTTCCAACTATCCGATTTTGTGAAACAACGCACATACATGTCTATAGAACTATCTGAAAACTTATCGACCCTAACTGCAATTCCTATATTAGTGTCAAAATCATCACTTTTTTTTATGTGATCTTCAATTTGATCTCTTATATTTTTTAATTGATCAACCGAAGTGTCATATTGGAGAGTAATAATCCAGCTAATTAACCAGTTTGAAGTTTCACTTACATTTACTACAGCATTTTCTGCAAATTGAAAATTTGGAATTATTGCTAATGATTTATCGAATTTTCTGATTGTTGTTGATCGAAAACCAATTTTTTCAACAATACCCTCAATTATTCCATCAACAGAAATCCAATCACCGATTTTAAATCTTTTTTCAACTAATACCAAAATCCCAGAAATTAAATTTTTAAACAAATCTTGAGCACCCAATGCAACTGCTACTCCGAACAAACCTAAACCAGCAATAATTGGTCCAATCTTTATCCCCCATAATTCTAAGACTGCCGCAAGTCCTAATATAAATATTAAAATCTTTAAAGATTTAATAATCCATCCAATGAGTTCTCTTGTTAATAATTTATCAAGACCACTTAAGATATATGAGACTGGTTCTATAATTTGATGAATAACCCAAAAAATTAATATGGTTATTAGAGTTCTATTTATAGTATCGACAATTTCTCTACCTTCCATAGAAAACGTCATGTAATAACTTGCTATAAAAAAACCTAAAACAATTGGTAAAAATCTTGCTGGACCAACTAAAGAATTTACAAAAGTATCATCTAATTTGTTTGTTGTTCTTTTTGAAATTATTTCTAACTTTTTGATTACAAGTTTACTAATTAGACCTCTAAAAATTAAAAAAATTAAAAAAATTCCTAAACCAATTAATATTTGAAAAATATCAACACCTAAAATACCTTTGTTCCATACCGATAGAAATATTTCAGAAAAATTATTAAACAATTCCATAATTAAATTTTATATAACAAAAACTCTTCTTCTCCAGGATTAAAAAGAAATATTTTTTTCCATTTAATTTCATTCAATATAGATGAAGTTTTCTCCCCAATACACGATAAATTAGTATTCATCCATAAGCTTTCAAATTGATGATTTTTGACAAAACTCAAAAAACTTTGAGCACTATTCTGTGAATAAATATAAACCATATCAGGCATGTTCAATTTCAAATCTTTTACAAAACTTTCATTGAATTTTTGATTATGTTTTACTCTATAATTAATCACCCTTTTTATGCCATAGCCCTCTTTCATGAGTTGTTGATCCAAATCAACAGATATGATTTCACCGCTGACATAAAGTAACTTTTTACTTTTTGTCTCGTAAGTTTGTAAAATTAACTCTTTTAAATTAGAAACATTACCCTCTGCAGCTATTGTGTTTTGAAATCCCAAAGATCTAGCCTTTTTTTCAGTAAAATTACCAACACAAAAACATTTGATATTTTTGTCTATGTTATTTTGATCTAAATATTTCACAGCATTAGCACTAGTAAAAATAATTCCTCCGTATTCAGAAAATTTAATTTCCTCATAATTGACCTTTTCAATATTAATCAGTGGGATGTGCGAAACTTGATGACCTAATGATTTAAACTTTAAAATCATTTCTGAACAATCTTCCAGTGGTCTTGTTAATAAAATATGCATATTATTTTTTGTAAGAATTATTTGATTGCATTTTTAAATTTTGCCCAATTTGTTTACCAATCTCTTTAAATTTATCAATCTGGCCAGATTTCTTTTCATAAAATCTTTGAGAGCCATCTATTGAAAAAAGTTCTGCCTCAACTTCAATTGTATCACTTTCTATTTTTGAATAAACGCCTATTGCTGTCTCACAATCTCCCTCTAAAACTTTAAGAACATTTCTCTCAGCATGAGCTCTTTTATAGGTTTCTTCATGATTTACTTTTTTTAAAATTGAAATAATTTCTTTATCTGCTTCACGACATTGGAGAGCAATTATTCCTTGTCCAGCACTTGGTATGATTTCTTGTGCTGAGAAAATTTCAGCTATTTCATTTTCAAGATTTAAATTTTTAATCCCTGCATAAGACAAAATTATTGCATCATAATTTCCATCTTTTAGTTTTTTAATTCTAGTATCCACATTACCTCTAATTATTTTGCATGTTAGATCAGATCTTAATTTTTTAATTTGAAATTCCCTTCTAAATGAAGATGTTCCTATAATTGATTTAAGCTTAAGATCATTTAATTTTTTCTTGTTATTTGTTATCAAAATTTCTCTTGGATCATTTCTCTCTAAAAAACAGTCTGTTTTAAGTCCGCTAGTTTCTGTTGCTGGCATATCTTTTAATGCATGTACTGCAATGTCGATACTTTTATTCTCTAACTCTTTTTCAATTTCAGTTGAAAACAATCCTTTGCCACCTATATCAGATAATCTAGTATCTTTAACTTGATCACCTTTTGTTGAAATAGATTTAATTTCAATATCATTTGTATCTAAAGTAGTTTTTTTAATAATTTGTTCTTTAGCTTTTTGAGCATATAACAATGCTAATTTACTACCTCTTGAACCTATGATAATTTTTTTAGTCATAAATAAATTTATTTCTTTCTTGTATTGGAAATGTACAATTATTAAAAACTATTTGTATGAGTAAAAAACCCTTAATTCTTGGAATTGAAACTAGTTGTGATGAAACAGCTGCCTCAGTTATAACTGAGAATGACCAAGGGAAACCTATAATTTTATCAAACATTGTCTCTAGCCAAACTGATGTCCACAAAGAATTTGGAGGTGTAGTTCCAGAGTTAGCGGCCAGATCACATATCGAAAAAATAGATTTAATCGTGAAGAAAGCTTTGGATGAAAGTGGAATAAAAATTAAAGATATTGATGCAGTAGCTTCGACTGCAGGTCCTGGTCTAATCGTTTGTTTGTCAGTAGGCTTAAGCTTTGGGAAAGCTTTTGCCTCTTCAATAAACAAGCCTTTTATAGCTGTAAATCATTTAGAAGGACATGCGTTGAGTCCAAAATTAGTTTCAAACTTAAATTATCCTTACCTCCTGCTATTAATTTCGGGTGGTCATTCACAATATTTAAATGTTCAAGGTCTTGGAAAATATAAAAGACTAGGAACAACTATTGACGATGCACTAGGTGAAGCCTTCGACAAAACTGCAAAACTTTTAGGAATAGAATTTCCTGGAGGACCCCAAATCGAGCTTTGGGCAGAAAAAGGTGATCCAAATTCTTATGATCTACCAAAACCTATCATTAATAAGGGTGGTTGTAATTTGTCATTTGCTGGTCTTAAAACTGCAATCCTGAAGATAAGTAAAACCATTGAAACAGAGCAAGAAAAATTTAATTTGGCAGCTTCTTTTCAAAAAACAATTGAAGAAATATTGAAAAAAAAAACCAAAATTGCTTTTAATGAATTTGAAAAACAAAATGATATACAAGATAAAATTTTTGTTGTTGCGGGTGGTGTAGCAGCAAATAAAAAAATAAGATCTATGTTGATAAACTTATGTAAAGAAAATAATTATCAAAGTGTTTTTCCACCAATTGAAATATGTGGGGACAATGCTGCAATGATAGCAATGGTAGGTTTGGAAAAGTATAAATTAAAACTTTTTAATAAACTAGATCATCCAGCAAAACCAAGATGGCCCTTAGATGAAAATGCATTATTTTTAAAAGGTGCTGGGGTTAAACTTTAATGCAATATTGGTTACTTAAGTCAGAACCTGACGTTTGGTCAATTGATCAACAAAAAAAAGCTGGTATTAAAGGTGCTCCTTGGGATGGAGTAAGAAATTATCAAGCTGCCAAAAATTTAAAATCAATGAGAGAAGGAGATCAATGTTTTTTCTATCATTCTAACATAGGAAAGGAAATTGTTGGTATTGTTGAAGTTATAAAGGAAGCATATTTAGACAAGACAGATAAATCTGGTCGATTTGTTGCTGTTACAGTAAAGTTTCTAAAAAAATTAAATAAGCCAGTAAGTCTTGAGGATATTAAGAAAAACAAGCAATTAAGCCATTTATCACTTATTAAACAAAGCAGACTATCAGTAATGCCAATAGATTCTAAAAGCTGGAAAATTTTAAATAACATGGGTAAGATTTAAAAATAACATTTATGCCTAAAAAGAAGAAAAAATCTAAATCAAGAAAAAAAACCTCAAAAAGAAAGAAGGTTAAAAAAAGAAAAAAAATTCTTAAAAGAAAAAAAAAGATTAGAAGTAAGATTAAAAAAGTTAAAAATAATAACGAAGGCTCAACTCAAGAACTAATTTTTAAACCAAAACCAGATTGGGTGAAAAGTGGTTTAATTAATAAATCTCAATATCAGAATAAATATACTGACTCTATTAAAAACAATAATGCTTTTTGGAAAAAAGAAGGAAAAAGGATTACATGGATAAAACCATATAAAAAAATTAAAGATGTGAAGTATAGTAAAGATGAAGTTAAAATAAAATGGTTTGAAGATGGAACTTTAAATGCCTCTGCTAATTGTATTGATCGACATTTAAAAGATAAAAAAGATAAAACAGCTATAATTTGGGTAGGTGATGATCCTAAGGATACTCAAAAAATTTCTTATAAACAACTTCATCAAAAAGTTTCAAAAGCAGCTAATGGTCTAAAAAAATTAGGGATACAAAAAGGAGACAGAGTAACAATATATTTAACGATGATACCCGAGCTCGCTGTTTTGATGTTAGCTTGTGCAAGAATAGGAGCCATACATTCTATAATATTTGGAGGGTTTTCAGCAGAGTCTATTTCTGGAAGAGTAAATGATTGTAAATCAGAATACATTATAACAGCTGATGAGGGTGTTAGAGGTGGAAAAACAATTCCATTAAAAGCAACAACCGATGAAGCATTAAGTAATTGTCCTGATGTTAAAAAATGTATTGTTGTCAAAAGAACAGGAAACTATGTTTATTGGGATGACGACAGAGATGTTTGGTATCATGATCTAATTAAAGATGTACCAAGTCATTGTGAACCTGAGGAAATGAATGCTGAAGATCCTTTATTTATTCTTTATACGTCTGGATCTACAGGTAAACCGAAAGGTGTACTACATACAACGGGCGGTTACATGGTTTATGCTTCCATGACTCATCAATACATATTTAACTATAAGCCTAAAGATATTTATTGGTGTACTGCAGACATAGGTTGGGTAACAGGTCATAGTTATATTATTTATGGACCCTTATCTAACGGAGCTACTACAATAATGTTTGAGGGAGTACCAAATTATCCGGACAGCTCAAGATGGTGGCAGATTGTTGATAAATATAAAGTTAATACTTTTTATACTGCTCCAACAGCTATCAGAGCCCTTATGCGAGAGGGTGATGATCCAGTAAATAAAACATCTCGAAAATCCCTAAAATTATTAGGTACAGTCGGAGAGCCTATAAATCCAGAGGCTTGGATGTGGTATTACAAAACAGTTGGAAACTCAAAGTGTCCAATCGTAGATACCTGGTGGCAAACAGAGACAGGCGGAATTTTAATTGCACCTCAAACAGGAGCTATACCTTTAAAACCTGGATCAGCAACAAAACCTTTTTATGGAATTAAACCTGTTCTTGTCGATAAAGATGGAAAAGAAATTAAAGGTGCAGGAGAAGGGAGACTTTGTATAGCTCAGTCTTGGCCAGGCCAAATGCGAACTGTTTATGGCGATCATCAAAGATTTATTGATACTTACTTTTCTCAATTTGATGGAAAATATTTTACTGGGGATGGGTGCAGACGAGACAAGGATGGATATTATTGGATCACTGGACGAGTAGATGACGTAATTATTGTATCAGGACACAACTTGGGTACTGCTGAAATTGAAAGTGCTTTTGTTGCTCATCCTAAAGTTGCTGAGGCCGCTGTCGTTGGTTATCCACATGACATTAAAGGAAATGGACTATATTGTTACGTAACTCTAAATGCAGGTGAGACTGAAACTGGAGATCTTGAAAGAGAACTAAAATTATGGGTTAGAAAACAAATAGGTCCATTAGCAACTCCTGACTTGATTCACTTTACTCCAGGGCTTCCAAAAACAAGATCTGGAAAAATTATGAGAAGAATTCTTAGAAAGATTGCAGCAAATGAACATGGTCAATTAGGTGACACTACTACTTTAGCTGATCCAAGTGTTGTTGATAGTTTAGTTGACAATAGAAAAAATACTTAGAAACCTAATCTTTCTTTAAATTCCTTTTTAACAACATCCCATTTGAGAATGACTGAATTTAAAACTATTTTACGATCTAAAGTTTTTAGCTCCTCAGCAATTGGAGCCCACTTATATAAAGATAATGCACTAGTATTAAAAGGGAGATCACTATGATAAGTATCCCAATTCATTTTCTCAAATCTTTCATCAAAATTTTTTTTGGTGTTTTCGATAATATCTAAAGGCATTTTGTTTGAAATTTCATCATCTAGAATTTTAAAAAAAATTTCTTTAGCCCTATTGGTATCTTCATAGTTTGTAGTTGCTTTTAAATAAGAGAAGGTAAAAAACGTAAGATCTTGCAAAGCCACAGCATAGATATTCCACTTAGCTAAATTAACTGACTTCATAAATTCATCATTTTCAAAATGAAGAACATACCTAGTGCCCATCCTGGTCTTTAAATAACCATACAAAGTAACTTGTGACACCCAAGCTGATTTTGTTTGAATAAAATCCTCTAATTCATCTAATGACTTTATTTTTTTTTTAGGGATAAATGCTTTAAAAAGGGCA
The DNA here is from genome assembly GCA_003213155.1 of Pelagibacteraceae bacterium AG-426-G02. Taxonomy (GTDB): domain Bacteria; phylum Pseudomonadota; class Alphaproteobacteria; order Pelagibacterales; family Pelagibacteraceae; genus Pelagibacter. Next base: position 51,903 of record QCNQ01000002.1, on the reverse strand, counting down.
AATAGATAGATCTTGAAGTCCCTCAAGGTAAGATCTTTCCAGGTAAGTTTATATTTTCCCATAAAATAAGCTATTTTTGATAGTTATAACCCATAAATCGGACTAATTTGAGCAATTTTAACACTTTAAATCTCTTCGATAATGGTTATGGTTTTTGCCAGTTATAACTAAAAAGAGAGAGGTATAAATGTCAAAACAAGAACAACACTGGGAAAAATCCAGAGGTTTGCTATTCATGACACTAGCAATCTGGTTTGTATTCTCAATTGGCATCTTCTTATTCGGGGCTGAAATGAATGAAGTTACGGGACCATTTGGTTATCCGTTAACTTATTGGTTCACTTGTCAAGGTTCTCTTGGTGCTTTCGTAATCCTAATTTTCTGGTTTGCGAACAGGCAGGAGAAAATTGATGAAGAGTTCGGCTTCTCAGAAAGAGGGGATGACTAAATGATAAAAGGTAATTTTATAGACAATTTACCTAAGGTTTATGGAATCTATACAGGTGGTTTTTTAGCTTTCATAATCATTATGTCAATTGCCGAGCAGATGGGTATGACTGCGAAAACAATCGGAATTTGTTTCGTTGCTTTCACAGTAGCCATTTATGCTATAATTGGTTATCTATCACGTACAGCTCAAGCTGATGCTTATTACGTAGCTGGAAGACAAGTGCCAACTGTATTCAACGGAATGGCAACTGCAGCAGACTGGATGTCTGGTGCATCATTCGTTGCAATGGCAGGAGGTATTTACTTCAAAGGTTACGGATATATGGCACTACTTGTAGGTTGGACTGGTGGATATGTATTAGTTGCATCTTTATTAGCACCTTACTTAAGAAAATTTGGTTGTTACACAGTTCCAGATTTTATTGGTACAAGATATGGTGGTAATTTAAGTAGATTCATGGCGGTTGTAGTTTTAACTGTCGCATCATTTACTTATGTGACTGCACAAATTAACGCTACAGGTACTATTGCATCTGTTGCACTTGATATTCCATTCCAATACGCAGTTTATGTTGGATTAGTAAGTATCTTACTATGTTCAATGTTAGGTGGTATGAGAGGAGTAACTTGGACACAGGTCGCGCAATATATTGTACTAATCATAGCTTACTTATTACCAGTATTCTGGATCAGTAACAAAATGGGTGCGGGTTTCTTCCCACACTTTATGTTAGCTGATGAAGTATCAAGAATTGCTGAATTAGAAGCTCAGTTTGGTTTTGTGAAAAACTCTGCTGAAAATCTAAAAGAGGTGCCAAAAGGTTTGGCTGGTATAACTAAAGCTCACTCAGCGGTGAATGCAACGCCTTGGGCGTTTATTTCATTAGCACTAGCGATGATGATGGGAACAGCTTCATTGCCTCACGTGATGATGAGATATTTCACTACTCCAAGTGTAAAAGCAGCTAGAAAATCAGTAGGTTGGTCTTTATTCTTTATCTTCCTACTTTATTCTTCTGCTCCAATGTTAGCGACACTATCTAAGTTGTCATTGATTGATCCAACATTACCAACAGGTATTATTGGTAAATCAATTACAGAAGTCCAAGCGATAGATTGGTATCAAAACTGGAACCAAGCAAACTTAATGTTTGTAAGCGACTTTAACGGTAATGGAACTCTTGAATTAAATGAGTTTTTCATGGGTGGTAAAGCCGTTGTGTTAGCAACTCCGGAAATAGCTGGATTACCATACGTAATCTCAGGTCTAGTTGCTGCTGGAGGTATGGCTGCTGCCATGTCAACAGCTGATGGTTTGATTCTAGCAATTGCAAACGCAATCTCACACGATGTTTATTATAAAATCATCGATCCAAAAGCTGAGACTGCTAAGAGACTAGTTGTTGCAAGGGTACTACTTGTAGTAATTGGTTTTGCTGGAGCAACTATTGCGGCTCTTGAGATTCAAGGTATCTTAGGTTCAGTCATCTGGGCTTTTGACTTTGCGATGTCAGGATTATTCTTCCCACTTGTACTCGGTGTATGGTGGAAGAGAGCTAACAAAGAAGGTGCTATAGCTGGTATGTTCTTAGGATTAGTTTCTGGTGCTGCTTACCTAGTTTGGGTAAGAACAGGTGGAAGTGGATTCCTAGGTATTACACAGTTAACATTTGGTATCTTTGGTTCAGCTGTCAGCTTAGTAGCTATGGTTGTTGTAAGTCTAATGACTTCAGCACCAAATGCTGCAACGCAGAAAATGGTTGATGAGGTTCGAATACCATCAGGTAAATCGATCCTTGGCAAACAACACTAAATAATTATTTTAAGGGGCGATTAATTTCGCCCCTTTTAATTCAAGTCTTTTTCCAATATAAATTCTTAAATGTCGGCTAATTTTCACCCAATGGTGTACATCATTGATTACATACTTGGGGTAATAATGTGGACATTAATTGGTAGAGTTGCAATGAATATTTTCCAAAAAGAAGACTCTCAATTTTTTTTCATGAAAGTATTCGTAAAATTTACCAATCCATTACTGCGTATTTTTAAACCGATTACACCCGAATTTATTATTCAACCGATAGTTCCACTGTATGTTGCTTGGTTTTTCTTTATGATAAGATTTTATTTAATGCCATGGATTTTGGGATATTCTGTCATGGGAATGTTATCTTTTCCTTTGGAAAGTGAAATTTCTAGACAAATTTATCAATTTTTTAATTCAATTAAATTTTAAAAATTGGTACTAGTAATTTAGTTATCAATGAAAAAAATACAAATATCACCATCAATCTTATCTGCTGATTTTAGTCAATTAGGAAACGAAATAAAACGTTTGGAAGACGCTGGGGCCGATATGATTCATGTAGATGTGATGGATGGGCATTTTGTTCCAAATTTAACCATCGGACCTCCAGTTATAAAAGCATTAAAAAAACAATCATCAATGATATTTGATGTCCATTTAATGATTTCTCCAGTACACAAATATATCGATGCATATTCTGATGCAGGTGCAGATATTATTACTATTCATCCAGAAGCTACAGACGATCTAAGTTCATCTATTTCAAAGATAAAACAATTAAATAAAAAGGTCGGAGTATCTTTAAATCCTGAAACTAAAGTTGATGTAATTAGAGAACACTTGAACGAAATTGACTTAGTTTTAATAATGAGTGTTAACCCCGGTTTTGGTGGTCAAAAATTTATGCCAGAAGTTTTAGTAAAAATTAAAGAGCTAAAAGAAATACAGCAAACTAAAAACCTCAATTTTGATATTGAAATTGATGGAGGTATCAATTTTGATAATTCAAAAGAGGCAATAGAAGCAGGAGCAAATATACTCGTTTCTGGAACAACAATTTTTAAAAGTAATAATGGAGATATAAAAAAGAATATTGAATTATTAAAATCAAAATAATTTCATGATTTACATAAATCGTTTTTTTTTTAATATTTTCGATAAAATAAGAGAATTATATTTAAATTCTAGTCTTTACGATAAAAAAATTTCAAAAACTTATTATCAAAATTTGATTTATAAGCCTAGTCCTCATTTACTTTCATCCTTAATTAAATATCAAAAAAAAAAATTTAGGATTGAAGATTTTGCATTAAATGAAATTTGGGATAATAAAGAAATAACCAAAAAAAACTTAAGAAAACTTAATAATTTTTATTGGCTTTTTAGTTTAGATCTTAAGTCTTCAAAAAAAAATACCCAATCAGTTATAAAAGACTGGATGACTTTAAATCATAAATACAATGCAAAAAGTTGGAATTTCGATTTAACTGCAAAAAGGATTATTGCTTGGTTATCTAGTCATAATCTCACTTATGAAGATGGTAACGGACAATATAAAATTGATTTCAACACTATGGTACAAAAACAAGCAAATCACCTCATAAATGAAATTAATAAATCAAAATTTGTTGAAGATAAATTGATAGGTTGTGCATCTATTATATTGGTTGGCCTTTGTTATCAGGATGAAAAAAAGTATTTGCCATATGGTTTAAATTTACTAAAAAAAATATCTAAAATTACTCTTGATAATTCTGGTTTTCCTAAATCAAGGAGTATTAAACAATTAATATTTTATTTGAAATATTATATTTTAATCAGAGAATGGTTTAAAGAATCTCAAATTAATATTCCAGAACATATCAATGAAACAATATACTATCTTGGACAAGGTTACGCTTTTGTTTGGCAAAATCTAAAAAGTGATATTCTTTATAACGGTAATAACATCTCAGATAATAATAATTTTGATAATTATCTTCAAAGACTAGGTTATAAATTCAAAAATGACAATCAAGATTATGGTGGATATATAATTTTGAGAAATAAAAAGATGTGTCTCACTATGGATGCTGGTCCTTCACCAAATTCATTTTTTTCAAAAGATTATCAATCTGGAGCTTTATCTTTTGAAATAATTTCTAATGGAAAAAAATTAATTAGCAATTGTGGCTATCATAGTGAAACAAATATAAAACTAAATCATTTATCAAGATCAACTGCCGCTCAGAATACCTTAGTAATCGATGATAATTCTTCCTGCAAATTTACAAACAGTGATAAATCTTTTTTTGTTACCAGGGGTTTAAAAATTACAAAAAAAGAAACTATTTTTGAAAAAAACTATTGGAAAATAAATGCTTCTCATGATGGATACCAAAAAAAATATAATACTATTCATGAAAGAAATATAGAATTTTATCCTGGAGAAGAAACTTTCGTTGGTTGTGATAAAATTCTAAAAAAGATTAATAAAAATTATAAATTTGATATTCGATTTCATGTAGAACCTAACGTAAAATTAATGAAAACTCAGGATGGTAAATCAATATTAATTGAATTGGAGGATGAGGGTTGGAAATTTACTTGTGATAATTATGATATAAATATTGATAATGGTTTATATTTCGGTAATAAAAATTCATATATTGATAATCAAAATATATTTATTTCTGGAATTTCAAATAACCAGACCGAAGATATTAAATGGCAAATAAAAAAAATATAGTTAGAAGGATAAAATCAGCTGTAATATCTGTTTCAGATAAATCAAACTTAAAACCATTATTGCAAACTTTAAACAGGTATAATGTTAAACTGATTAGTTCAGGGGGAACATTTAAGGCAATTAGAAAATTAGGCTATCGATGCCTTGAAGTTTCTGATTATACTGGTTTTAATGAAATTCTTGATGGACGAGTTAAGACACTACATCCTAAAATTCATGCGGGAATCTTAAATAAAAGAAACAATAATTCTCATAAAAGAGAAATAAAAAAAAATAATTTTCAAAATATTGATTTAGTTATAGTCAACTTTTATCCATTTGAAAAAACTTTAAACACAACAAAAAATCATAATAAAATAATTGAAAAAATTGATATTGGTGGTCCTGCCTTAGTTAGAAGTGCTGCAAAAAATTACAATAACGTTGCAGTAATAACATCCACCAATCAATATTCAGCATTGATTGATCAGTTAAAAAGATTTAAGGGTGCAACAAAATTAGAATTTAGAAAAAAATTATCTCAATCAGCCTTTAATGAAACAGCATATTATGATTCCGTAATTTCAGATTACTTCAATTCAGTCACAAGTGAAAATTTTACAGAGAAAAAAACTATTTACGGAAACTTAATTGAGAGATTAAGATATGGAGAAAATCCACACCAAATATCTGCTATTTACTCTAAAAATAAAGATTTCAAATTAAGAAAAATTCATGGAAAACAATTAAGCTATAACAATTACAATGATATTTTTGCTGCTTTAACGATATCCAAAAGTCTACCAAAAAATGTGGGCACTGTAATTATCAAACATGCTAACCCTTGTGGAGTTTCTATTTTAAAGGATAGAGTAAGCAGTTATAAATCTGCATTTGAATGTGATCCTGTGAGCGCATTTGGAGGTATTGTCTCTTGTAATTTTAAGATTAATAAAAGCTTAGCTATTGAGTTAAACAAAACTTTTTTAGAAGTAATTATTGCTAATGGTTTTGAAACAAGCGCTCTTAAATTATTAAAATCTAAAAAGAATGTTAGAATTATAGATTCAACAAACTTTAATTTTGATGATGTTCTTCAAATTAACTCTGTATCAAACTCAATATTAATTCAATCTCAAGATAACCTTGTTTTTAAAAAAAAAGATTTCAAAGTTGTTTCAAAAAAAAAACCAAACAAAATACAATTTGAAAATTTATTATTTGCATTCAATATTTCCCGTCATGTTAAATCCAATGCTATTGTACTCGTTGGTGATAAAACAACAGTTGGTATCGGATCTGGACAACCTAGTAGGCTTGATAGCTGTCAAATTGCAATAAATAAAATGAGAAAGTTCAAAAAAAATGAAAAAGAAATTGTTGCCGCATCTGATGCTTTTTTTCCATTTGTTGATGGTATTGAAAAGTTAATTCAATCCGGTGTTTCTGCTGTAATCCAACCTAGAGGATCAATCAGAGATAAAGAAATTATAAAGTTTGCAGATAAAACTAACACTATTTTAATTTTTTCTAAAACAAGACATTTTAGACATTAAATCTTGTCAATCTTTGAGGCTAAGATGAAATCGTTTTCGGATAATCCCTCAATTGCGTGGGTTGAGATGTTAATTTTCGCATATCCCCATCCAAATAAAATTTCAGGGTGATGGCCTTCCTCCTCAGATATTCGACCTACTTCATTTACAAATTTTTGACTCTCAACAAAATTTTTAAATGTAAATTTTTTTTCTAAAAAATGTATATTTTTTTCATTTTTAATAACATCCCATCCATCAATTTTTTTTTGATATTTATGTATTTCACTTATATCAAGCGCAGGCACACCCCCTTCACAGGGAACACATTTTTTATCGAATAGTTCACTCATTTAATTTACATACTCATCTAATTAAATTTTTTATTATATTACTTAAAAATGGAGCGGGCAAAGGGGATCGAACCCTCGACCTTCTCGTTGGCAACGAGACGCTCTACCACTGAGCTACGCCCGCAAATAAAATTAATATAGTGTGTCGTTTTTTTTAATTCAAGTAATATTAATTATGGTATGTTTTTTTCATGAAAAAAGAAGATTTACCAAAAACAATACCAGTTTTTCCATTAAGTAATTTTATCATTTTTCCAAGAACTACCGTGCCATTAAATATATTTGAACCAAGATATATCGATATGATTAATGATAGTATGAAAACAAACAAACTTATTGGGATGATACAACCTAAAAATTCAAAAGATGGTGAGGTTAACCCTGAATTATATGACATTGGGTGCATGGGCAAAATTACAAGCTTTAAGGAAAATGATAATGGTCAATTTTTGATAGAACTCAAAGGAATAATCAGATTTCAAAAAATAGATGAAGTAAAATCAAATAAAAAATACAGAGAATGTAATGTAGATTTTAATAATTTTTATGATGATCTAAGTTATCAAAGTGAAAATCTACAATTTTCTGATTTAAAATTGATATTTAAAGACTTAAAAAATCTTTTTGAAAAAAGAGGATTTATTATTAATTGGAAAGGATTAGAGAAACAAAGTTTAGATGAAACAATAAACGCTCTGGCGATGGCGTCTCCTTTTACGCTAGAAGAAAAACAAATCTTATTAGAGGCCAAAAATTTAGAGCTTAGAAAAACTAAAATTTCAGAAATCTTAACTACATATTCTTTTGATAATTATAATAATACAACCGTTCAATAAAACTAAATTTCAAAACCTCTATTCGCTATATTTTTAAAAGATTTATTCAAGAATTTATTTCTCCCTATAAATCTCACTGATTTGCTAAGGATATTATTATTCATCTTGCTTTCAAAATTAAAAAATTCGTATACAAAATCAATTCCACTAGAGAAAAGATAGTTTTTATGTTTAGTCATATTTTGAAATTCTTCACAAATTGAATTATCTATCTCTAATCCATTCTTTAACTTAAGTTCAATTAAATTACCCAAATCTCGAATATCTCTTAAAGTCATATTGAAACCCTGGCCAGCCAAAGGGTGAAGGCGATGTAATACATCACCAAAAGCCAGAATATTTTCATAATAATAAGTTCTCAAATTCGAAGCTTTCAACTCAAAAAAGTTGCAAATACCAAAATTTGTAATTGAATATTTGGTATTATATTTTTTAATTAATTCTTTAAAATTAATATTTTTTTTACCTTTAATTGAATAAACAATAGAAGTTTCTATTTCTGATAATGGTAAAAATGCCAAAGGTCCATTTTTTGTGAATATTTGAGATGCTGTATTATTCTGAATTTTTTTGTGTTTTAAAATTGTAGTGTACGCAAGACTATCGTATTTTTTTTTCAAACTTCTTGTAAAAAACTTCTTTGAAAAATAGTTATCATTTTCACAATTGATTATTAATTTATATTTTCTCAAATTTGAGAGATTATAATCAAAATTTTGTTTAAATTTACATAACTTATCCTTTTTTAAACTTTTAAGTAATTTACTTTGTAATTGATAATTTCTAATTATAGCAAAAAGAGTTTTGTCATTATTTTCAAAATTTAAAATTTTTCCATTTCTTAGATTTTCTGAGTAAATTTCAATTTTTTTTATATCCCAAGATAATTCTTTAATATCTAATATTTCTTTATTAAAATACATCAGATTATCATTAGATATACCAATAGTTCGACTCCTATTAAAATCTGATTTTTTTTTATTTAAAAAAATATCAATAGATAATCCTTTTTTAGTCAAAGATTTTGCTAAACTTAATCCAGTTAATCCACCACCTAGAATACAAAGTTTCATATTAATTTTTAATTTTAACAATAAAAATTAGATGATACAAAGTGGTAAATTTGATTCATCTAATATGGATATAAAAAAACTATCAAACACAGCTCTAACATTCATTACAAATAGATTAATTGAAATTTTTGGTATTTGTGTTCTTTTAATAGGGTTTTTAATTTTAATTGCCTTAATTTCATACTCTCCAGAAGACCCAAATTTTATTTTCCCAGATAATACTATTATAAAAAATGTTTTAGGTTATCAGGGGAGTGTTACTTCAGACTTTATTTTGCAATCTATAGGCTTAATAGGTTACTTGTTACCCGTCAGTTACATCTTTACAGGTTTAAACATTTTTAGAAAAAAAGGAATTTTAGTCATCATTGAAAACACCTTTTTTGTAACAATTTATGTATTCTTTGGATCTTTGTTTTTTTCAAAATTTTACTCAGAAAATTTTACACTTTATATTAATGGTAGTGGTGGTTTTGTTGGAAATTACCTATCAGAAAACTTTTTAATTAATTTATTAAATAGATATGATGATTTTTCATATTATTTACTTCTGCTACTCACTCTATTATTTTTCATTTTAAGTATAAATTTTAATTTAAAAAATTTCATTTCGAATGTTAAAAAAATATTAAATTATTTATTTAGTAAAAACTCTAAAAGTTATACGAATAAAGATGAACTTATAAACGAATTTATTCCTCAAGATGAAATAAAAGACATAATACAAGAAGATTTACCATTTATTAAAACTGAAAATAATAGGTCTACAAAAACAAAATTTTCTCTCCCCTCAATTGATTTGTTAAAAACTCCAACAAAAAAAGAAAGAGAAGGTCTTAATAAAAATGAAAATAATAATCCAGAATTTTTAGAAAAAATCCTCTTAGATTTTGGTGTTAATGGGAAAATTAAAAAAGTTAGTCATGGTCCAGTTGTTACTTTAAATGAATTTGAACCTGCAGCAGGTATTAAAGTTTCTAAAATCATCAATTTATCTGATGACATAGCAAGAAATACAAGTTCAGAATCAGCGCGTATAGCAACTATTCCAGGAAGTAATACAATAGGTATAGAGCTTCCAAATTCAGATAGAGAGAATGTATATCTCAGTGAAATTTTAGATAATTCAAGCTTTAAAAAGAAAGAAATTAAATTACCTATTGCATTAGGAAAAAATATTTCTGGCACACCAATAATTGGTGACTTGTCCGCAATGCCTCATTTGCTTATTGCTGGTACTACCGGTTCTGGAAAATCAGTTTGTATTAATACAATTATTTTATCACTTCTTTACAAGCATACTCCTGAAAGATGTAAATTTATTTTAATTGATCCTAAGATGTTAGAGCTTTCCACTTATGAAGGTATCCCTCACCTGCTTTGCCCTGTAATTACTGAAGCTAAAAAAGCTGCCTCGGTTCTTGGTTGGGTAGTGAAAGAAATGGAGAGCAGATATAGGCTAATGACTAAAGAAGGAGTGAGAAATATTGATGGTTATAATTCAAAACACAAATTACCGATGCCTTACATAGTTGTAGTGGTTGATGAAATGTCTGATTTGATGTTAGTCGCAGGAAAAGAAATTGAAAATTATATTCAAAAATTATCACAAATGGCTAGAGCTGCTGGTATTCATATTATTATGGCTACTCAAAGGCCCAGCGTAGATGTGATTACAGGTACCATCAAAGCAAATTTTCCAACCCGAATTTCTTTTCAAGTCACCTCTAAAATAGATAGTAGAACAATTTTAGGCGAACAGGGAGCTGAACAATTGCTTGGAAAAGGTGATATGTTGTATATGTCATCCGCAAATAGAATTGTAAGAATTCATGCTCCATTTGTCTCGGACACAGAAATAGAAAAAATTAACAATTTTTTAAGATCTCAAGCAGAGCCTGACTATGTTGATGAAATACTTAATTTTGCTGATGAAAAAGAATTGAATGAATCAAAAAATCAAGGTGAAAAAGACGAATTATATCAAACTGCTATTGAAATAATTAAAACAGAAGGAAAAGCTTCAACTTCGTTTTTACAAAGAAAACTTCAAATTGGATATAATCGAGCCGCAAGAATAATTGATATGATGGAGTCTGAGGGAATAGTAAGTAAAGCAAATCATGTTGGAAAAAGAGATGTTCTTAAATGAAAAAACTATTCATTATACTAATTTTTTTTTCAATAGTTTCCGATGTCTCAGCATCGATAAAAGAAAATATAATTAAAAAATTTACAGATATTAAGAATGTATCATTTGATTTTGAACAAAATATTAATGGTAAGATTGAAAATGGTAACTGTATAATTGAGTATCCAAAAAAAATTTATTGTAAATATAATTTAAGTAATCAGAAAGTTTTGGTTGCAAATGGAAAATCATTAGTTATCAAGACATTAAGTAGTTATTACTTTTATCCACTTGAAAAAACTCCTCTAGATACAATTCTCAATAAAGAATATTTATTAAAAAAAATAAAAAGTTTAGATCAAAGGGAAGTAAGTGATGATTTTATAAACTTTAATTTTACAGAAAATGAAAATGAGATAAATCTATTTTTTGATAAGAAAACTTATAACTTAATTGGATGGCAAACAGTAGATATTTATCAAAATGTAAGTATTACCTATCTTTCATCCATTAAAAGAAATCAAAAATTAAAAAAAGAAATATTTAAACTTCCACAACAAAACTAGCTTAAATTACGACTGTTTCAGTTTTAAAAACTTTCATACCTCGTGCAATATAATTATTTAACGCATTTTTATGATCTAATGAACATGTATGGACCCATACTCTTTTGGGTTTTTCTCTAAAAGAATTTTTAATAGCTGCTGATAATAGATATGAACCTAATTTTTTATTTTGATATTCTTCCAATAAACCCAGATAAGCAATCTCAACTTCATTTTTATCTGTGTGTAAAATTAATTCAAAATAACCTGCTAATTCATCCCCTTCTTTTAATATATATGTCTTAACTTTTTTGTCAGAAACATAGTCCAGCCATTGTTTTTCACTCCACACCAATCGGTCTACCCAATGATGACTTTTACCAATATTTTTATAAAAAAATTTATTTAACTGAAAATCAACCGGATCGACTAAATTTATTGAGTAGTGGTCTGATAAATTTGAAGAGTCTTTTAAATCTTCCAAATAAGATATTTCTAAATAATTTCTTTCAACCTTCTTATTCACTGCACCATCTTACCAACTGGTTCGCCACCGAATAAATGGAAATGAAGATGGGGCACTTCTTGACCACCATGTTCATTTATATTTGCTAAAGCTCTATATCCTTTACCCGTATCGACTGAAATACCAAGTTTCTTTGCTACTATATTGATACCTTTTAACAATCCCACCATCTCATCTGGTGAAGCTTTGTTAATAAAATCATCTAAATCTACATATTTTCCTTTTGGAATTACAAGTGCGTGAATTTTTTTTTGAGGATTTATATCGTGAAAAGATAATATAAACTCATCTTCATAAATTTTTTTACAAGGAATTTCACCTCTTAAAATTTTTGCAAAAATATTGTTTTCATCATACGTCATTCTAAAACTTTTAACTCCTCATTTATGCTAATTATTTTACCACCTCTAATATTAGCATCTACAACAGCACATTCGTAATAAGCAAAAGATGTTTCCTCAGCTATTCTTTTCATATCTAAACACTTTGATTTACTTTTTACCAATAAATGCTCATTTAAGTCAGGAGGGTCACCCAAATACATCATCAATGCAATAACCTTTCCTTTCTTTTCAAAATCAGACCCTTCCTCTAATTGAGTAACTCTAGAAGAAACACCTATTTCAAAGTTTGTGAAAGCAACATAACCCTTATAAAGCCCATAACAAATTAATAAAATTATAACATATTTTATTTTACTCATTTGACTTTTTTCTTTTTTCTAGCTCTTCCTCGATATCTTCGATCTTAATATTATGCGTCTCAAGATAAATTATCAAATGATAAAATACATCAGCAGCTTCATGTATTTTATTAGTATCTTTATCTACAGCTTCAATAAGTTCATTTATTTCCTCTAGAACTTTTGATTTGCTTAGTGACTTATCTGATAATAATTTGTTGGTATAGGATCCATCAATTGGCTTTTCTTTTCTTTCACGCGCAAGCTTAAATAAATTTTCAAGTGTACTTAACATGCTAAATTCTAACAGGAATTCCTTTTGAGTCCAAATATTCCTTGGCTTCTTTAACAGAATGTTTTCCATAGTGAAATATTGATGCTGCCAAAACTGCACTAGCATTTCCTAATTTTATTCCGTCAACCAAATGATCTAGATTACCAACACCTCCTGATGCAATTAAAGGTATATTTACTTTTGATGCAATTTTACTCATCAAATCGACATCATAACCGATTTGTGTTCCATCTCTATCCATAGAGGTAACTAATAATTCTCCTGCCCCATTATCTTCCATTTTTTTGGCATACTCTAAAGCATCAAGACCGCTATTGTTTCTACCTCCATGGGTAAATATTTCCCACTTGTCTCCATTTTTCTTTGCATCAATTGCAACAACAATACATTGTGAACCAAACTTTTTTGAGCTATTTAAAACAACTTTTGGATTTTCGACAGCAGCAGTATTTATAGAAACTTTATCTGCACCACAATTTAATAATTTATTGATATCATCTATACTTCTTACTCCCCCGCCAACAGTTAAAGGTACAAAACATTTTTTTGATGTTCTCTCAACTACATCATAAATTGTGTCTCTATTTTCGTTCGAAGCAGTAATATCTAAAAAACATATTTCATCTGCTCCTCCATCGGAATAAATTTTTGCTTGCTCAACGGGATCACCAGCGTCCTTCAAATCAACGAAGTTAATACCTTTAACAACACGTCCATTCTTGACATCTAAACAAGGAATTATTCTATTCTTAAGCATCTTCTTTAACTAATTCTTCTAATTTAATATCGCCATCATAAATAGCTTTACCAACTATTATACCTTCAATATTTTTCAAAGTTCTGGCTTTTTTGATGTCACCTATTGATGAAACACCACCAGAAATAATTACAGGACAATTTGATTTTTCAGCAACTTTTGAAGTCTCCTCAAAATTTGGACTTTGTTTCATACCATCTCGGTTGATATCTGTATAAATCAATCTGGTAACACCATAACCATTTACTTCTTTTAAATAATCAAGAGTAAACTGATAAGAATTTTCCTTCCAACCAGATACTGATAGATGTCCATCTTTAGCATCTAAACCTAAAGCAATTTTGTTTGGAAATTTTTCGCAAGCTTCTTTTAAGAAATTTTTATCTTTTATAGCTGCACTTCCTAAAATTACTTTTTCAACACCAGCATCAGTATACTTTTGAATACTTTCAAAGTTTCTAACACCTCCACCAACCTCAATTTTGAAGTCAAATTTACTCACTATGTCTTGAATAATATCTAAATTAGTGGTTTCACCAGTTAAAGCTCCATCTAAATCAACAATATGTAAATTTTTAAAACCATGATCTTTATATTTACAAGCTTGTTCAACTGGAGACATTTCATACTCAGTTTTATTACTAAAGTCTCCTTTAACTAATCTGACACACTTTTTATCTTTTATGTCTATAGCTGGAAAAATTTTCATTTTTTTTATTTATAGATTAATAAAGTTATCAATTATTTTGAGACCCATCTTGTCACTTTTTTCAGGGTGAAATTGAGTTCCAAAGATATTTTCTTTTTCAACAGAGCAAACAATATTTGATGAATAATCTGTTGTCGCCGAAATAACTTTTTTATCCTTCGGAATAAATTCATAACTATGGACAAAATACATGTGGGTATCATTTTGTATATTGTGAAAAATCTTACTATCTTTGACAATTCTAATTTGGTTCCAACCAATATGAGGGAGTTTATATCTACCATTTTGATTATCTATTTTTGCGACTTTACCTGAAATCCACCCTAACCCTTTAGTTTCAGTTTCTTCATATCCAATATCAGCAAACATTTGTAAGCCAACACAAATTCCGAGAAGAGGTTTCTTATTAGTTATTGCAAATTCACTAAGAGTATCGATGAGACCATTAATATTGTTCAAGGCATCTAAACAACTTTTAAATGAGCCCTGTCCAGGTAAAACTACTTTATCACTAGACTTAATTTTATTTAAATCAGCAGTAACCTCGATATTTACTTTATCTTTAGCAACCTCTTCAAAAGAGTTTATCACCGAGCTAATGTTGCCCGAGTTGTAATCAACGATAGTAACTTTCATTAATTTTATAACGTGCCTTTAGTAGAAGGAATTGATTTACTATTCCTAGGGTCAATCTCTAATGCAGCTCTTAATGATCTTGCTAATCCTTTGAAACAAGACTCAATGATGTGGTGGCTATTATCGCCATAAATATTTTCTACGTGCAAAGTAATTCCTGCTGCTTGAGAAAAAGCCTGAAACCATTCTTTGAATAGTTCCGTGTCCATCTCACCAAGTTTTTCGACTTTTAATTTTACTTTCCAAATTAAATAAGGTCTGTTCGAAATATCAATTGCAACTCGTGATAAAGTTTCATCCATAGGTATCATTGCATGTGCATATCTTCTAATACCAACAGATTTTTTTAATGCTTTTTTCAAAGCTTCACCAATTGCTATACCTGTGTCTTCAGTTGTGTGGTGAAGATCAATATGTGTATCTCCTTTAGCTTTTATACTCATATCAATTGATGAATGCTTGGATAACTGCTCAAGCATATGATTAAGAAATCCTATTCCAGTATCAATCTTATACTTGCCTTTGCCATCAATGTTGAGATCAACACTTATACTGGTCTCTTTTGTTTTTCGACTAATTTTACCTTTACGCTTCATAATTTAAAAGAGGTATACATATATTATCCAAATATGGCAATAATACTAAACCTGGGCTTGAACTATCAAATTTAGTATCCATTTATAAGCTATGACAACGATTGTTTTGGTGAGAAAAAATAATGAAGTAGTGGTTGCTGGTGATGGTCAAGTAAGTATGGGGAACACTGTCGTAAAAAGCACTGCGTCAAAAGTAAGAAAAATTGAGAAAAGAGATGTTGTCGCTGGATTTGCGGGTTCCACTGCAGATGCTTTAACTTTATTCGAGAGGTTAGAAGCAAAAATAGAAAAGCATGCAGGCAACTTATCAAGAGCCGCTGTTGAATTAGCAAAAGATTGGCGAACTGATAAATATTTAAGAAGACTTGAGGCACTTATGGCTATTGGTGACAAAACTAATAGTTACATAATCTCTGGAACTGGGGATGTGCTTGAGCCAGAGGGCAATGTAATTGGAATTGGTTCAGGTGGAAATTACGCATTAGCAGCCGGAAAAGTTTTAATTGGTACTGACATGAGTGCTGAAGAGGTGGCAAAAAAAGCTATTGAAGTTGCTTCAGAAATTTGTGTTTTTACTAATAATAATATTAAAGTTGAAAAAATATAATGGAAAAATCTAACGTTACACCTCTTGTCCCTAAAGAAAAAAATTCAAAAGATAATGAAAATTTAGTTAGCTCATTATCACCAAGAGAAATAGTTTCAGAATTAGACAGATTTGTTGTCGGTCAAAATAAAGCTAAAAAAGCTGTTGCCGTAGCTCTAAGAAATAGATGGAGAAGGCAAGCTTTAAAAGGTGAAATGAAAAATGAAGTATTGCCCAAAAATATACTTATGATTGGACCAACTGGAGTTGGTAAAACTGAAATATCTAGAAGACTATCAAAACTTGCTGAGGCTCCATTTGTTAAAGTTGAAGCTACGAGATTTACTGAAGTTGGATATGTGGGAAGAGATGTTGAACAAATTGTTAGAGATTTAATTGAAATTGCTATTTCAATGGAAAAAGTAAAAAAAAGAAAAGAAGTTTATGCAAAAGCACAAAAAATGGCAGAGGAAAAAGTTTTGGATGCTTTGGTTGGAAAAAAGGCGAGTACAGCAACTAGAGAAAGTTTTAGAAAAAGATTGAGAGATGGTGATTTAGACAACAATGAAATTGAAATAGCTGTAAGCGATACAGGTGGTTCTGGTACCTCTTTCGAAATTCCAGGTATGCCAGGTGCGAATGTTGGAATGATCAATATTGGGGAAATGCTTGGAAAATCGATGGGTACAAAAGAAAAAAAGAAAAAAATGACTGTAAAAGAGTCTCATGAAATTTTAATTAATGATGAGTCTGATAAATTAATTGAGCAAGATAAGATTATTAAAGCTGCTAAGATATCAACCGAAAATAATGGGATAGTTTTTTTAGATGAAATCGATAAAATTTCTGGCAGAACAGATAGAGTTGGTGGAGATGTATCTAGAGAAGGTGTACAAAGAGATTTGTTGCCACTAATAGAAGGTACAACTGTTAATACAAAATATGGACCCATTAAAACAGACCATATTTTATTTATTGCGTCAGGAGCTTTCCAACTTGCTAAACCATCAGATTTACTGCCTGAGTTACAAGGTAGATTACCTATAAGAGTTGAGTTAGAGGCCTTAACAAGTGAAGACTTTAAAAGAATTTTAAAGGAGCCAGACTATAGTTTAATTAAGCAGTATGTAGCCCTATTAAAAACAGAAAATGTAGATTTAGAATTTGCAGAAGATGGGATTGACACAATTGCAAATATAGCATCTGAAGTCAATGCAACTGTCGAAAATATCGGTGCAAGAAGGTTACATACAATCATTGAAAAGATACTGGATGAAATTAGTTTTACTGCAACTGACAGAGCTGGAGAAAAAATTATAATTAATAAAGAATACATTAATAAAAACTTGGACACACTTATTAAAGACACTGATCTATCAAAATTTATTCTTTAAAAGGATATTAAAGATAATTAAGCTCTTTCATTTCATCACCTAATTCTTTCTCTAAATTTTCTTTGATATTATTATCTAAAAGTTTTTTCCAATCGTTTTTAACCCCCATATTGAAAAACTTTATATTCTCTCCAGTTTTTTTATCTTTTTTGGACTCAACAAAATTACCTGTGGCTTCCAGTTTTTGCATATTTTCAAATCCTGTTGTTTTTATACTATTTTCAAATTTTTGTTTATCGTACGTAAATTTTACACGACCAAGATGTGCAATAAATTTTAAAATATTTAGAAAAGTTTTTTCTGTATCATTTATTAAATCTTCATATCTTACCAACAAATATTTATTGAATCTTCTAAAAACTTTCCACGAGTTGTAGTGATATTTCCATGATCCTAGATAAGTTGTACAATGTTTATGATCTTTAGGAAGAACTTGGTGTGATAATAAATTCTCAAAAGACTCCTGAGGGGTTTTCTGAAAATGGTGAGAATGGGAGGTGACTATATTCCTAGGATCTCTTACAATATAAATTACTCCAAGCGTATTGTGTCGATCAGTAAATTGAAATTTTTTAGTATTCACAAAACAACTATGTGTTTTTAAAAATCTAATAGTATCCTTTTTATTGAATATTTTTTGAGTATTAATATAATTTTTATACATTTCCTCTTCACTATTTATATCAACACCTATTTGTTTAAATAATGTTTTATCTGGAAATTGTTTTATATTTTTTAATAATTCAAAACTAAAATTCCCATTTTCAGAAAAAATGTACGAACATAATAAAGATCTTACAAATGTATTTCCACTTTTAGGATATGAGGCTAACCAAACTATCATTTTTCAATTCATTGTATGTTAGAAATATAAAATATATATTATATTTTTTTTATGATCTATGTACATTTAGGAGCTGGGGCTGGTGATAAAGATGAAGGAGCTCACTTTAGATGTGGTTTTACTGAATTTATAAAAAAAAGATATAACTCAGATAGTAAAATTTTTGCTGTTGAGGCAAATCCTCTTAACATTGATAAATTAAATTTTTGTTATAAAGATTTTAAAAATGTAGAAATCGTAAATATTGCAATTTCCCAAAATATATCAAGTCAATTAACATTGTATTATACTGAAGATGATGCTCCACATTATCAAGTATGTTCTTCAGACTTAAATCATGTAAAAAAACATTACCCAAAATCTAAAATTAAAAGTTTCACTATTAAAAGCATGTCAATCAACAACTTTTTTGAAAAATACTTGGGTAATCATATTGACTATTTAAGTATCGACATTGAAGGATTGGATTACGAAACCATAATGTCAATCAATTTTGAAAAATATCAAATCAAAAATATTTCTATTGAGCATCTTCATCTCAACAATTCTGAAAAAAAAAATGTGATCAAACATTTAACAAAAAAAGGATATTCTTATTGTGGTTTTGGTTATGATCATAATAATTTCGATTATCTATTCCGAAAAAAGAAAATTTTATGGAATATCTTATTATCTAAAATTTTACACTTTTTAAAAAGAAAATATTATCCTCTTTTGAATTTTTTTATTATGGATAAAAAAAAGTTATAGAATTCCTTTAAAAAGATTTGTTTTTTTTTAAAAAAATATAAAAAGCCCCACTTCCACCATCCTTAATATCTGCCTCTTTAATCTTTAAAATAATTTTCATTAATTCTGGATTGTTTTTCAAAAATTCTGGAATTGAGTATTTCAAAATTCCTAAATTCTTGGATACATATGGATCTTTTTCATTATTCGAGTGAAGACCCTTACCAGTAATAATTCTCAATTTACGAATTTTATCCTGATAAGATTGTTTAATAAAATCTTCAATAATTTGATTTGCTTCATCAAGAGCTTTTCCATGTAAATCCAATGATCTAGTTTTCTCAGCTTTTTTCTCAAATTCAAAAGCATCTTTATTAGGTAATTTCTCATCATTCGATAAAAAATCTTCCCAATTTTTTTTATCTTTTTCTGAAATTTTATTATTCACTTAGTTTAGAGTATTTATCAACAACCAGTTCGGGTTATTTGATCTCATATCTCTAGAAAATGTCCAGGTATCATAAATTGTTTTAATTTTATCAGGACTTCCTGAAACAATTTTTTTCTCTTTATCTCTAATACAGGTAATAATTTCACTCACAAAATCTACAGTGACTTGAAGAGCTTTATCAATTTTTTTATGTTCTTTAATATCTGCTGATTTAATACCAATAAAAGTAATTTCAGCATAATGACCTCTGTTGCTTCTGTCCTTGAGAGCTTTATTAAATTCATCATAAATTTGTTTACTCAGTAAAGGTTTGCTTGCTATTAGTTTATTATCATTATCGCTGAAATCTGTAATAATTGTTTCATATGCAATTTTTGCTCCTTTTAGAAATTCACCTTGAGCTTTTTCATCAAAATCTTCTTTTTGTTTAGGATTACCTTTTTGATGAACTTCCTTTAAAATATCTTGAAATTGCTGAGGATTCTTTCCCTCAAAACCAGTTCTTTTTCCCAAGATTCCCCTCAATCTTAAAAAAATAAATCCCGCAATCATTGCTAGCAAAATAATATCAATGTATTCAAAACTATAATTCATAAAGATAATTTAATTACTATGTTGAATAATTTCAACTAACAATTAGATTAAAGACAAATGAACTCAGCTTTAATTGCCTTAATCTTAGTGCCAATTTTAGAAATTTATCTGTTTATAAAGATTGGTAGTCAAATTGGAGCATTTATGACTATATCGTTAATAATATCAACAGCTGTAATTGGTGTTTTTTATGCAAGATATGAGGGACTAAATACTCTTAAATCTGGTTTTTCACAATTAATAAAAAATGAATTACCTGCATATGAAATAATATCAGGAGCAGCTATAGCATTTGCTGCACTTCTTTTGATAATTCCAGGTTTTGCGACTGATCTAATTGGATTTCTTTTAATATTTCCTTTAACAAGAAAATTATTTTTCAGCAAAATTTCAAAGAATTTTGAGAGTGAGACAAAAATAAAAAAACCATATATAGAAGGTGAGTTTGAAGATATTGAGGAAGATGATGAGCGAAAATTATAAAATTATGAGTAAGTTTATAAAAGATATATCTGGTGAAACACCCAACGTTGAGACCTACTTGTATGTGAAAGACTTTATTTCAAAATATCAACTAAATATAGAAATTAACTCAAAACCTTTGAAGGCACAATTTATTGAAATCAACACCATGTTAAAGTTCCATGATAATACTGAAAGCAAAAAAAAATCTCATTTTGAAATGACATACACTTCTGTAATAAAATTAAATAAAGAAATCAGAGATAAGAAAGTTCTTCAAAAAATAATTTTATGCGATGTCCAAAGAGAAATATATCCTGATATAGAAAAAGCATTACTCAATCTTTTGCATACTTCAGGTTATCCAAATATTAAATTTGAAAAAAAAGTTGATTTTGAAGAACTTTACAATAAAAAATTTAATTAAAAAAAATTTTTTTTTAAATTAGTTTTTAAATATTCTTTGTGATTTCTTTTTTCTTTCTCACTTGGTTTAATAACTTTTTTAAAATACGAAATATTCGTTTTTAACTTTTTATTATTATCATTGGCTTCATTACTAAAATCTAATTTTGGTTCCTTCTGATCTATCAAATTTATATAAACTTTTGATAATAAATCACAATCAATTAACGCTGTATGTTTTTCTCTTTTAGAGTTATCTATTCTATATCTTTTACAAAGAGCATCTAAGCTATTAGATGATCCTGGAAATTTATCTCTAGCTAAAATGACAGTATCTACAATTTCATTATTAATTAAATCTTTACCTGCTATTTTCAGCTCATTGTTTAAGTGTGATAGATCGAATTCAGCATTATGAATAATTAGTTTTTTTCCTTTTATATAAAATAAAAAATCATCTGCTATTTCTTTAAATTTTTTTTTATCAGACAAGAATTCATCCGTATATCCATGAGTTTCTAAGGCTTTTTCAGAAACTTTTCTCTCAGGATTTAAATAACAATGGAAATTATTATTTGTAGGAATGAAATTTTCCATTTCAATACATCCAATCTCAACTATTCGGTGACCTTCTTTAACAGACAATCCTGTTGTTTCTGTATCTAAAATTACTTCCTTCATTTAATGTATTTGCTTTAGAATATATTTTATCTGTTTTTTTATAAATCTATTTGTAAAGTTATTTTTTATAATAAATTTTGATTTCTTTTTTTTATAATCAAGTGGTAGTTGTATTTTTCTGAATATATTCACAATTTTTAAATTAAAATTTTGCCTTTTTTTCAATCTTTTAAGAATCTCGGATCTATTAGATTGTATAAATATCAAGATATCTTTTCTTTTATTAATTTTATTTTCAAGCAATAAAGGGATATCTAAAATAATTAATTTTCTTTTTTTATTTTTCTTTAAAAAAATATTCATCTTCTTTCTTATTTCTGGATGAATGATTTTAATAATTTTTCTTAAATTATTTTTATTTGCCAATATCGTCTTTGTTATCTCTTGTTTTTTTATCGGGAATTGAGTGATATGTTTGGGTAAAGACTTATTAAGTTTAATAAAAATTTTTCTATTTTTTTTATATAATTTTCCAACTTCACTATCAGCATTGAATACTGGATAACCAAATGACTTAGCTACATAGCTTTTTCCAGATCCTATATCTCCTAAAATTCCAATTCTAATCATTGTCTAAAAGTTTAAATGTGTCTTTATTAACTTTTGGCTCTATCTTGTGCCATAATTTAAATGCTTCTAAAGCCTGGTAGATAAACATGGTTTTCCCATTTTCTATTTTGTGTCCTAATTGTTTTCCCATTTTCAAAAAATGAGTTTCATGAGGATTATAAATCACGTCGTAAAATAATTTATCCTGTCCTAAACTTGAGAAATCTAAATCTATCGTTTCATTATTTAAGCCAAGGCTTGTGGCATTTATTACGATATGAAAATCAGTTAAATCTCCCCATTCTAAAATTTTAATATTATTAAATAAAATTCTCAAATTTTCTGCCTTCTCTTTGGTCCTGTTACTAATTGTTATCTCTTGAACATTCATCTTTTGTAATGCAAAAATTATTGATGGCACTACACCACCAGCCCCCAGAATCAAAACTTTCTTGCCCTCTAGATTAAAATCTAACTTTTTAATCGCACTATCAAAACCAGCTATGTCTGTATTATGCCCGACTAAATCACCATTATGATAAGTAATGGTGTTTACTGATTGGGTTTGTTCTGCTTCTGGGCTCAATCTATCTAAAAAAGGAATAACTGTTTTTTTGAAAGGGACAGTTACATTACAACCAGCTATTTTTTGTTCCTTAATTTCTTGAATGAAATTTTTGATTTCATGAACCTCGAGTTTAATTTTGTCATATGTAGCATCAATATTATTTTCTTTTAACCACCAGTTTTGGAGTTTAGGAGACAAAGAATGATCAATTGGATTTCCTATTACTAAATATTTTTTCATTCGTAATTGCTTAAATAATGTTTTATTTTTTTAATTGGTAAACCCATAATAGTATCTTCGTCACCTTCTATATTTAAGAATAATTTCCTACCCTCTCCCTCAATTTGATAAACGTTGTAAGCGTATAGGGCTTCATCTGTAATTTTTGACAAATAACTTTTAAGCTCATCTAAACTAAATTGTTTCATTGTTAAAGTTGCTTTGTCAGTGTAATTCCAAATCATGGCACCATTTTGAGAGATACAAACTGAACTAATGAGATTGTGTTTTTTTCCATTAAGCTTTTTTAAAATTTCTAAAGCTTGGTCTCTGTTTATAGGTTTAGATATTAATTCACCATCTAAATCTATTACGCTATCAGCACCTATAACTAAAAAACCTTGGTTTTTTTGACTAACCTTGTTTGCTTTTAATTCAGCTAAATTTTTCGATATTAATTCTGGAGATGCTTTTTCTTTAATTAAACTTTCTTTAACAATATCTTCATCTAAATTAGAGTTTTGTACCTCTGTGGATATATTGTTATCATCCAAAATTTGCTTTCTTACTTTGCTTTTTGAGGCAAGTATAATTTTAACCATTATTTTTATATATTTCGTATATCTTTATAATTGAGGCAGCAGTTTCTTCTACCGATTTTCTAGTAACATCTATAATTGGCCATTTATATTTTTTAAAAGTATTTTTAGCATCCTCAACTTCTTTTTTAATTTTAGATAGATCTGTATAAGATTTATTTTGACTCTCTTTTAATGAATTCATTCGATTTTTCCTTATATCAGCTAACCTTTCTGCTTCTGTGCTTAATCCAACAATACAAGTAAGGTTTGGATTTTCTTTTAAAGTCTCAGGAATAGAATTTTCATTTACCAAAGGGATATTAGATATCTTAAATCCTTTGTTTGCTAGATAAATCGAGGTTGGTGTTTTGCTGGTCCTACTAACCCCCAATAAAATAATATCCGATTTTTTAATATCTTTTACTAAATTTCCATCATCATGATTCATTGTAAATTGAATTGCTTCTATCCTTTTATAATACTCATCATTGAGAGTGTATTGACCACTAGGTTGGTGAGATGCTTTTTGGTTAAGCAACTTTGAAAAGCTTAAAATTAAATCTCCAAGAACACCAAAACAAGGAATTTTCTTTTCTTCGCTATTCCTTGCAAGATATTTTGCAAGGCTACTATCTACGATTGAATATAAAATGATAGAGTTTTGATTTTCTTTAGCATTAGATAAAATTTTTAAAATTTGATTTTCAGTTCTTGTAAAGGAATAAGTATGTATTTTGTAATCTATATTTTTAAATTGAGCTTTAATTGCAGTGAAAATTCTATCTAACGTTTCACCCGTAGAATCTGATATTAGATAAATCTGATAAATATTACTCATGTATAAAGTGTTAATAGTTTTTGTTTTATTTAGACAAAGTTAGTTAATTTTATAAATTTAAAATTTATGCTGTAAAACATAGCTTTTATTAACATTATTAAACATCTGTATAAAGTTTATCATTAAATTGAAATATTGGTAATAAGCTTCAATATTACTTATATATATATCAAAAAATTACATTTAAATGTTAATAACTGGTTTATAAAATGTATATTAAATTTAATCCACATATTTCACAGCTCATACTACAAATAATATTAAATAAACTTAATTATTAATATGTCTAACATCAAGAAAGTTATTAAAGACAAAAAAACAGATTTAAATCCCATATGGATTATGAGGCAAGCCGGAAGATATCTGCCAGAGTTTAGAGAAATTAGAAAAAAAAATACTGATTTCATTAAACTATGTTTAAATCCTAGTTTATCAGCTGAAATAACCTTACAACCTCTTAAAAGATTTGATTTAGATGCAGCCATAATCTTTTCTGATATATTAATCTTACCTTACGGTTTGAAACAAAAAGTAGAATTTAAAAAAAATATTGGACCCATCCTTGGTGATTTAAACCTTGATCAATCATTTGAAATTACTGAAAATGATTTTATTGAAAGAGTTGATCCTGTTTATAAAGCTATAAATTTGGTGAGAAATAACAATTTAACAGAAAACAAGTCTACTATAGGTTTTGTTGGAGCTCCTTGGACATTACTTGTTTATATTCTAAATAAACAATCTCCAAAAATAAAGCTCAAAGAAAATTTTTTTAAAGATTTTTCACTAATTGAAAAAACTTTAAAAATAATAGATAAATTTTTAAAAATTCATATTAAAAATCAAATTGATAATGGTGCAGATATTATACAAATTTTTGATAGTTGGGCAGGACTATTAGAAGATAAGGATTATGATTTTTATATCTATAATCCAACATGTTCTCTAGTTGAATTTACTAAATCTTTAAATGTTCCAGTGATTTGCTTTCCACGAGGTATAAAGAATTACAAAAAATATTGTGAAATTGTAAAACCAGATGCAATTTGTATAGATTATGAAGTTGATCCAATAAAAATTGAAAAAGAGATAAAAATTCCTGTGCAAGGTGGCATGGATCCAAAAGTTTTGCTCACCGATAAAGATAATCTTAAAAAAGAAGCAATCAAGTATCTGGATATTTTTAAAGATCATCCATATATATTTAATTTAGGTCATGGAATATTACCCGAAACAGATCCAAGTATGATGGATTATTTAGTTAAAACTATAAAAAATTATTGATGGAAAAAAAATTAAATCACCCACCCATTAATTTTGGCAAAACAGGAGCTCTGATAATAAATTTAGGGACACCAGACTCTACAAATTGGTTTGATATTAGAAAATATTTGAAAGAATTTTTGTCTGATAAAAGAGTAATAGAAGTTAATCCTTTTATTTGGCAAATTATATTAAATGTTTTTATATTAAATTTTAGACCATCTAAAACCGCCAAAGCTTATAAAGAAATTTGGATGAAAGATAAAAACATTTCTCCTCTTCTCTATCATACACAAGAACAAGCCAAGAAATTATCAAACTCTTTTTCTGAACAAAACCTGATCATTGATTATGCCATGAGGTATGGAAATCCAAGTATAAAAAGCAAAATAAAAAAACTCCATGAAAAAGGTTGTGAGAACTTGATTATACTTCCTTTATATCCTCAATATGCCGCAGCAACAACAGCAACTGTTTGTGATGAGGTTTATAGAACGTTAATGAAAATGAGATGGCAACCATCAATCAAAATAATACCACATTATGAGTCACATCCTTTGTATATAGATGCTTTGGTAAATTCACTAAATAAGAAAATAAAAGAAATAAATTGGAAGCCAGATTTAATATTAGCATCTTATCACGGTATACCTCAAAAATATTTTGATAAAGGAGATCCATATCACTGCTATTGTCAAAAAACGACAAGATTGATTTCAGAAAAATTTAATTCGATAGAAATTAAAACAACATTTCAATCTAGATTTGGTCCTCAAAAATGGCTTGAGCCCTATACAGATAAAACACTAGAGAAATTGCCCAAAGAGGGAAAGAAGAATGTTCTTGCAATATGTCCTGGTTTTTCCTCAGATTGTGTCGAGACATTAGAAGAAATTCTTATTCAAGGTAAAGAAAGTTTCTTAGAATCTGGTGGTG
The DNA here is from genome assembly GCA_003213155.1 of Pelagibacteraceae bacterium AG-426-G02. Classification (GTDB taxonomy): domain Bacteria; phylum Pseudomonadota; class Alphaproteobacteria; order Pelagibacterales; family Pelagibacteraceae; genus Pelagibacter. The sequence goes on along the minus strand of QCNQ01000002.1, from coordinate 25,162 downwards.
AAAATTTCGATATGGTACCATGTCTAAATGATAATAATGATCATATAAATTTATTAAAATCATTAATTCAACAAAATATATAATCGATGAATACTTATTTGCTTTTCAAATCTCTTCATCTAATAGCAGTAATTTCTTGGATGGCAGGTCTTTTATATCTTCCGAGAATTTTTGTTTACCATTCACAAAATAATGACAAACCATTAGTATCAGATGTATTTAAAGTAATGGAAAAAAAACTTTTTTTTTACATTATGACACCTGCAATGACTCTATCCTGGATATTCGGGTTTGTATTAATACATGAAATAGGTTTTGAGCAATTAAAACAAAAGTGGATGATTTTAAAATTAGTTTTTGTAATTATTTTAACTCTTTATCATTTTTATCTAGGAAGAATTTTAGGGCAATTTAAATTAGATATTAATAAGCATTCTCATAAATATTACAGATACATTAATGAAATACCCACATTATTGCTAATTTTAATCATATTTGTTGTAATATTTAAGCCTATCTAGGGTTGAATAATTTATTTTAGTATATATATTATCCATATTATTAAGTCCTTAATAATTTACCCATGAACATACAAGAACTAAAACTAAAATCATCAGAACAGCTTATTACTCAGGCAGAAGAGCTCGGTATAGAAAACGCAAGTACTTTAAGAAAGCAGGAGATACTTTTTGCAATTTTGAAAAAAGTTGCAGAAAAGGAGGAAATAACTGGGGCGGGTGTACTTCAATTACTTCAAGATGGCTTTGGTTTTCTAAGAGCCATGGAGTCTAATTATTTACCAGGTCCAGACGATATCTATGTAAGCCCTAGTCAAATTAGAAAATTTGGTTTAAGAACAGGTGATACTGTTGAAGGGCCTGTTAGAGCTCCCAAAGAAGGTGAAAGATATTTTGCATTATTGCAAGTAAGTAAAATAAATTTTGAAGAACCTGATAAATCCAGACATAAAATAGCCTTTGATAACCTGACACCTTTATACCCTGATAAGCAACTTGTTATGGAAGTTGAACAAGTAAAGCCAGACAAAAAACAAGATTTAACCCCACGACTTATCGATTTAGTGAGCCCTATTGGTAAAGGTCAAAGATCAATTATTATCTCGCCACCAAAGGCTGGTAAAACAATGATTTTACAAAGTATAGCTAACTCTATAGCAAAAAACTATCCAGAATGTTATTTGATTGTTTTATTGATCGATGAGAGACCAGAGGAAGTAACTGATATGCAGAGAACTGTAAAAGGAGAGGTAATTAGTTCAACTTTTGATGAACCAGCACAACGTCATGTTGCTGTAGCCGAGATGGTAATAGAAAAAGCTAAGAGATTAACCGAACATAAAAAAGATGTTGTCATATTATTAGATTCAATAACGAGACTAGGAAGAGCTTATAATGCAGTAATACCAAGTTCTGGTAAAGTTTTAACAGGCGGTGTTGATGCAAATGCTCTTCAAAGACCTAAGAGGTTTTTTGGTGCAGCGAGAAATATAGAGGAGGGTGGATCTTTAACAATTATTTCTACAGCATTAATAGATACTGGAAGTAGGATGGATGAAGTAATTTTTGAAGAATTCAAAGGCACTGGAAATAGTGAGACAGTTCTTGATAGAAAAATTGCGGACAAAAGAATTTATCCAGCTATTGATATTACCAAATCAGGCACAAGGAGAGAAGAATTATTGTTTGATAAGAGTGATTTACAAAAGATGAATGTTCTGAGAAGAATAATTGCACCAATGGGAACCATGGATGCCATTGAGTTTATTAATTCAAAACTAAAAGATACAAAAAACAATGCTGAGTTCTTTAATTCAATGAACAAACCAGCATAATTTAATTTCCCAACACCGCATAATTGAAGTTATAATATTCGAATGACTATTTATGCTTTATCAACTGGTCCAGGTGTATCTGGTGTAGCAATTGTAAGAATTTCTGGGTCAGAGGCGTCAAAAGCGATTAAATTACTTACCAACAAAGATCTACCTGTTCCTAGAATAGCTACTCTTCGAAAAATAAATAATATCAATACTTCCGAGTTAATTGATGAAGGTATTATTATCTGGTTTCCTGGCCCAGAGAGCTACACAGGTGAGGATATGGCTGAGGTCCATGTTCATGGGGGGAAAGCGATTGTTTTAGCATTACAAAACGAATTGTCTAAAATAGAAAACTTTAGATTAGCCGAGCCAGGAGAATTTACAAAGATAGCATTCCAAAATGGAAAAATTAATTTGTTAAAAGCAGAAAGTATAGGTGATTTAATTTCAGCAGAAACCGAAATGCAAAGATTACAAGCTATAAAAATTATGGAAGGTAAGTCAGCTGAGAAATTTGATGATTTAAGAGAAAAGTTATTAAAGATCTTATCTTTTGTTGAGGCTAAAATAGATTTTCCCGAGGAAGATTTACCTGATGAAAATATTAAACAGATTAAAAAAGATACAACCGAAGTTTTAAACAAAATTAAAAAAATTTTAGATGATCAAAAAGTCGGTGAAATAATTCGCGAAGGTTTTAAAATTGCTATCATTGGTCCAACTAATGCTGGGAAATCTTCATTATTAAATAATTTATCAAACAGAGATGTAGCGATAGTGTCTGAAATTGCTGGAACAACAAGGGATGTGATTGAAACACATTTAAATATTGATGGTTATCCAGTTATTATTTCAGATACAGCGGGTATTAGGAACTCTAAAGATGAAATAGAGAAAAAAGGAATTAAATTATCCTTAGATAGAGCAGAAAAAGCTGATTTAAAATTAGTAGTAGTTGATGCTAAAAGTATCGATTTTAGTGGATTTTTAAACGATCTACTAAGAGATAATGCAATTTTAGTTATAAATAAGTCAGATCTTATCAATGGTGAATTGGATCCGGAGGTAAATAATTTCGACCATGTTTTAATTTCATTAAAGGAAAACATAAATTTAGATAAATTAATTTTAAAGATCAAAAATAAGTTAAAGACAAAATTTATCATAAATGACGATATATTAATTACTAGAGAAAGACATAGACAACACTTAGTTCATTGTTTAGGTAATCTTAAAAATTTTCTAGAAAAAAATGATAAAAAAGATTTTGATAAAGCCGCTGAAGACTTGAGGTTAGCTACTAGAAATTTAGGAATGATTGTTGGAAAGGTCGACGTAGAGGAAATATTAGGTAGTATTTTCAACGATTTTTGTATTGGAAAATAAGATCCTTGTAAAATTTTTTTTCAAATATAAATTTACGTCATGAAAAATGAATTTTCATTTGATGTTGTTGTAATAGGAGGAGGCCATGCAGGTTGCGAAGCGGCCGCTGCTTCAGCTCGTCTAGGTGTAAATACTGCTCTATTCACTCATAATAAAAATACTATTGGTGAGATGTCATGTAATCCCGCAATTGGTGGTTTGGGCAAAGGACATTTAGTTAGAGAAATAGATGCATTAGATGGTGTTATGGGAGAGATTGCAGATAAATCAGGAATACAATTTAGGTTACTAAATAGAAGCAGAGGGCCCGCTGTTAGAGGCCCAAGAACTCAGTCTGATAGATCATTATATAAGAAATTTATGCAAGAAAAACTTGTAAACTATTGTAATTTAAGCATTTTTTCTGATCCTGTAACTAAGTTTATTTTTTTAAATAATACAATAAATGGCTTTTTAACATTAAAAGGTAACAAGATTAACTGCAAAAAAATAATACTTACAACAGGTACTTTTTTAAATGGATTGATACATATTGGTGATGAGTGTACTCCCGCCGGAAGATATAATGAAAAACCTAGTACAGGTTTAAGTGAACAATTAGAAAAATATAAATTTAAAATAGGTAGACTGAAAACAGGTACTCCTCCTAGACTCGATGCCAGGACAATAAATTTTAAAAATTTGGAAAAACAAGCAGCCGATGACAATCCTTATTTTTTTTCCTTTTTAACGAAATCAACAACCAACAAACAAGTGTCTTGCTCGATGACGTATACTAACGAAAGAGTGCATAAGATAATTGAAAAAAATTTGTCTAAGAGCGCAATGTACTCTGGTAGCATTCAAGGGGTGGGCCCTAGATATTGTCCATCAATAGAAGATAAAATAGTCAAGTTTGCTGAAAAGACGAGGCATCAAATATTTTTAGAGCCAGAAGGTCTTAATGATCACACGATTTATCCAAATGGAATATCAAATTCTCTACCTGAGGTAGTACAATCAGAAATACTCAACAATATCAATGGTTTAGAAAATGTAAAAATGATTAGACCGGGATATGCTATAGAATATGACTATGTAGACCCTAGAGAGCTTTTTCTAACTCTTGAGACTAAAAAGATTAAAAACTTGTATTTAGCTGGTCAGATAAATGGAACCACTGGATATGAGGAGGCTGCAGCTCAAGGTCTTGTGGCCGGCGTTAATGCAGCTTTGTCATTTATGAATAAAGAGCCATTCATCCTAGATAGGTCAGATGCCTATATTGGAGTGATGATAGATGATTTGGTTACCAAGGGTGTTGCCGAGCCCTATAGAATGTTTACTTCTAGAGCTGAGTATAGGCTGAGCTTAAGAGCAGATAATGCTGATTTGAGACTCACCAAAAAAGGTATTAAAATTGGCTTAGTGTCAAGTGATAGAAAGTTAAAATTTGAGGATAAATTTGCTAAAATGAGTGAAATATCTTTTCAAATGTCTAGTTTGAATATATCTCCAACAAAAGCCGATAAACATGGTATTAAAGTTGCAAAGGATGGTATTTTACGCTCAGCAGAGGAAATTTTAGCACAAAAAGGTGCTAATATGAGTAAAATGCGAGAGATTTGGCCTGATATTAGAAATTTTGGACCAGAAATTGACGAGCAAATAGAGATTAATTCTCATTATAGAGGTTATTTAAAAAAACAAAATGCAGATATTATTGCTTTTAAAAGAGATGAAAACCTCATGATCCCAGATAATATTGATTATGATCAATTTTCTGGCTTATCTAACGAGGTAAAAGCTAAATTCAAGAAAATACGACCAAAAACTATGGGACAAGCGTTAAGAATAGATGGTATCACCCCAGCAGCTGTATATATTTTGTTGTCACACGTTAAAAGAAAGTCTATTAAGCATATAGCTTAATGGATTCGATAATTTCTAAAAATTATTCTCAAATACGAAAATATGATGTTTCACGTGAAACTTGTAATGATTTTGAAGTCTTAATAGGTTTGATTCAAGAGAAAAATAGGGAAATTAACATAATTAGCAAAAAAAATTCTGAAAAAGAGACAATTAGACAACGACATATTATTGATTCTGCACAAATAATTGATTTTGTTGATTTAAATAGTAATACAACCTCTGATTTAGGATCTGGAGGTGGAATGCCGGGATTAATCATAGCAATCATAATGAAAAAATTAAAAAACAGCATGAAAGTAAAACTTTATGAAAAAAGTTATCACAAATGTGTTTTCTTAAAAGATGTCTCAAATAAATTAAATTTGAATACAGAAATAATACAAGAGGATATTTTTAAAATTAAAAATATTGAAACTGGAACTATTATGTCCAGAGCTTTTAAACCAATGCCTATAATTCTTGATTTAGTGCAGAAAAATTTTGGCAAATATAAAAATATAATTTTATTCATGGGCAAAAGTGGAAGAAAAATTTTGAAAGATAGTCTTAAAATTTGGAATTTGGATTATGAGGAAAAAAAAAGTTTAACAAGTAAAGATTCATTTTTGTTAAATATAAAAACTATGGAAAAAAAAATTAAATGAAAATTATTTCAATAATAAATCAGAAGGGTGGAGTTGGTAAAACAACTACAGTGATTAATCTTGCGTCAGCGTTAACACAACAAGGAAAAAAAATTTTAGTTATTGATTTAGATCCTCAAGGAAATGCAACAACCGGTCTTGGCTTATCTAATTTGGAAAGATCTGACGAAACTATTTATGGTATTTTAAATGGAACCAAGTCTATCTCGAATGTAATTAAAAAAACTAATTTTGATAATCTCGATCTGATTACTTCGAATGTTGATTTGTCTGGCCTTGAGGTTGAGACAGCTGGTGATAGTGATCGGGCGTTCATTTTAAAGGTTAAATTATCCGCGTTTTTAAATGATTCTAAAGGGTCATACGATTATATACTCATAGACTGTCCACCATCCCTTAGTTTATTGACTGTAATGGCTCTTGTATGCTCAAACTCACTACTAGTTCCACTTCAGACAGAATTTTTTGCCTTGGAGGGCTTAACTCAATTAATGAAAACAATTGATCGCATAAAAATTAATTTGAATCCTAAATTGGAAATTCAAGGGATACTCTTAACAATGTACGATAGAAGAAATAAGTTATCATCGCAAGTTGAACAGGAGGCAAGAAATTATTTTAAAGAAAAAGTATATCAAACAGTAATTCCACGTAATGTAAGATTATCTGAAGCACCTTCTCACGGGGTACCAGTTTTAATTTATGACAAAAATTGTCCAGGGAGCAAATCATATTATAGTTTTACAGATGAATTTATTAATCAAGAAAATCAAGTAGGGAGTGTAGCTTAGTGAATAAGATCAAAAAGGGATTGGGTAGAGGATTATCATCATTAATAGGTGAAACTAAGATTGAAAAAAACACAACTAAATTGTCAATTGGTGATCTTAATCCAAATAAATTTCAACCTAGAAAAATTTTTGATGAGGATAGTTTGAATGATCTAGAAAAATCAATAAAAGAAAGAGGTATTATTCAACCTATTATCGTTCGAAAATCTGATGAAAATTCAAAATATGAAATCATAGCTGGAGAAAGACGTTGGCTTGCAGCACAAAGAGCTGGCTTACATGAAGTACCAGTAGTCGTTACTGAAGCAGACGATTTAAAATCTTTAGAATTCGCAATTGTTGAAAATGTCCAAAGAAACGACCTTAACCCACTAGAAGAAGCACAAGGTTACCAAAGATTAATAAATGATTTTTCTTATGATCAAGAAAAAGTATCTAAATTTATTGGAAAAAGTAGAAGTTATATTACAAACTGCCTAAGAATACTAACTTTACCTAGTGATGTGTTGACCTATATCGAAACTAAAAAGTTATCTCCTGGTCATGCGAAGATATTGGTTGGTCTTGAAAATGCAAGTTTTGTGGCACAAAAGATAATTGAAAAAAAGCTCTCAGTTCGCCAATCAGAAAATTTTGTCAAAATTTTTAAGAAGAAAAAAGGTTCTTATGTTAAATCTACAGATCCAAATATCCAAAACCTTGAAAAGTCAATTTCTGATAAGATAGGTTTAAATGTTTCAATTAAAAATAATAAAAAAAACAAAGGGACAATAACTTTTGTTTATCATGATATTGATCAACTAAATAAAATCATTGATATCATTAAATCTAATTATTGATATCCGAACATCCTTTTTCTAAAATAAAATTAGTTGTAATTAGTATTGAATTATTGAAGTTTTTTTTGGTTTCAAGCTCGATGTTATTGATACTATCTATTAGTTTTTTTATTTTTTCAGGCTTCCACTTATTGAGTTGAATTTTAACGATATTTTTTTCCTTCCAAAAAATTGGAGGTTTGGCCGAATTTATTGTTTTGTTGATATCCTTATTTTTTTCAAATTGAATTGCGAGTTTAAGAATTCTTTTCGCTTTTGACAAAAAAGTTCTTAGAATAATTATACTTTCCTCAGTATTAAAATTATTTTCATTTAGAATGTTTATTATTTTATTTTTATTTTTTGCTAAACAATTATCTATTAGTTCTGAAAACTCAAAGTTTTCAGTTAAATTAATTAACTTTAATATTTCTTTGGATGATATTTTTTTTTTATCACTTGTGTAATTTTTAATTTTATTCAGTTCATTTCTCAAAAAACCCCTGTCTCCATTACATTTTTCAATAATTAAGTTAATATTTTGTTGTGAGATTGAGATCTTTTCATCTCTAAAAAAAATTGTAGCTAACTTCGAGAGTGTATCATTATTATCTTGATATGTAGGAATACAAATTAGATTTTTTTGTTTTTCGAATAAGGATCTTATCTTAGATCTTGTCTCAAGAATTCCTGCATTGATTATTATTTTTATGTTATGAATATCTCGATCAATTAAATCTTGAATAATTTCATAAATTTTATCTGTGGCTCTGTTTATAATTATTATTTTACTATCTTCAAATAATGAGCCAGATAAAATATTTTCGTAGAAAGTTTCAATTTCGTCCTTAATTTGTTTTTCGTCATAATTATAAACTTTGCCAATACTTTTATTAAGTATTTTATCGATACATTCTGATTTTAAACCATCATTTTTTCCATATAAAAGATAAAAAATTGTTTCATCCTTGATTTTACTTAATTCAAATGTTTTTAATATCATTCAATAATTGCCAATCTAAGAACTAGTTTTTGGGATATTGAAGAAGCAAAGTTTTTTTTAATATCTCGTTCATAATTTTTTTCCTCATATTTATCTGCCATCTTTTGGAAATTAAATTTTTCTTCAACTACAAAGTTTTCAGTACTATTTTTTTTTGTAATAATGAATGTTGTTTCAACATTACTTTGATAGTCAGTGATTGTTCCTTTGTTATTTTTAGCTAAAATTTTCTTTGTGTAAATTGTATTAAAACTTATATTTATGATATTTTTAGAACTTTTTTTGCTAATTCTCTTCAAATTATTGACTATTAAATTATTTATATCCTTATCTCCATTAAAACCGTCTACCACTATCTTGTGGTTTATATTATTTTGTTTTGAATAAACTGGTTTGTAATCACAATGATTTAATAAATTTAATGATAGAATTATAAAAAAAATTTTTTTTAGCATTTAAATAATTATATTTAAAAGTTTATCCTTTATATAAATTTTCTTTTTTATATTTTTTTGATCTAAATATTTGATTATTTTCTCATCATTCTTAATAATTTCAAAGAGTTTTTCTTCAGTAATGTCTGGTTTTGATTGAATTAGACCTCTTTTCCTTCCATTAATTTGTATTACAATATTTACAATTTCTTCTTTCAACATTGATTTATCATATTCTGGCCATTTAAAGTTTTTAGCTTGAATGGTACTGAGACATTCATTAGCAAAATGCGGAACAACTGGTGTCATCGTAATTAAGATTTTTTGATAATTTTCAAAAATTGTGTGTTTGGTATAAGGTTTTTCTATTTGTTTATTTAAGAAAGAATACATTTCGTACAAGTTTGCAACGATTTTATTATAACTAAAACTCTCAAGATTATCGTGAATTTTTTTCAAGTATTTGTTGGTATATTTTTTTATTTCATCATCATCATCTTTATTATGATCCTTGTTAATTTCATCAATAATTTTTTTATTTAAATTCCAAAGTTTCTGGATGAATTTATATGATGAGGCAATCCCCTCCTCTGACCATTGGATATCTTTCTCAGGAGGACTATCTGATAATATAAATAACCTTGCTGCGTCGGCTCCATAGTTATTGATAATATTTTCTGGATCAATTGTATTCTTTTTTGATTTTGACATTGACTCTGATGGACCAACTGAAATTAATTTAGATTTATCTTTTTTCAGATATTTTTTTCCATCAATATTCTCAATTTCGTCAGGACTTACCCAGTTATTATCAGGATCTTTATAGGTTTCATGGCAAACCATTCCTTGTGTAAATAGACCATTAAATGGTTCTAATATATTAAAATCTTTATCATCATACGATAATGCATGCATAAAAAATCTCGAATAAAGTAAATGTAAGATCGCATGTTCAACACCACCAATATATTGATCTACCGGCATCCAGTAATTAATATCTTCCTTTTTAAATCCATATTTTGTTTCTGTTGGAGAGCAGAATCTAAGATAATACCATGATGAACAGACAAACGTATCCAATGTATCAGTCTCTCTTGTTAATTTTTTTCCCTCTAAAATAATTTCTCTCCAATTTTTCTGATTATCAAGTGGATTTCCTTTGACATTAAGGTCTATATTTTCTGGAAGTTCCACCGGTAACATTGATTTAGGTATTGGATAAACTTTTCCTTGATCATCATATGCCATTGGAATTGGGCACCCCCAATACCTTTGTCTAGATACACCCCAGTCTTTTAATCTAAAGTTAATTTGTTTTTTACCTAATTTTCTTTGTTCTAAAATTTTAATCGTCTCAATAATTGAGTCATCTGGTGCTTTAAGATCATTTAGAAATTCAGAATTAATCATCACGCCGGAGCCAGGATAAGCTTCATCTCGTACCTCAAAATTTTCATTTTCGTCATTAGGACGAACAACAGTTTTTATCTTAAGATCATATTTTTTTGCAAAGTCGAAATCTCTTTGGTCATGTGCCGGGCAACCAAAAACAGCTCCAAATCCATAATCCATCAAAACAAAGTTGGCAAAATATACTGGCACCTTTTGTTTTGGATTTAGGGGATTCACAGCTAAAAGATTTGTTTTAAACCCAATTTTCTCCCCAACTGCTATTGCCTCTTCAGTAGTACCAGTTTTAGAGCACTCCTCTTTAAAATTGATAAAATCCTTATTATCTTTAAAGAATTCAGAAACTTCATGGTCTACTGATAATGCCAAAAAGGAAAATCCAAAAAGAGTATCAGGTCTTGTTGTAAAACATTTAATATTTTTAATTGGCAACTCCCCCTGAATTTTAAAATCAATTTCGCATCCAAATGATTTTCCAATCCAATTTTTTTGCATTGTTTTTACTTTGTTTGGCCAAGTATTTAATCTTTCAAGACCATCTAATAATTGTTGCGAAAATTTAGATATATTGAAAAACCACTGGCTTAATTTTTTTCTCTCAACAATAGCTCCAGATCGCCAACCTCTACCATCAATAACCTGTTCATTTGCAAGAACAGTTTCATCTACCGGATCCCAATTTACATAATTTTCTTTTCTATAAACAAGCTTTTTTTCAAACAATTCTAAAAAAAAAGCTTGTTGATGTTTATAATATTCTTTGCTGCAAGTTGAAATTTCTCTATCCCAATCAATCGATAAACCCAGTTTTTTTAGTTGGGTCTTCATGTTAGTGATATTTATTTCAGTCCATTTTTTTGGATCTAAATTATTCTGTTTTGCTGCATTTTCAGCTGGCATTCCAAATGAGTCCCATCCCATTGGATGCAAAACATTATATCCCTGAAGAGATTTATAACGAGCAAGAACATCTCCGATGGTATAATTTCTGACATGTCCCATATGAATTTTTCCTGAGGGGTAAGGAAACATTTCTAGACAATAAAATTTTTTTTTTGAAGGGTCTGTTTTGACTTTGAAACTTTTATTTTTTTCCCAATAATTTTGCCATTTTGTTTCTATCGATTTAAAATTGTATCTGTTCATTTCAATTTATGATCAATCTTTAGAAACTATTCGCGTTTGTTATCTGGTGTCGTCATTTTATAAGGTTTGAAATCTTTATCTTTTGTTGTTTTTTTATAAACTGCCGCTTTAGCAAGTATTTGTTTTGTGATTTCTTTTTTTAACTGTCCATCTTGTTTGTTTATTTTACAATTATTTTCAGCAATGCATTTTTTGTAAAAAATATCCACATTTATAGCATCTGACCTTATTTCATTGCTTAAAAATTTAATTGTAATTTTAATAGACTCATTTGTATTACCTTGTTCAGAATACCAATCAGTAATTATAATTCCGCCACTATAGTTTGCTGATGTTAAAGGCATAAAATCTAAAACATCAAGAGATGCTCTCCACAATTCGTTCGAACTAGCAAATTCAAAAGTAGTACCTTTTCCTCCACCAATTGCATTACTTAATCTGAATCCTTTTCCCTCTTCAATATTTTTTTTTACTCTTTCTCTTGGATCTGGTGAAATTTTTCTAGCATCGCCAGGTTTAAAGAAACCTTCTTTAGCACAAGAAGTTAAAGTAAAAATTAATATGATTAATATGGAGAATTTTTTGTTAATAAGCATTTAGAGTTTTTAAAGTGAAATTATAATAAATATATATCTAAATCAGTGTTATAGGAAAGTTTTACTAAAATAGGTGTTGTAAAAATGCAACAATCGATAAAAATTTGTGCAAAATACAGCGAATATGGGGTTTTTAAGATAAAAAATGATATTTTGGCGATGTTTATTATTAATAATTAAACAACAAAAGGAGTAATTAATATGAACAATTTAAGAAAAATCGGACTATCAGCTTTAGCTGGTTCTCTAGCGACTTTTTCTGTTAATGCTGCTGACATGTCAGTAAGTGGTTCAGCTGCTATCACATTTAGTGATGCTAACAGAGAGTTCGGTAGTAATGGAAACGGCTTTACTATGGGTGATAGTTTAAATTTCAGTGCAAGTGGTGAATTGGACAATGGTATGTCTATCACTTTAGCTCACGAAATAGATGGTGGTGCATTAGATGATTACAGCATTACACTTTCTGGTGACTTTGGAACTTTAGCATTTGATGGTCATGGTGCTTCATCAGCGTTTGGTGCAGTAGATGACGTAACTCCAAATGCTTACGAAGAAGCGTGGGATATCATTGATACTAATGGTACTACAACTGGTGGAACTCCAACAGTAATTAATGGTGGTGGAACAGATAACGCGTTTATCTACACATCTCCAAATGTTGGTGGTGCTACTTTTAAAGTGTACTATGTAAATCACGTAAGTGATGCTGCTGAGTCTTATATGGACTTCGCGGTTGATATAAACCCAGAAATGGTCGAAGGCTTAAGACTTGGTTTTGCTTCTGCAGATCATACAATTGCAACTGCTTCAAGTAGAGAGCAAGAAGAGACTACTATGTATGCTACGTATGCAATGGGTGGATTCACAGTCGGTGTTCAATCATCTGACTTAGATGACACTACTGCAAACTCTGACCAAGAATCAATTGCTTATGGTGTTACATATGCAGTAAATGATGATTTAACTATTGGTTATAACTACCATGAGGTTGAATTTGAATCTGGTGCGTCTTTATCAGACCAAGAGTCGGCTACTATCGGTGCGTCATTCACTTCAGGTTCTATGACAATTGGTGGTGCAATGAATACATCTGATAATATGGCTGGAGCTGCTGCGACAGACAGAGAAGGTTATGAGTTCAGCGTAACATTTGCATTCTAATTTTATTAGAAAATAAATTTAAAAAGGGCCCCTTTGAAGGGGCCTTTTTTTTATCTATAATATTTACTGAAATAAAAAAATTTAGATAAATATTATTCCTCAAAAAAAGAAATTCCTGCAAAACCTGAAATATTAAGCAATCTTAGCTTTTTAATATTTTTTTTTGATATTCCCCCTAAAGCAACAATATTTTTCTTTGAATAGCTAGAGATTAGTTTAAATTTATTTATTCCTAGGAAATTATTATTTTTTTTAAAAAGTGATGAAATAAATATGCTTTGGACTCTTTGAGTTTCTTTTATTTTTATTTCTTTTAAGTTATGTGCAGACCCTAAAATAGTAAAATTTGAGTAAGTTGAATAATTCAAATGGTCAAATTTATTATTAAAAGATGGTAAATAAACACCATCTAATTTGTATTTCAGAGCCATTTTGAAATTATTTGCTAATAAAAACTTATTACCTCTTTTTTTGAGATAAGTTTTAAGTTTTAAAATTTTATTTATATCGAACTTTGATGTTTTATAATCTCTATATATAAACGTAGTCGTTTTATCTTGTTTGTTGATAATATTTGTATCATAAGAATTTATAAAGTAATATTTTTTTAGTAACTTAACATGCATAAAACTATTCAAAATTTAATAGATATCCAAAAAAAAATTGACTTAAGTTTAGATACTCTCACAATCAATAAAGTACCAAAAATTATTGCAGTATCAAAGACTTTTGGAATGGATAAGATATCACCCTTAATAGATCATGGTCATCTGGATTTTGGAGAAAATAAAGTACAAGAGGCAGTAGAAAAATGGAGTGATGTAAAGTCAAATAATAAAAATATTAAATTACATTTAATAGGGGGCTTGCAAACAAACAAAGTTAAGTCAGCTGTAAAATTATTTGATTTTATTCATTCAGTAGATAGTGAAAAACTTGCAAAAAAAATATCTGATGAACAACAAAAACAAAAGAGAGAATTAAAAATATTTATTCAAGTAAATATTGGAGATGAACAGCAAAAATCTGGAATAAACAAATCCTTGGTGTCTGATTTATATAAATATTGTAAATTTCTTAATTTGAATGTGGTTGGGTTAATGTGTATCCCACCATTAGAAAAACCTTCAGATATTTTCTTTAAAGAAATGAGTATTTTAAATGAAGATTTAAATTTAAGTGAACTTAGCATGGGAATGTCCTCTGATTATTTAGACGCAATTAAAAATTCTGCTACATATGTAAGAATTGGCTCTGATATTTTTGGAGCGAGAGGTTAGTTGATTTGAATTTTTGTTTTTTTGTCTATTAATTTTAACATTATCAAAAAATCTTTCTTTTGTATGGCTATACATCCTGCGGTAGGTTTATAATTATTTGTTAAGTGAATAAAGATGCAGCTTCCTCTGAACTTAGTGGGTTTTGGATAATTGTATTTTATTGGGATTATTAAATCGTACTTATGATCTTTTCTATGAAGCTTCTCACATTTGATTGTTTTTTTGATAGATATGAGTTTATTATAATTTTTTTGATCTGATGGGTCATCACACCAACCCATATCTTTTTTGATTTCTATACACTTAAGTTTAGTTGAAAAATTTTTGACTCTATCTGACCTGTAATAGAGATGTTCAATTGAAAAACGTCCCATTGGTGTTTTTTTATCACCTTCAATTTTTTTTTTACTTAAACCATTTTTTCCAATACAGCATTTGAAATGAAAATCGTCAATTAGAAGTGTATGTTTATTTTTTAAGTAAATTATCATATGGTTATGTTATATGAATAATCATAATCTCGTGATTTATGAGCTTGATGAATTATATAATATTTTTGTGGAAATTAACAAAGATATAAATTTTAATGTTGAAAAAACCGACCAAGATCAATTATCTAATCAGAGTTTAAAATCAAATACTTTAGTTCTAACTAAAAAAGAAATACCTGGTTTAAATAACCAAATAATTTTTGATAAATTTCCTACCTCAATTTTTAAATTATTGGAAAGAATTAATATTGAATTTATAAAAAAGAATTTTCAAGAGCAATCTGAAATCTTAATTGGAAATTATAATTTCAATATTAATGCACGAGAAATGTTTTTAAAAGATAATAAACTCAAGCTAACAGAAAAGGAGATTGGTTCAATAATATATCTTTTCAAAGCCAACAAACCGGTGGGAATTCAAGAATTACAATCGAAGGTTTGGGGATACCAATCCCAGGTAGAAACTCATACTGTCGAAACACATATTTACAGATTGAGAAAAAAAATCCTAAAAGTTTTTAAAGATGATTATTTCATTATAAGCAATGATAATGGCTACGAAATTAATAAAAAAAAATAAATTTGCAAAAGAACTTTTTTCCAGAAAGTATAAGCCTAGAGTAATTAAGCCAAAAAAAGGCAAAGGAAGTTTTAAGAGGAAAAAGCGTTAAAGTCTTGCGCCAATTTGTTGAATTACTTTTGACGACAATTCCGTTCCCTTTTCTAGACATTGTTCAGTAGAAAATTCGTTTACAAAACCATGTAAATAACCAGCTGCAAAAAGATCTCCTGCACCAGTCAAATCTTTAATTGAGAGATTTTTATAAGCATTAACCTCAACTATCTTATCTCCAAAAATTGATATTGCTCCTTTGTTTCCTCGAGTAATTACAATATGTTTTTTAATTTCTTTTGCAAAAGTAATTACATCGTTAAAATTTTTAGTGTTGATTAATGTCATGATTTCATTTTCATTCGCAAAAGTTAAATCTAATTGTTCTTTTACTAATTTAAAAAAATTTTGTTTATGTCTTTGTACACAAAAAAGATCTGATAATGACATTGCGACTTTATTTGAATTTTTTATTGCTTTTTCAAACGCTTTTTTCGGTTCTCCCTCATCCCATAAATAGCCTTCTAAAAAAATTAATTCACTTTTTTTAATAATATTTTCATCCAAATCATTCTCATTTATTTTTCCTGCGATACCTAAAAAAGTACACATAGTTCTCTCAGAATCTGGGGTTATTAAAATAAGACATGTTCCCGTTGGAAGATTTTCTCTCTTCTTTTCGTAAAAATATTTTACATTTTCTTCTTTTAATCCGTCTTCGTATTTTTTGCCAAAATCATCATGAGATATTTTTCCTATAAATCCAACATCATTTTTAAGTTGAGATAATCCTACTATTGAATTGGCAACTGAACCTCCTGAAACAGTTTTTTCAATTCTAAGATTTGCTAAAATTTTTTTGAATTCTGTATCATCAAAAATTAATTTCATCGTGCCTTTTGTTAGATTATTTTTAGTAATAAAACTTTCTTCTACTTTACAAATAACATCGATAATTGCATTGCCAATGCCGAGAATTTTCATATTAAGCTTTTTTAGTTTTTACAGGTTTTTTTCTTTTAGGATAACAAGTGGTACAAATTTTACAAGTCACACCATAACACTCTCTTGCTTTACAATATTCCCTTCCATAATATATGATTTGAAGGTGGAGTTTGTTCCAATTTTTTTTTGGAAAAAGTCGTTTTAAATCTTTCTCTGTTTGAACAACATTTTTTCCGCTTGTTAAACCCCATCTTTGAGCCAATCTATGTATATGAGTATCTATTGGAAAAGCGGGATATCCAAAGCCCTGAGACATCACAACCCCAGCTGTTTTATGACCAACACCAGGAAGGTTCTCTAATTCCTCAAAGGTTTTTGGTACTTTGCCGTTATATTTTTCGATTAGTATTTTCGATAAATTAAAAATGCTTTTCGCCTTAATTCTGAAAATACCAATTTTTTGAATTAATTTTTCAATTTTTTTTCTTCCTAATTTAACAAAGTGTTCAGGTTTATAAAATTTTGGATAGATATTTTTAGTTACATTGTTTACATTTACGTCAGTACATTGTGCAGAAAGAAGAACCGAAATTAAAAGTGTAAAAACATTTCTACTTTTAAGAGGAACATATATTTTTGGGTAAGTTTTGTTTAAAATTTGTGAGATTATCTTAGCTCTTTGAATTTCATTCATTATTTAAAATTCATCAAATTTCTCATTGAATAAAGACCTGGTTTTTTATTTATTAACCACTTTGCTGCTGATAAAGCACCCTCTGAATAAAGCGCTCTATCGAAGGCTTCATGGTTTAAAGTAATTATTTCTTTGCCACTTGAAAACTTAACTTCATGTTCACCAATGATTTCCCCTTTTCTTACAGAATTAAAATTTATCTTTTTTCCAAAGGGAAAAGTTTTTTTGTTTAAATATTTTTTTCCAAGCAAATTATAAAAATTTTTCTTTTTACCAACAGCTATTCCTTTACCTAACATTAATGCAGTACCTGATGGATAGTCTTTTTTATGTTTGTGATGAATTTCAAAAATTTTACTTAAAAAATTCTTTCCCAATGAACTTGAAGCTACCTCTGTTAAATACATTAAAAGATTAATACCTAAACTCATATTTCCCGCTTTTAAAATTGGTATTCTCTTTGAAAATTTTTTAATTAAATCCTCCTCTTTTTTAGTAAAACCAGTGGTCCCAATAACCACTCTTTTTTTTAACTTTGCTGCTATTTTTAAAACCTGAAAAGTACATTTTGGTATTGTAAAATCAATAATTAGGTCTACCTTTTTAAATAATGCTTCTGTATTGAGGTCAACTTTTATTCCATTAATCTTTTTATTAATTTTTTTATTTTCTGTTAGAGCAGTAAGTCTAAAATTTTTATCTTTTTTTACAGATGTAATTATTTGTTGGCCCATTCGGCCCATACATCCCGTTACGGCTAGATTTATTTTTTTCATTTAAAAATAATTTTAAGATTTAAACGAATATAATATTATTGCCTTTAGGGCAATAAATGCATCTTTTAAACCAATCTTTTTTCCATCTTCATATGATCTACCATTGTAAGTAATTGGTACTTCGTAAAATTTACAACCTTTTTTTGATAATTTGATTGTGATTTCTGGTTCAAATGCAAAAGTTTTTTCTTGAAGAGTTATATTTTTTAAAATTGAACTTTTAAAAACCTTATACCCAGTTTCCATATCTGTTAAATTCAAGTTGATTAATGAATTACAAAAAAAAGTTAAAATTTTATTCGCTAGATAATGCCAAAAAAAGTGAATTCTTGTATATTTACCACCACCTAGAAATCTTGAACCATAGACAACATCTGCATTTGCTTCAAAAAAGGGGAGTAATAATTTGTTATAATCATCTGGATCATATTCAAGATCTGCATCTTGTATAATTGTAACATCACCTGTTATATGTTGAATTGATGTTTGAATTGCAGCACCCTTACCTAAGTTTGTTTCGTGGAAAAAAATATTTACTTTTTCTCTATCTTTAATTTCATTTAATAATTCTTTTGTTCCATCATCTGAGCAATCATCAACAATGATTATCTCATAATTAAAAAATTTATAGTTATTGAGGCTTTCAATTATTTTTTTCAGAATGGTTTGAATTGTTTTTTTTTCGTTATAACAAGGAATGACTATTGAAAGTTTAAAATTATTTCTATCAATCATCTTTTAATTTCTCATTATTGATATTTTCTTTTTTATCTTTTTTATTTTTTATTTTTTTTATGATTAATCTTAAGGGGTATACAATAATCCCAAATATTGAGATAATACCAATAAATACATACGCTATTATTGTTCCTAACATTGGAAGCAGTGGCCCTAATCCTATATACGCGTATGCTTTAGTGTACGTAGCTAAAGTTATAAAAATTTGAATAAACAGTATTTTAATCAATAAATTTAATTTTATCTTTCTCATAAAAATCACCTATATATATACCATCTTTCTTAAAGGAAAAATTTTTATCATAACGATTAGATGGATAAAAAAAATCAAAATTTGAAGAATAAAGATATTTTGGTTTACAATTCTCAAAAAAATTCTCTTCACAAATAATTTTAAATATTTCTCCTTGGCTTGAGCTTTGTACAAATAAATCGTTGTTTAAAAATTGCAATCTACCTCTAGTTGGACTTGCAAAATTTTCAGTTTCAAAGGTACTAACAATAGTATTATTTTCTATATCAATTTTTACAATTTTGGAATTTGTTCCACTAAAATTATTATTATCAAATACGTATAAAAAACCATCTTTATGGAACCTTGGTGAATGTTGTTTTGCGAAGAGATCAACTACAATATGGTTTATGATATCATTATCTAAATCATAAAATAAGATCATATCTAAAGATCGAAAAGATAAAATCAATATGTTATCGGAAGTGAGAGAAATTTTTTTGTTTACTAGATTAATTTCATTTATACCTAGCTTTTGTATATCATTTAAATGAAGGGGATCACTACACACTTCATTATCATTTAAAACTTTTCTGTTTAGAATATTTTTAAATCCATTATCTTTAATTAAGATTTCCATTAAACTAAATTCTCTTATTATTTTGCCAGTTTTGCTATTTAAAATTAGAACAGTATCAAAGGCAGAATTTTTAAAATTACAATTTTTTAGTTCAGTATTTTTTAAATCAGAATTTAAATCATTGGGTAAAGAAACAAATTTTCTTGAGGGAATAAATATTTGGTTTTTTTCGATGTCTATCCAATGATGATTTAAACTCTTGTTATTCCAAATGATATTTCCAAACTTATCTATTCGATAGATACCTTTTGTCTCAAATTTACCGATTAATAAATCTCCATTATCAAATAAGTGGTAAGGTATAATTTTAGAACTATTTCTAAAATTTGATAAATCCCATGACCATATCACTCTATCGGGAGTATCCATAAGTATAGGTTGGGTCTTGTCGTGTTTTATTAATAAATAGTGATCAAATCTTTCAATTGGTCTCGTATCAAAAGTAAAATTTGAGTCAAAACCTTCTTTATCTTTTTTAGAAACTAAATTTTTTCTAGTATCTCTATCGCCAAATTTTTTTTTTAAATTTATATTTAATCTTGTCTCAACATCATTAATAATAAAAGATAATCCCTCGTAAATTCTTTTTAATTTTAAATCATTACTTAAAAATCCGAGTAAAAAGATAAAAAATAATATTGATAATATAAAACAGAACTTTAAAAGTTTATCTATAATGTCCATAATATTAAAATTATTAAGAGATCAAAAGAGGTTTAACAAGCTATTTCTTTTTTTATCAAATTTTGAAAATAATTTTTTTCAAATAGACAGACTCAAAATTAAAAATCCGGTGTTCATTTGCGGAATGGCAAGATCTGGAACCACTTTTTTAACTCATTTATTGGACTCGTCAAATTACTTTGGTACTTTTAAATATAAATACCTTCCATTCTACAAGACGCCAATTTTTTGGAATTACATAAATAATTTATTTTATCTTAGTAAAAAAAAAAGACAGAGATTACATGGTGATAATTTAAAGGTTAATATTAATAGCCCAGACTCATTTGAAGAATTAATTTGGAAGAATTTTTTAAAAGATTATGATTTGAAAGGTTATTGGCAAAAAGTAGAATATGATGAATTCAGCGATTTATCAAAAAATTTAGATTTATTTATTAAAAAAATAATTCATATTAATAAGGTAGACAGATATTTATCAAAAAATAATAATAATATTTTTAGGATTAAATATTTATTAAAGAAATTTCCAGATTCAAAAATAGTTGTTGTTATAAGAAACCCCGTTGACTTAGCTTTTTCTTCTACAAAGGTTCATTTAAAATTTTTAAAATATCACAAAACTATTAAAAATTTTTCCGAGGAGTTGAGCGAACTAGGACATTATGAATTTGGATTTCAAAGAAAAATGTTTAATTTGACAGGAAGTAAATCATTAAATCCGCAAAATATAAGATTTAAAACAATTAACTTATATTTACAGAGATATTTAGATTTATTAAATTTTATAAGCAAAAACTATTCCAAAGAAATTGAAGATAAAAAGATTGTCATTTTGAATTATGATAACTTAAAAAAAATTAATGATTTATCAAAACTATTCCAATTCTTACACATTGATTTAAACGAAGATATACAAAGTTATTTTGATAGTAACTTTGTATTAAAAACTTATCAAAGAAATGAAAAATTTAAAAAAAAGATTATTATTCAAGAGTTTATAAATTTATCTAAATATTCAATAGTTTGAATTACTTTTTAAGCCACAAAATTGTATACAATTAAAACAGATGCTATAATAATTATCCATATCAAAGAGTTTTTGAAAAATAATTTTGATTTTGAGTTTGATCTTAAAAATTCAGGTAAAACTAGAATTAAAACTGCTATTAAAAAAATAGCTGGAACTATCTCTTCTAATCCCATTTTTTAACCTTTCCAAAAACTTTTAGCTTTTTGAAAAAATTTTTTTATACTTGGATTCGATTTTTCGTTTTCTATTTTTCTAAACTGTTCTAATAAATCTTTTTGCTCTTTATTTAAAAATACAGGAACTTCGGTTTTGACTTGAACATATAAGTCACCAAAATCACCCCTTCGCATAAATGGCATACCTTTGCCCTTTAATCTAAATTGTTTCCCGTCTTGAGTTCCGTCTGGTATTTTAATTTTTGCTTTTTTTCCATCAATTGTAGGTATTTCTATCGTTGTACCAAGAGCTGCATCAGCAATTGAAATTGGAAATTCAAAAAATAAATTGACATCAGATCTTTTAAATAATTCATGAGATTTAACATTTATAAATAAATATAAATCTCCACTAGTGCCCCCTCTTATTCCAGCTTCACCTTTGCCGGCAAGTCTTATTCTCGTACCATCATCTACACCTTTAGGAATTGTTACAGATACTTTTTTGTTTGTTTGTTTATTTCCTTGTCCGTTACAATCCCCACATGGATTGGTAATTTCTTCACCACTTCCTGCACACTGAGGACAGGTTTGTTGAACTGTAAAGAAACCTTGATTAGATCTAACTCTTCCATTTCCTCCACAATAGGTGCATCTATCCGGGCTAGAGCCTGGTTTGGAACCATTTCCTTTACAGGTATTACATTTTTCAGATGTAGAAAATTGGATATTTTGTTTTTTACCAGTGTATGCCTCCTCTAGTGTAATTGATAAATCATATCTTAGATCTGAGCCTCTGTTATTTGAGCTTCTTCTTGAACTTCTTCTGCCTCCACCAAAGTCCCCAAAAAAATCTTCAAAAATGTCAGAGAAATCTGCACTACTAAAGCCACTAAAACCACCAAAACCACCTCTACCACCGCCACCATTTTCAAAAGCAGCATGTCCAAAGTTATCATAGTTTTCTTTTTTTGATTTATCAGAGAGAACACCATAAGCCTCACTGGCTTCTTTAAATTTATCTTCTGCTGATTTATCCCCAGGATTTTTGTCAGGGTGATATTTAACAGCTAATTTTCTGTAGGCTGATTTTAGTTCGTCGGGACTTGCGCTTTTACTTACTCCTAAGACATCATAATAATCTCTTTTAGCCATGTATATAACCTGGACAAATAGATGTCAGTTAAGCGCTTTTTTCTTTATTCTCGTCTTTTACTTCCTCAAAGTCCGCATCAACAACATTATCGTCTTTCTTTCCCTTTTCATCATTTCCATCATCTTTACCAGAATCTGGTTTTGTGCTTTGTTGTGACTTGTAAATAGCTTCTCCTAGTTTCATCGAAGCTTGTACTAATGCCTCTGTCTTCTTCTTAATGTCCTCAATATCTTCACCTTTAAGAGATTCCTTTAATGCATTTGACCCATCTTCAATTGCTTTTTTCTCTACATCTGAAACTTTAGATCCATGTTCTTTTAGATTCTTTTCAGTTGAGTGAATTAGAGTATCTGCCTGATTCCTAACATCTACAGACTCTCTTTTTTTCTTGTCTGCTTCTTTATTGGCCTCAGCATCTTTTACCATTTTTTCAATTTCCTCATCACTTAATCCACCAGAGGCTTGAATTTGAATTTTTTGTTCTTTACCAGTACCTTTATCTTTAGCTGATACATTAACTATTCCATTAGCATCTATATCAAAAGTCACCTCAATTTGAGGAACTCCTCTTGGTGCCGGAGCAATACCAACTAGTTCAAAATTACCAAGTAATTTATTATCTGTTGCCATCTCTCTTTCACCCTGAAGAACACGTATTGAGACGGCTGGCTGGTTATCTTCAGCAGTAGAAAATACCTGGCTTTTTTTTGTAGGTATAGTTGTATTTTTTTCAATAAGTTTTGTAGATACACCGCCTAGAGTTTCAATTCCTAGGGATAATGGTGTTACATCTAATAAAAGAACATCTTTTACATCACCTTGTAAAACACCAGCTTGAATTGCAGCACCCATTGCAACCACTTCATCTGGATTAACACTTTTGTTTGGTTCTTTACCAAAGAAATTTTTTACCTCAGAAATGACTTTTGGCATTCTAGTCATACCTCCGACCATTACCACTTCATCAACATCGCTAGCTGAAATTCCAGCATCTTTCAAAGCAGTTTTACATGGTGGAATAGTCTTAGCTATTAAATCCTCAACTAAAGCTTCTAACTTGGCTCTAGTCATTTTTAAATTAATATGTTTAGGACCAGTTTTGTCAGCAGTTATAAATGGTAAATTAATATCCGTTTGCTCAGCTGCTGAAAGTTCAATTTTTGCTTTTTCAGCTGCCTCTTTTAATCTTTGTAATGCCAACTTATCAGTTTTTAAATCAATACCGCTGTCTTTTTTGAACTCAGAAATTAAATATTCCACAACAGCGTTGTCAAAATCTTCTCCACCTAAAAAAGTATCACCATTTGTAGATTTTACTTCAAAAACTCCATCACCTAATTCTAGAATTGATACATCAAAAGTTCCACCACCTAAATCGTAAACTGCAATTTTTTTATTTTGTTTCTTATCTAAACCATAAGCTAGTGAAGCTGCAGTTGGTTCATTGATAATTCTTAAAACTTCTAACCCAGCTATTTTTCCAGCATCCTTGGTAGCTTGTCTTTGTGCATCATTAAAATATGCAGGGACAGTTATTACCGCTTTTGTTACAGCTTGACCTAAATATTTTTCAGCGGTCTCTTTCATTTTTTGGAGAATAAAAGCAGAAATTTGTGAAGGCGAATATTTCTCTCCTTTCGCTTCAATCCATGCGTCTCCTTTTTCTGAATTTACAATCTTAAAAGGTGCAGCCTCGATATCTTTTTTAACAGTTGGGTCTTCAAAGTTTCTACCAATTAATCTTTTGACTGCAAAAATTGTATTTTCTGGATTTGTTACTGCTTGTCTTTTAGCCGGTTGTCCTATTAATTTTTCTTTTTCTTCAGTAAAAGCAACTACTGAAGGCGTAGTTCTTGCACCCTCTGCATTTTCCAAAACTTTTGCCTGGCTCCCTTCCATAATTGCCACACAAGAGTTAGTTGTTCCTAAATCTATTCCAATTATTTTGCTCATATCAGTTATATGTTATCTTCATATAGGGTTGAAATTGAATTCTACAAGTTCATTTAAATATTATTTATCTCCTGAATTTTCTTTATTTTCCTCATTTTTTTCCTCTTTTTTTTCACTTTTTTTTGCTACACCCACTAAAGCCGGTCTCAACAATCTATCTTTAATTGTGAATCCTTTTTGTATTTCTTGAACAATTGTTCCGGGTTCTTTTTGATCATCCTCTATTTCCATCATTGCTTGATGAAAGTTTGGATCTAATTTTTTATTGAGACATTCAATAGGCTTGATTTTATTTTTTGAAAAAATTGAAATTAAATCTTTATTGATAATGTCAAAATGTTCGAGTGTTTTTTTTAATGCCTCAGTATCCTTTAAAGTTTCATCGTTTAATAAAATTTGTTTTGATCTTTCAAGATTATCTATTAAATTTAAAGCTTCTCTTGCAAAGGAAAACCCTCCATATTCAAAAGCATCTTCTTTTTCTTTTTCAAACCTTCTTCTTTGGTTTTCCATTTCTGCAAATGATCTTGCAAGCTTATCTTCTAATTCTAAAATTTTCTCTTCTGGAGTTTTTTCTTGTTCTTGTTCTTGTTCTTGGTCTTGTTCTTTATTATTTGTCTCTAAAT
>QCNQ01000001.1 GCA_003213155.1 Pelagibacteraceae bacterium AG-426-G02 | reverse complement strand
ATTTTTGGTTATAGTCAAATTTATTTTTTTGAAAAACTAATTCAAGTACCTCTTGCTTCATTTGGTCATCATTCAAGTCTGGTTCCCTTTGTGAAATATTTTTTATATGATAAAGAATATAATTATTTTCAATTTCAAAAATATCAAACTTATTATTTCTTAGCTCAAAAATTTTTTTTTCAATTTTGTTACTATCTGGTGAAAATTTAAAGTCTTTGATATCAATTGATGTTAAATCAAAATTAGATATTATTGTTTTAAAATCAAATTCATTTGAAATATCAATTTCTATTTGATCAATTTTATCAAAAAATGTCTGATTAAAATCATCAATTCCAATCAGATTTTTAGGATTTATTATCGAGTAACTGAAATCAAGATATTCAACTTTTAATTGTTCTTTATTTTCAATAATAAATTTATTTAATTCTTCCTCAGTAATATTTTCTTTTTTTACATAGAAATCCTTTAAATCAATAAATTCTATATCAAGTTTCTGACTTTCTTCTTCATAAAGTTTATTTATCAAAAATTGTGGAGATGTTGTGCCAGCACCGATATAATCAAAAAGATTTTTTTGTAGTTCTCTGGTTTTTAATCTTTGTTCAAAACCTGGTGCAGATAAATTATTTTCTAGTAAAAATTTTTCATATTTAATTCTTTGAAAAATACCATTTTCATCTCGAAAATTTTTATTTTCTTTTATTTTCTTTAATAGGATAAGCTTAGAAATGCTTAACTCAAAATCTTTAATTTCTAAATCAAGCAATGTTGTAGAAACTAAACCAGAAAGAAGCTCTTCTATTATATTTTGGTCTAAGTTTTCTCTAATTGTTTTTTCAGGAATTCCAGAACTATTTAAGTAATCAATAAATTCTTCAGTAGAAATACTTTTTTCATTAATCTTCACTACATTGTTTGTATTTCCACTGCTAAACATGTCACCCATTCCCCAAAAAACAAATGGCAAGATGATTATACCAACAAAAACACCAGCAAGTTTTGTTTTTGCAAAATTTCTTAGACTACTAATCATTATTATAAATTTATTGATCTATAAAAAGCAAACCTATAAATTAAAAAACGTCTAATGACAAATAAATATATGTACTTTATTGCAAATTGGAAAATGTTTGGTGTTTTAAATTCCTTAAATTCACTGAATAAAATTGTCAAATTTTTTAAGAACTTTAAAAAAAGAAAATCTTTGAGAATAATTTACTGCCCACCAAATACCTTGATAGGAGAAATGTCAAAAAAATTGAGAGGTTCAAATATTGAAGTCGGTGCTCAAAATTGTCATGAGCAGGATGTTTATGGTGCTTTTACAGGTTCAGTCAATTCCTACATGTTAAAAAGTGTTGGTGCTAAATATGTTATTATTGGCCACTCCGAAAATAGACAAGCTGGTGAAACTGATAGATTAATAAATCTTAAAATTAAAAGTGCATTGAGGTCTGGGCTGAGGGTAATTTTTTGTATTGGTGAGACGCTTAAAGCAAAAAGAAAAAAAATTACCAAAAGTGTTTTAAATAGACAGATTAAAGCAGGTTTGAAAAATATTAAAAACAATAAAAAAATTATAATCGCATATGAACCAGTTTGGTCAATTGGTACAGGAATTATACCAAAATCTGATGACTTATTTAAGACAATCAGTTTTATTAAAAAAGAAAAAAAGAATTATAAAGTTCTTTATGGTGGCTCAGTAAATCCAAAAAATATTAATCAATTGAAATCTATAAATAATATTGATGGTTACTTAATAGGTGGGGCATCTCAAGATCCTAAAAAATTTATTGATATAATTAAAAAAACATATAATTAACCCCTCATGGAAAATATATTGTTAATTTTGAACATCATATTTGGATTAATATTGGTGTTACTAGTTTTGATGCAAAAGTCTGAGGGTGGTGCTTTAGGAATTGGAGTTTCTCAGGAAAGTTTTATGTTTTCCAGATCAGCAGGTAATTTTATGACCAAAGCAACAGCCGTTGTTGCCACTCTATTTATAATTTGTAGTTTAGCACTTACAATTGTATCTAGAGGAGAATTAACACCTACATCATCTGTTTTGGATACTATTGAAGAAAAAGCAGAGGATACTCCCGCTATTCCAGAAAATAATAATTAATACTTTTAAATTTCTTTTTTATTCGCTATAAGATACTTCCATGGCGCGATTTATTTTTGTCACGGGCGGCGTGGTTTCATCGTTAGGAAAAGGTCTCTCTTCTGCATCTCTAGCTTATTTACTTCAATCGAGAGGGTATAAAGTTAGATTGAGGAAATTAGATCCTTATTTAAATGTAGATCCTGGAACAATGAGCCCATTTCAACACGGAGAGGTTTTTGTAACTGATGATGGTGCTGAAACAGATTTAGATCTTGGGCATTATGAGAGATTTACTGGAGTATCTGCAAAGAAGTCTGATAATATTACAACAGGTAAAATTTATAATGATGTATTAAAGAAAGAACGTGAAGGAAAATATCTCGGAAAAACAGTTCAAGTTATTCCACATATAACTGATAGAATAAAAGAGTTTATAAAGAATGACTCGTCTAAAGAAGATTTTGTTATTTGTGAAATTGGTGGAATTGTTGGTGATATTGAGAGTCTACCATTTATTGAGGCCATAAGACAATTTGCAAATGATATAGGAAAAAAAAATGCATTATTTATTCATCTTACCTTAGTACCTTATTTAAAGTCCTCAGATGAAATTAAAACTAAACCTACTCAACATTCTGTTAAAGAATTGAGAAGTATAGGTGTTCAACCTGATATTATAATATGTAGATCAGAAAGACCTATCCCATTAGAACATCGTAAAAAAATCTCACTTTTCTGCAACGTAGATATTAAAAATGTAATAGAAACTGTTGATGTAAGAACAATTTATGAAGCACCGATAAGTTTTTTTAGAGAAAAACTTGATGTTCAAGTATTAAATTATTTTAAGCTTAAATCAAAAAAACCCGCAAACCTTAAACCATGGAAAAAAATAACTAAAATTATTTTACAAACTAAAAAACAGGTGAATATTGCAATAATTGGTAAATATGTTGAGTTAAAAGATGCTTATAAATCTTTAGATGAAGCTCTTACTCATGGAGGTATTCAAAATAATGTAAAGGTAAATTTAGTAAGAATTGACTCTGAAAAATTAAAAGTTTCTGAGATTAAATCAAAACTTAAACACATTTCAGGTATATTAATACCTGGTGGTTTTGGTAAAAGAGGAACAACTGGAAAAATAGAGTCAATAAAATATGCTAGAAAAAATAAAGTTCCTTTTCTTGGAATATGTTATGGAATGCAAATGGCAATTATAGAATTTGCGAGAAATCAATTAAATTTAAAAAAAGCAACTTCGAGTGAATTTGATAGAAATGGCATACCTGTAATTGGATTGATAAATGAGTGGATTAAAGATGGAAAAACTATCAAAGGAACAGATAAAAATTTAGGTGGAACAATGAGATTGGGTTCTTATGATGCGAAATTACAAAATAATTCTAAAATTAAAAAAATTTATGGAAAAAAGATTATCAAAGAAAGACACCGACACAGATATGAAGTTAACATCAATCTAAAAGACAAATTTGAAAAAAAAGGAATGAGTTTTTCTGGTTTATCGCCTGATGGTTTTTTACCTGAGATCATTGAGTTAAAAAATCATCCTTGGTTTATTGGCGTACAGTTTCATCCAGAATTTAAATCTAGACCTTTTGCTCCACATCCATTATTCTCATCTTTTATCAAAGCATCAAAAAATCATAAATGAGTAGCATTAAAGTAAATTGTGGAAAAATAGATATTTCGAACAATGATAAGATTTGTATAATTTCTGGACCTTGCCAGCTTGAAAGTGAACAACATGCAATGGATATGGCAGGAAAAATTAAGGAAATTACCTCAAAATTTGGTCTTGGATTTATTTACAAAACTTCATTTGATAAAGCGAACAGAACAAGCTTAAAAGGCAAAAGGGGAGCTGGATTAGAAGCTTCTTTACCTGTGTTTGATAAAATTAAAAAAGAATTAAATGTCCCTATCCTCACAGACATTCATAATGCTGAGCAATGTGCAATCGTTTCAAAACATGTTGATGTTTTACAAATCCCGGCTTTTTTATGTAGACAAACAGACTTGTTAATTGCTGCAGCTAAAACAAATAAAATTATTAATGTAAAAAAAGGTCAATTTCTTGCACCATGGGATATGGTTAATGTAACAAAGAAAATTTCAGATTCTGGAAACGACAAAATATTAGTAACTGAAAGAGGTGCAAGTTTTGGATACAACACTTTAGTTTCTGACATGAGGTCGTTACCTATAATGGCTAAGAATGGTTATCCAGTAATTTTTGATGCAACACACTCAGTGCAACAACCAGGTGGTCTTGGAGAAAAAAGTGGTGGTCAAAGAGAGTTTGTCGAATATTTAGCAAGAGCTGCAGTTGCAGTTGGAGTTGCAGGAGTTTTTATTGAAACCCATCAAGATCCAGATAATGCTCCATCTGATGGGCCCAACATGGTACCATTAGATAAATTAGAAGATCTTCTAAAACAATTAAGCGATATTGATAATCTTATTAAAAATTAAGTGAGTAAAATTCTAAAAGTTAAAGCAAGACAAGTTTTTGATAGTAGAGGAAATCCAACTATTGAAGCAGAGGTTCATGTAAAAAACAAAAGTGCAAAAGCAATTTGTCCCTCAGGAGCCTCTACGGGTACTTATGAAGCCTACGAAAAAAGAGATACTAATAATAAAAGATATTTAGGCAAAAGTGTTTTCTCTGCAATTAATTTAATTAATTCCAAAATATCAAGAGCTCTGAGAAATAAAAACGTACATAATCAAGAAAGAATAGATGAAATACTTATTAATTTAGATGGCACTAAACAAAAAACAAAACTAGGAGCTAATGCAATATTAGCGGTATCAATGGCTGCAAAAAAGTTATCAGCAAAAGTAAAAAGAATTTCTCTTTATAAATCTTTTTATGCAACAAAAAATTTTAAATTACCTTATCCATTAATGAATATTATTAATGGTGGAGCACACGCAAATAATGGTCTTAGAATTCAAGAATTTATGATTAGACCAGATAAAGCAAAATCTTTTTCTGAAGCAATGAGAATCTGTTATTTAGTAATTAAAAACTTAAGTAAATTAATTAAAGCAAAAGGTTTAGCCACATCGGTTGGTGATGAAGGTGGATTTGCACCGATGATTAATAGCAACAATCAGGCCTTAGATTTGATTGTTTTATCAATTAAAAAATCAGGATTTAGAAATGGTAAAGATGTTTCAATTTGTTTGGATGTTGCAGCTAATGAATTATTTAAAAAAGATAAATATTCTATTCACTCAAAAAAATATGTTTCTGTTGATAAAACAATTTCAGAGTACAAAAAAATGATTGATAAATATAAAATTAAATCGATTGAAGATCCATTTTCTGAAAATGATTGGACGTCGTGGAGTAAATTTATGAGATCTACTAAAAAAGTGCAGATAGTTGGAGATGATCTTTATGTTACAAATTTGGAAAGATTAAAAAAAGGATTTTTAAATGTTTCATCAAACTCAATTTTGATAAAACTAAATCAAATTGGTACAGTTACCGAAACACTTGATGTTATAAGATTTGCTCAAACTATAGGGTTTAATACTATTATTTCACATCGATCAGGAGATAGTGAAGATACATTTATTGCCGATTTAGCGGTAGGTACCAACTCCAACCAAATAAAAACAGGATCTTTAGCTAGATCTGAAAGAGTGGCTAAATATAATCAATTAATTCGTATAGAAGAAGAACTTGGAAAAAAAGCTAGAATGAATAAGATTCATTAATGCTTCAAAGATTAAAAAAAAATTACCTTTTATTAGTTTCTACTTTTTTGATACTTTATTTCTTTTTTAATCTTTTATCTGGTCAAAGAGGGTTAGTTTCATATTTTGAAAAAAAAGAGATTTTACAAAACTTAAAACAACAAGAATCTTTAATAATTAACCAAATAAGCGACTTGGAATTTAAGAATTCATTGTTAAGTGACAATCTAGATCTTGATTATATAGAATCTTTGATTAGAGAAAGGTTCATATTTGGTAAAAAAAATGAAAAAATTTATATAATTAAAAAAAATGAAAATTAGACACCCAGAAAAGCAGAACAAACCGATAAATCCAATTAAAAAAAAACCAGATTGGATAAGATCAAAATTAGTAAATAGCAAAGAATTTTTTTTAACAAAAACAATCGTAAATAAAAATAATCTTGTAACAGTTTGTCAGGAAGCTAATTGTCCAAATATTACGGAATGTTGGAGTAAAAGACATGCTACATTTATGATTATGGGTGATACATGTACAAGAGCGTGTGCTTTTTGTGACGTAAAAACTGGTAAGCCAGGAAAACTGGATAATCTTGAACCAATAAAAATTTCTCAAGCTGTAAAAAAATTAAATTTAAAACATGTTGTAATAACATCAGTTGATCGTGATGATTTAGATGATGGTGGTTCAAATCATTTTTTTGAGGTTATTAACCAAACACGAAAAACAAATCCAAATACTACAATTGAAGTTTTAACTCCTGATTTTTTAAGAAAGGGTGATGCTTATAAAAAAGTTTTAGAGGCGAATCCGGATGTTTTTAATCATAATATTGAAACTGTTCCTAGTCTTTACTTAAAAGTAAGACCAGGTTCTAGATATTTCGCATCTTTGGAACTTTTGAAAAATGCTAAAATGATAAATAAGAAAATTTTTACAAAATCAGGAATAATGGTTGGCTTAGGTGAAAAAAAAGATGAAATTTTGCAGGTAATGGATGATTTAAAAGCTGCAGATGTAGATTTTTTAACAATTGGCCAATATTTACAACCATCTGTTAGACATCATCCTCTTGATAGATACTACACACCAGAGGAATTTGATGAATTAGGAAGTATTGCTAAATCAAAAGGTTTTTTATTAGTTTCGTCATCGCCATTAACAAGATCTTCTTATCATGCAGATGAAGATTTTGCTAAACTACAACAAAATCGGATTAACAATCATTAATGCCAAAAGCTTCAGTTAAGCGATTAATTGAATGTGAAAAAAAAGACTTAATTGAACTTGTTTTAGATATAGAAAAATATCCTGAATTTGTTCCATTTTGTTTTAATGCGAAAATATATGAAAACAAAAAAGATGGTGATTTACAAAAAATTGTTGCTGATTTAACCATCGGTAAAGGACCATTTAAAGATACATACAAAAGTGATGTTGCCTTTAATAAAAAAACTGATTCAATCTATGTAAAAAACATAGAAGGACCATTAAATCATCTAACAAATAATTGGACTTTTACTGATAAAAATAATGGTATTACTGAAATCACCTTTGATATTGATTTTGAAATAAAGAATAAATTTTTAAATTCTTTAATGGTAGTCTCTTTTCAATTTGGTTTAGAAAAAATAGCTGATGCCTTTCAAAAAAGAGCTGAAGAATTATTTGGAAATTCTAAGGATTAAATCTAAGGTTTTTTTAACAGTTGCTTTTTGAATTGTAGATCTTTTTTTACTTTTAAATAAACACTTATTAATCTGTACTTTTTTGCCTTTTTTTATACCAATATAAACTAGACCTACTGGCTTTTGTTTGGTGCCACCTTTGGGGCCAGCGATTCCAGTTATAGAAACGTTAATATTGGCTCTTGATATTTTAGATAAGTTATTAACCATTGCCAAACAACATTGGTGGCTAACTGCACCATAATTTTTAATAATATTTTTATTAACTTTGAGAATTCTAATTTTAGCTTGGTTAGAGTAGGTGACTAGTCCTAAATTGAATACTTTTGAGGCACCATTTATTGATGTAATTGAACTAGCTAACATCCCTCCAGTACAAGACTCAGCAACAGAAAGTTTTAATTTTTTTTTGGTTAAAAGCCTGACTAAATTTTTCATTAAATTAAATAACTGTTTAATAACATAAAACAAATTAATGATAGAACAACATATAATCCTGCACAAACATCGTCCATTATTACACCGAAACTATTTTTATAATTTTTGTCAAAATAATTTACTGGAAATGGTTTTAGAATGTCAAAAAATCTAAAAAGTACAAAGCAAATTCCATAAAGAATTATAGCTTCATCAGATGTTTTTTGTGTTCCATGGGATATTTCGTAGAGATAAATTGGTATAGATTGACCTATAAATTCGTCGATAATGACCTCTTTTGGATCTTTATTTTCTTTCTCCTTTATATAGGATGCTACTGCTATGAATGAATAAATAAAAATAATAAGCAAACTTATTAAGACTATATTTGGTGATAACTTTAATATATGAAAAAAAAAATAAAGAAAAATAGTTGTAGCTAAGGATCCGAAAGTTCCAGGAATAATCTTAATTTTTCCTAGCCCAAACATTGTTGCTAATAATGAATTAAAAGTTTTAATCATATTTTGTGATTGAGATTATGGTTTCACAAGCGATAGCCTTTTCTTTTCCAATTAAACCTAATTTTTCCACAGTTTTACCCTTTAAATTTATTTGATTTTCATTAATACCAGTTAATTTTGAGACTGATTTAATTATTTTGTCTCTATATTTTGATACTCTTGGTTTTTGACAAATTAAGTTTATATCCAAATTGTTTATAAAAAAATTAGATTTGTTTAAATTAATCATGATTGGTTTTAGCATTTTTGGAGATCTGATATTTTTAAATTGTTTTGTGTTTGGAAAATAAGTTCCAATATCTTTTTTTCTAATAGCTCCTAAAATAGAATCAATAATTGCATGTAAAATTACATCTCCATCAGAATGACCTTCAAGACCTGAATGAAAAGGAATTTTTACACCTCCAAGGTACAATTTCTTATTTTCTACTAATTTGTGAATGTCGAAACCTATACCATAAAAAGTCTTGGGAGTTTTTATATCATCAATATATGTAATCTTATTATTTGCTTTTTCACCTGGTATAAATTTGATTTTAAAATCATTATTTATAAATAATGTTGCTTCATCAGTGACTTTATTTTTTTGATTTTTTGTAATTTTATAAAGCTCTTTAAATCTAAATGCTTGAGGGGTCTGTGTTAATAATAAATTATTTCTGTTTAGATTAAATATTTGATTTTGAGTTTTATATTTTATTGTGTCTTTTGAACTGATAATTGGAACTACGGCTTTATTATTTTTCAGATTTTTAGTAATATTTTTTAGTAATCTAATTGAAAAATTGGGCCTAGCAGCATCATGTATAAATACATTTTTTGGCTTATATCTTTTTAGAAATTTTAAAGCTTTAAAAGAGGAATCTGATCTTTCCTTTCCCCCTCTAATAATACTTATTGATTTAGGATACTTTTTTTTTTTTAAATGTTTAAGATTATTTGAAACAATTAAAATTTTCTTAAATAGCTTTGAATTGAGAGATTTTTCTATGGAATGATCAATTATTTCTTTATTTCGGTAATTAAAGAATTGCTTGGGTATTTTTTTATTAAATCTCTTACTTTTTCCAGCAGCCAATATTACAAAATAGTTGTTCATTCGTTTAAATGCTATAATTCTAATTTATGTTAGAATTTTTGAAAAAAAATATAATTATTATTATTCTATCTAGTATCACACTATTTCTGGGTTTTTTAACCTTTTTGACATTTATTGATAGAAGTTTTGTTGAATTAAATGAAAAAAATTTACAATATTTACTAATTTCAAATATTTTTTTACTTATTTTATTATTCATCTTTATTTTTGTAGAGGTAAAAAATTCAATTAAAGTTGATATTGATAAAGATGGCTTAACATCAAATAAAAAATACATAACATATTTTTCATTATTTACTTTAATACCATCAATTTTAATTTCAATTTTTTCCTTATTTCTTTTTTCTTTTGCTCTAGAAAAGTACTTCGATAGAAAAGTTACAACTGTAGTAAATAATTCCTATGAACTTGCTAGAAATTATGTTGAAGAAGTAAGAAATAAAATACAATCAGATATAATTTTGATTGCATTCGATACAAATAAAAGTGCTAATTTTTTAAATGAGAATGCTAATGAATATTTAAGATTTTTGAGAACACAAAAAATTATTAGAGACGTTGATGAAATTCATATAATTGATAAAAATAAGAAATTATTATACTCAACAGAAAAAAAAGAAAAATATATACCACCTGTTGATAAAGCATTAAATTTAGTCCTTGAGGATGATAGACCATTAAAAATAATAAATACAAAAGCTAATATTTCAGCTGCAATTATGCGATTACAATCATCTGAAGATCGTTTTTTGTATGTTGTGAAATTTTTAGATAAAAATATCTCAAACTATTTAACTGAGTCTCAAGAAGCTATTAACTTTTATTATACTGTCGAAGAAAGAAGTACGGGCATAAAAATTTCTTTTTTTATCATTTATATCATAATTGTTTCATTGCTACTATTTATTTCTATCACAATAGCAATTAGATTTTCATCAAGATTTTTTAGATCTATTAACAATCTTATCCTAGCATCAACAGAAATAGGTCATGGAAACTTAAATACAAAAGTACCAGAAATCAAAACCG
Source organism: Pelagibacteraceae bacterium AG-426-G02 (assembly GCA_003213155.1). GTDB lineage: Bacteria > Pseudomonadota > Alphaproteobacteria > Pelagibacterales > Pelagibacteraceae > Pelagibacter. Next base: position 137,850 of record QCNQ01000001.1, on the reverse strand, counting down.
ATAAAGATATGGAAGTATTGAATAAAAACTTTAATTCTATGATTAGTAGACTTAAAAACCAGCAAGAAAAATTAATTATTAATGAGAGATATAAAGCATGGGGAAATCTATCAAGAAAGTTAGCCCATGAAATTAAAAATCCTCTGACACCAATACAATTAACAATAGATCGAATTAGAACTAAATACTCTGGACAAATAACTAATGAAGACCAACAATCTTTTAAAGAAAATTTAAAAATTATAAACTCTCAAATTAAACAAATAGAAAATTTAGTAAATGAATTTTCTGATTTTGCGAGAATGCCAAAACCTACTTTAAAGAGAAATAATTTGGTAAAGTTATTAAGTGAAAATATCAAATTGTTATCAGAGGTTAATAAATCCATTGAAATAAACTTAAATAAAAAAGATGAGGAGATTTTACTTGAATGTGACAAAGAGCAAATTTCAAGAGTTTTCATTAATCTTTTAAAGAACTCTATTGAGAGCATCGAACAAAAAGTTGAAAAAAACCCTGATTTTAAAAAGAAAATTTTAATTGAAATTTCAACAAATAATGACCATATTTTAATATCAATAGAGGACAATGGTGTTGGTTTTGATGAAAATAATATAAAGGAAATTTTAAATCCATATTACACAACAAAAAAAAATGGAACTGGACTAGGCCTATCTATAGTAAACAAAATTATAAATGATCACAAAGGTGAACTTGAATTCATTCCAATTAAAAATGGTGCAAAAATACAGATAAGATTTTATTTTAATGACAACAGAAATATTAATAGTTGATGATAATGCGGATATAAGAAATATCCTAAACGAATTAATTGTTGATGCTGGTTACAAAACTAGAGTAGCGGCTAATTACAATCAAGCATTAAAAGAAATAGATAAAAAAATGCCTGATGTAGCTATTCTAGACGTCAAATTAGATAAAGGTGATAATGATGGAATAGAGTTATTATCTCATATTAAGTCTAAAAATAAGGATGTCCCAGTAATTATTATTACAGGTCATGCTAATATTGAGATGGCAGTAAATTCATTGAAACATGGTGCATTTGAATTTGTTGAAAAACCTTTTGACCAAGCTAGATTATTAAACTTTATAACCAGAGCTGTTGAAAATCTTCAATTAAAAAAACAAAATAAGGATTACGAAAATAAGTTATTTTCTTCATATGATTTAATAGGTGATAGTAAGAATATATCTTCAATACGAGAACAAATAAAAAAGATATCTTTAACTGAGAGCAGGATTCTCATAAATGGGCCATCAGGCTCAGGGAAGGAATTAATTGCAAGAAAAATTCATAAAAATTCTAAAAGAGAAAAAGATCCATTTATTATTTTAAATGGTGCACTTCTTGATTCAGAAAAATATGAACAAGAATTATTTGGAGAGGAAAAGAGCGATGGTTCTATTTCATATGGTGCTTTAGAAAAGGCTAATAAAGGTACTTTATTAATTGATCAAGTCTCTGAAATTCCCCTTGTCATTCAATCAAAAATATTAAGAGTTCTTATTGATCAAAAATTTAAAAGATTAAATGGTAACAATGATATTAATGTTGACGTTAGATTAATTTGTTCATCAAGTAAGGATTTAAAAGACGAAATAAAAATTGGTAATTTTAGAGAGGATCTCTATCATAGGTTAAATGTTTTTGAAATTAACATTAAATCATTAAACGAAAGAATTTCAGATATACCTCTGTTAATAAGGTATTTTTCAAAGATGATTTCTGCAAATTATAATATTAAAGAATTAGATATTGATGAAAATGACACATACATTTTGAATCATGATTGGAAAGGCAATGTAAGGGAACTAAGAAATTTGATTGAGAGAATTGCAATTTTACAACCTGATACAAAAGACAAAATTTCTAACATTGTAAAAGAGTCGTTAAAAAGCGACAATTATGACGATAAAATTGGTGAAAATAGCTTATCTGTGCCATTAAAAGAGGCTAGAGAAAACTTTGAAAAAGAGTATTTAACTATCCAACTTAAAAAATTTAATGGAAATATATCTAAAACAGCCAACTTTGTTGGAATGGAAAGAAGTGCTCTTCATAGAAAGCTTAAAGGCTTAGGAATAAAAGAATTTAATTGAAATGAATATAATCATTTGCGGTGCTGGTAGAGTAGGTTTTACTATTGCAAAGTTATTGAGTGAACAAGGTCATTCGATAACAGTTATTGATCAATCAAGTGAGGATATCCAAAAAATCAACGATAGTTTAGATGTAAAAGCAATCGTTGGAAAAGCTACATATCCATCAATTCTTGAGAAAGCCAATGCTGCTGAAACAGATATGATTATAGCAGTTACAAGAAATGACGAAATTAATATGCTTATTTGTCAAATAGCATTTTCAATATTTAATATTCAAAAAAAAATAGCAAGAATTAGGTCACAAGACTATCTAAACCCAAGATTTACAAGGGTTTATAATAAAGAAAATTTACCAATAGATGTGATTATTTCTCCTGAGATAGAAATTTCCAAATCAATTCAAAGAAAATTGGAAGCACCAGGTGCGTTGGATAGTGTACCTTTTGCTGATAATAAAATTAGATTATTGGAGATATTCATTAAAGAAGATTGTAAGTCTATAGGTATTAAATTTAATGAACTCACAAATAAATACCCAAAATTAGAGGCAAATATTATTGGAATAAATAGAGATAATAAATTTTTTATTCCAAAGAAGACAGACTCGGTAAAAAAAGATGATAAAATTTATGTAATTATCAACTCATCACAAATGTCAGAAACACTTGAAGCATTTGGTCATGAAGAAAAAATTTCGAAAAAAATTTTGATTATAGGTGGAGGAAATATAGGTTTTAATTTAGCTAAGAACATTGAGGAGACGTTAGAAACAGTGAGAGTTAAAATTGTTGAAAAAAATAAGGAGCGAGCAGAGTTTTTAGCAAATCAGCTTAACGATGCGATAGTTATAAATGGTGATGGTCTAGATGAAGAAGTTTTAACTGAAGCAAATTTAGGCGAAGCTGAAACTGTATTAGCTCTAACAAATGATGATGAAGATAACTTGATGGTCAGTGTGTTAGTTGAAAAATTTGCTAAAGATCAAAAAGACACAGATGATAAAAGAACAATGGCATTAATTAACAAACCAAATTATTCGCTTCTTCAGTCATCACTAAAAATTGATGATTTAATTGATCCAAGAATGACGACTGTTTCAAGTATTTTAAAACATATCCACAAAGGAACAATTGAAAATGCTTATACTCTATCAGATGGTGAATATGAGGTAATTGAAGCTGAAATAATTGAGACTTCTGAATTAATCAATAAAGAAATAAAAAATTCCAATTTACCAGATGAATTAAGAATTGGTGCTGTATTAAGAGATAAAAAAATAATTATACCTAGATCCAATTTTATTTTTGAAAAAGATGATAGAGTTGTATTTATTGTCAAAAAAGACTCTATATCTTTTGTAGAAAATATTTTTAGATTAAGTTCAGTATAATTAGATGTTTGGATTACAAATTAGATATCTAAGTTTCTTTTTTGGACTAATTTCTATTTTATCTTTTTTTAATATAATTTATTCTTATTATTTCAATCTTTATCTAAACTTAGATACTTATTATTTAAGTTTATTTTTATCTTCAATTATGGCAATTCTTTTTTATATTTTAAAAATATCACCTAAAAAAACATCAATTTTTCAAAAAATTTTAACAGTTTTTCTTGGATATATTTTACTACCTTTAATTTTATCTATTCCTTTTTACCTAAGTATTTATAACTTAACTTTTATAAATTCTTTTTTTTGAAGCAGTTTCAGGTTTTACATCTACTGGTTTTACTATCTTTGAAAATATTAAAAATATAGATCAAAGTCTGATTTTATGGAGGTCAACTACCCAATGGATTGGTGGATTATATTTCTTATTTTCTATAATTTATTTAATAGATATTTATGATGAAAATTTTAAAAAAACTTTAACAAATTTTTTTTCATTTAATACCTCAGAAGTATTTAAACAAGCTATAAAAGTTTTTTTTATATATTCTGGTATAACTTTAGTAATTTTTGTAATACTAAATTTATTTTCTATAAGAACTTTTGATTCTTTAAACTTAGCATTTTCATTAATTTCTTCAGGTGGTTTTTTACCTACAAGTGATTTATCCAGTATAATCAGAGATGACACTCAAACTATTATTTTGTCATTTTTGATGTTAACTTCTTTTTTTAGTATTTTTTTTAGTTACAACTTATTTTTCTTCAAGAGAAAAAATATTAATTTTCTATATGAAGATCTCAATTTAATAATTTACTTCGTTATAGTTTTAATTATCTTTTTTTTATTTTTTAGTTTTAATCAAAACTTTTTGAATTATTTTTTGTCAATATCAAGTAGTATGTCGAATATTGGTTTTACACTAAATAATTCAAATACAAATTTGACTTTCATTTATTTGATTTTGGTAATTATTGGAGGATCTTTTTTTTCCACAAGTTCAGGATTGAGATTTATGAAGATTTATTCTTTATTTATATATTCAGTTAATCAAATTTTATCATTCAGCAGACCAAAAAATATATATAAGAATAAGTTATTTTTCTCTGATGTTAATTTTGACTTTAATGAGATAAGTAAATATTTTTTATCAGTTCTCGTATTTATTTTATCACTTTTTATTTTAACAACATTATTGACTTTGAGTGAATTTAGCTTTGAAAATTCGTTTAAGTTATCTATTTTAACATTAATGAATACTGTCAATTCAAGTTCATATGGTTTAAGTGATTTAACTTTTTATAACCTTTCATATTTTACCAAATATTGTCTTATTTTTTTCATGATTGTTGGACGAATTGAGTTATTAACAATTTTGCTTCTTGTGAAAAAATTTCTTTTTAAAAATTAATTAATTATTGTATATGTAGTATGATTTTGCGCCCTTAGCTCAGCTGGATAGAGCATCGGTTTTCTAAACCGAGGGTCGTAGGTTCGAATCCTTCAGGGCGCGCCATTACTAGCACATTTTTGGTTAAAATTTATCTTGACTAGATTCTCAATTAATTTGAAATGAGATTAAATTTCCCTTGAACCCCTATTTTTATCATGCTTAAATTAAGAATATTCAAAAGTAATTTTGAATTATTTGTTAACAAATAAATAAACAATAGGAAGAAATATGTTTAAATACTTAAAACAATTAACTTCTTTAGTTGCTATGGTTGCTGTGTTGTTCACTTTTACAACAGAGTCTATGGCTGCTAAAAAATCTAAAACACTTAAAAACACTCAGAAAAAAGGGTTTGTAAGATGTGGAGTATCTCAAGGTCTTCCAGGATTTTCTAATGCTGATGCTGCAGGAAATTGGACTGGTGTTGACGTTGACGTATGTAGAGCTGTAGCTGCTGCAGTATTAGGTGATGCAAACAAAGTTAAGTTTACACCACTAAGTGCTAAAGAAAGATTTACTGCTTTAACTTCTGGTGAGATTGATATCTTATCAAGAAACACAACTTGGACTCTTTCTAGAGATGCTGATATCGGACTTACTTTCGTTGGAGTAAACTTCTACGATGGTCAAGGCTTCATGGTAAGAAAAAGCTCAGGTATCACTTCAACTAGCCAATTCAAAGATGGTATCTCAGCTTGTACAAATATTGGTACAACAACTGAGTTAAACATGAGAGACTTCTTTAATTCAAAAGGAATTTCTTATGAGCCAGTTGCATTTGAAAAAGCTGACGAAGTTGTTGCTGCTTACGATGCAGGTAGATGTGATACATACACTACTGATAAATCTGGTTTAGCTGCTCAAAGAACAAAAATGAAAAACCCTGATGAACACATTGTTCTACCAGAAACTATTTCTAAAGAACCTTTAGGACCAGTTGTTAGACAAGGTGATGCAGTTTGGGAAGATATCGTTAGATGGTCTTTGAACACTATGATCGAAGCTGAAGAATATGGTATTACTTCAGCAAATGCAGACATGATGAAAACTTCAGACAACCCAGCAATCAAAAGATTAGTTGGAGCTGAAGGTGAATTAGGTGCTGCTTTTGGTCTAGACAACGACTGGAGCTTAAGAATTATCAAGCAAGTTGGTAATTATGGTGAAAGTTATAAGAGAAACATAGCTGACACTGGAATTTTACCAGACAGAGGTCCAAACCAATTATGGACAAAAGGCGGAATACTTTACGTTCCACCTGCAAGATAATTGTAGTTTAAATTAATTAAAAAGGGCTAGATTTTTCTAGCCCTTTTTTTATAAACTCATATATTATCGGCAAAGTGAATTTTAAACTTAAAGATATAGTCCCACAATTAATTACAGTTTTAGCTGTAGTCTTAGTTTTCGGTTTTTTTACTTATAACGCCCAAATCAATATGGAAAATAGAGGTATTGATTTTGGTTATGGTTTTCTATCTCAAGAATCATCTTTTGACGTTCAGTTTTCATTAATTGAATATGATGGATCACATTCATATTTTAGAGCTTATTTAGTTGGTCTTTTAAATACAATACTGGTATCTGTAATTGGAATAATCATTGCAACAATCTTAGGTGTCATAGTTGGTATAGCAAGATTATCCCCCAATTATTTAATTAATAAATTTGCAGCTTTCTATGTCGAGTTTTTTCGAAATATTCCATTACTACTTCAAATTTTCTTTTGGTATTTTGCTGCATTACGTGCTTTGCCACTTCCACAAGATGCTGAAGCAATGTTTGGAGTTTTTTTTCTAACTATAAAAGGGTTATATGTCCCAGCATTTATTTGGCAAAATTTTAATATTTTCTTTTATTCAATTATAGCTGCAATCATAGCAATCATTGTTATACGAGCACATGCCAAAAAGGTTCAGGAAAATCAAGGTAAACAAATTCCAGTTTTTTTAATTTCTATAGGACTGATATTTATTCTTCCACTTTTAAGTTTTTTAATTGGTGGCGTAAGACTTTCTTTTGAAGTTCCTGTTTTGAAACAATTGGCAACAACATCTTTTATTTATGAGGGTGGAGTTAGTTTGCCCCCAGAATTGATAGCATTAACATTATCTTTATCTTTATATACAGCAACATTTATCGCAGAATGTGTCAGAGCAGGAATTCAAGGTGTTGGTAAAGGTCAAAAAGAGGCAGCAGCATCAATTGGACTTACCCCTAATCAAGTACTTAAATTAGTAATTATGCCTCAAGCTTTGAGAATAATAATTCCGCCAACAACAAATCAATATCTAAATTTAACTAAAAATTCATCCTTAGCAGCTGCGATAGCGTATCCAGATTTAGTGTTAGTCTTTGCTGGAACAGCATTAATGCAAACAGGTAAGGCAATTGAGATAGTATCAATCACCATGTTTACTTATCTAACTTTGAGTATTTCAATCTCAATTTTAATGAACTGGTACAACAAGAAAATAGCTATTCAGGAGAAATAATGTCGAGTATTAATTTTTTAAAACCTGATAGAACTAATCTTAATACCTTTTTGTATCTTGGTTCTTTTTTATTTTTTATTAGTATTTTAGATGTTTTTCTAAACTCTTTTTTTAGATTAAATTTAACTGATTTTTTACCAAATTTTTTAAGTTTCTTATTACCTTTAATACTTGGTTTTGTGGGTCTTTATTTCATTCGAATAGAGTATAGTGGAATTAAAAATTTAGACCTCTTAAACAAACATATTAATACAAATAATTTTAATGCTGTTTTATCATTATTGATAATATTCATAATCATCAAATCTCTACCACCTATATTAAGCTGGTTTGTTATTGATGCTAGTTTTGCAGGAGATACAAAAGATGTTTGTACGGGTTCTGGTGCATGCTGGACATATATTAAGGTTTGGATGAGAAGATTTATGTATGGAATGTATCCAAATGCAGAACAATGGAGAATTAATTTATCATTTGTAGCTTTAGTGTTACTCGGCTCAGTAGGATATTTTGCGACTGATAAATTTAAGAAATATTTAACACTTTATTATGTAGTTATTTATCCTTTGATTGCGTTTTTGTTTATCTTCTTTTTTATTTCAGGTGGCCCTGTATTTTTTGACTTTTCTTATGGAATTATTGCTGCAATTTTATCTATCATCATTGGTTTTTTTATTCCAAGTAAATTTAAGTTTTATTACTTTTTAATAGTTCCTTTAGCGCTTTATGTAATTTTGAAATATTTTCTTTTTTTTGAAGAATACATTGAGCTTGGAAAATTAGATGGTTTAAATTGGGTTGAAACAGGTGCATGGGGAGGTTTGTCGCTAACATTTATAATTTCTTTTTTCTGTCTTATATTCTGTTTTCCAATTGGAATGGCTTTCGCTCTTGGCAGAAGATCAGAATTTCCATTAATTAGATATATATCAGTTGGCTTTATTGAATTTTGGAGAGGTGTTCCATTAATAACAGTTTTATTCATGTCTGCCGTAATGTTTCCGATGTTTTTACCTGAGGACTTTTTCATTGATAAATTAGTAAGAGCCATAATTGCAATTTCATTATTTGAGGCTGCATATGTTGCAGAAGTTATCAGAGGTGGCTTACAAGCTTTACCGAGAGGTCAATACGAAGCTGCAAAATCATTAGGTATGGGTTATTGGAAAATGCATATTTTTGTAATTTTACCTCAAGCTCTTAAATTAGTAATACCAGGAATAGCAAATACTTTCTTAGCATTAGTAAAAGACACTCCATTAATATTTGTTGTTGGATTATTAGAAATAGTTGGAATGTTAAATTTAGCTAAAACAAATCCGAAATGGTTAGGATTTGCTATGGAAGGGTATGTATTTGCTGCTATAATTTTCTGGATTATTTGTTATGCAATGAGTAAATATAGTTATAATCTAGAACAAAAATATAAAACCGATAGATAAAAATTTATGTCAGATAGCATTATCCAAATAAGTAATATGAATAAGTGGTTTGGTGATTTCCAAGTTTTAAAAGGAATAAATTTAGAGGTTAAACCAAAGGAAAAAATTGTTGTTTGTGGTCCATCTGGATCAGGAAAGTCTACATTAATTCGATGTATTAATAGATTAGAAGAGCATCAAGAAGGTAATATTGTCGTTGATGGAACTGAATTAACAGAGGATACAAAAAATATTGAACAAATTAGAGCTGAAGTTGGAATGGTATTTCAACAATTTAACTTATTTCCTCACTTATCTATTTTGGATAACTGCACACTAGCTCCTATTTGGGTTAAAAAAATGCCTAAAAAAGAGGCGGAAGAATTAGCATTAAAACATCTAGAAAGAGTCCAAATTCTTGATCAAGCACAAAAATATCCAGGACAATTATCTGGAGGACAACAACAAAGAGCTGCTATTGCAAGAGCTTTATGTATGGAGCCAAAAATAATGCTTTTTGACGAACCTACATCTGCTTTAGATCCCGAAATGATTAAAGAAGTATTAGATGTTATGGTAAATTTAGCAAAACAAGGAATGACTATGATTGTAGTTACACATGAAATGGGTTTTGCAAAAGAAGTTGCAGATCAAATGATATTTATGGATGAGGGAATGATAGTAGAAAAAGCTGATACCAAAGAATTTTTTGCTAATCCCAAGAGTGAAAGAACCAAACTTTTCCTCAGCCAGATACTATAGTTCAAGCTAATTTCAAGAAATATTTCTTAAATTATAGCTGAAGTAATGCTTGACATATTTCCCTTAATACGGGTTTTTAGGCAAAAAAAATAAAAATTTATTGTTGCAGTAGGTATTAAAAACTAGTTCAATTAGTTTTTATAAAAATTAAGAGGGGTCTTAATGGAAGATAATTTTAATAAGCATTTAGGCAATAAGCTTAAGCTTAGAAGACTAGCACTAGGTTTAACTCAAACTAAAGTAGCAAAAGCAATCAACGTCACATTTCAACAAATTCAAAAATATGAAAAAGGCACTAATGGGGTAAGTTCAATAAGGTTATTACAATTGTCGAACTATCTTAAAGTACCAATTAATTATTTTTTTGAGGATTTTTCAGAATATCTTATAAATTTAGAGAAATCACAAGAAGGTCATATGAATGTAAATTATAACTTTTTAGTGAAATTATATTCTGAACTAAATGCTGATCAAAAATTAAAGTTTAATAAGTCATTACAGGCTGGAAGTAACAATATTTCAAAGGTTGGATAATTTTTGGCTCCTCGGGCAGGACTCGAACCTGCGACCAATTGATTAACAGTCAACTGCTCTACCAACTGAGCTACCGAGGAATATTAAAATCTCAACTTACTTTTTTTTTTCACTAAAACAAGATTTTTTTTGGAGGCAACGCCCGGAATCGAACCGGGATACAAGGATTTGCAATCCTCTGCGTAACCATTCCGCCACGTTGCCATATGTTTTAGAAGATAGCTACACTGAGTTTTATATAAAATATTTGCAATTAGTCTATTAAATAACGTTCCAATTTGATTATTGTTAATTTAGATTATTAAATTATAAACTAATAACACCCATGATAAGCGATAAATATATACATTCAAAAGTTGAAGATAAAATTTATGGTTATTGGGAAAAAAACAAATTATTTAAACCACAAAAAAATTCAAAAAAATTTTCAATTGTAATTCCACCACCTAATGTAACTGGAAGTTTACATATGGGTCATGCTTTAAATAATTCAATTCAAGATTTATTAGTTCGTTATTATCGTATGAATAATTACGAAACATTATGGCAACCTGGGACTGATCATGCGGGTATTGCAACGCAAGCACTTGTTGAGAGAAAATTAGAAAAAGAAAATCTGAGTAAAATTGACCTTGGTAGAGAAAAATTTATAGAAAAAGTATGGGAATGGAAAAATGAATATGGGGATATAATTATCAACCAACTAAAAAAATTAGGATGTTCATGTGATTGGTCAAGAAATGCATTCACTATGGATGAAAATTTATCAAAATCAGTCATTAAGGTTTTTGTAGAATTACATAAAAAAAAATTGATTTATAAGGCTGAAAAACTTGTAAATTGGGACACTGTTTTAAAAACTGCGATTTCAGATTTGGAAGTAGATCAAAGAGAGATGAATTCTAAGATTTACTATATTAGATACCCAATAGACAATTCGTCAGAATTTATCACTATTGCCACAACAAGACCTGAGACAATGCTAGGCGATACTGCGATTGCGGTAAATCCAAAGGATAAAAGATATAAAAATCATGTTGGTAAAACTGTCACAATACCAATTGTAGGTAGAAAAATAAAAATTATTAAAGATAATTATGCTGATCCAGAGCAAGGAACTGGAGCACTTAAGATCACGCCAGCACATGATTTTAATGACTATGACGTTGGTCAAAGAAATAAATTAGAAATAATTAATGTTTTTACGGAAGAAGGAAAAATAAATGATAATGCTCCAAAAGATTATATTGGCTTAGATAGGTTTGATGCCCGTAAAAAAATATTAAGTGAATTAAAAGAAAAAGACTTTTTTGTAAAAGAAGAAAACATCAAAAATAAAGTTCCATATGGTGATAGATCGAATTCAGTAATTGAACCTTTTTTAACAGAACAATGGTTTGTTGATGCAAAGAAATTAGCAATCAAAGCTAAAAAAATTGTTAAGACAAAAAAAACAAATTTCTTTCCTACTAACTGGTCTAAAACTTATTTTCAGTGGATGAATAATATTGAACCATGGTGTATTTCACGACAATTATGGTGGGGACACCAGATACCAGCTTGGTATGGACCTGATCAAAAAATCTTTGTTGCGATCAATGAAAATGAAGCAATTAAACAAGCAAAAAAATATTATAAAAAAGATGTAAAACTTTCTAGAGATCCTGATGTTTTAGATACATGGTTTTCCTCAGGATTATGGCCATTCGCAACTTTAGGTTGGCCTGATAAAAAAGATTACGTAAAGAAATTTTATCCAACAACAGTTTTAGTAACAGGTTTTGATATTATTTTTTTCTGGGTGGCTAGAATGATTATGTTTGGTATGGAATTTTTAAACAAAGAACCCTTCAAAGATATTTATGTCCACGCACTAGTAAGAGATGAAAAAGGACAAAAAATGTCTAAGTCAAAAGGGAATGTTATTGATCCACTAGATCTAATTGAAAAATATAGCGCTGATGCATTACGTTTTACTCTACTTTCTATGGCGTCCCCAGGAACTGACGTTAAACTTTCAGAAGATAGAGTTAAAGGATATAGAAACTTTTTAAATAAATTATGGAATGCTAATAATTTTTTAATTACTAATAAATGTGATTTTAAAAAAACTAATAAAGTTCCAAAAATCTCATTAAACATTAATAAATGGATCTATTCAGAGTTAATAGAAACTAAAAATAAAATTCAAAAAAACATTGAAGATTATCGATTTGATGAAGCAGCAAAAAATGCCTATCAATTTGCATGGCACTCATATTGCGACTGGTATATTGAGCTGTCTAAAACAATTCTGTACTCAGAGGATAAAAAGGCAAGAACAGAGGTAAAAGAAGTTTCTGCTTATGTTTTTAAGCAAATATTGGTTATGCTTCATCCTTTCATACCATTTGTGACCGAGGAAATATGGTTAAAGAACAAATTTGATGAGTCTAATAAAAATTTCCTTATGTATAAAAATTGGCCTACTGGAAAAATTAAAAAAGACCAATCTCTTAAAGAAGTTGAAAAAATTATCAAAATTATCTCTGAATTAAGATCATTTAAAAATGAATTAAATGTCAGCCCTGGTTCATTTGTTGATGTTGCAATTAATAAAATTGCCAAAAAAAACAAATCATTAGTTAATAATAATGACGTTATTTTAAAAAAACTGGGTCGTATCAATAATTTTTTTGATAAAGAACAGGATAAACCCTCTGCAACACTTGTCATTTCCGGCGATATTTTTAAGATTTATTTTGATGAAAATGTCGATCTTAATTTGATTAAAGAAAACTTACAAAAACGTCAGAACAAATATCAAGACGAACTAGATAAGATTTCTCAACGATTATCCAATAAAGGCTTTACAGATAGAGCACCAAAAAATATTGTTGAACAAGAAAAAACTAACTATAGTAGTCTTAAAGATAATATCAAAAAAATATCTTTAACTATTGAAAGTTTATAATGCGGAAATTTAATAAAAAAAAATTACCTAGTAGACATACATCCTTAGGTCCAGATAGAGCGCCTCATAGATCTTTTTATTATGCAATGGGTGAAACTGAAAAAGATGTATCAAAACCATTTATAGGAGTTGTATCAACTTGGAATGAAGCTGCTCCTTGCAATATTGCCCTTATGCGACAAGCTCAATCAGTGAAAAAGGGTGTGAGAGCATCAGGAGGGACACCAAGAGAATTTTGCACAATTACTGTTACTGATGGTATTGCCATGGGTCATGAAGGAATGAAATCGTCTTTAATTTCAAGAGAAGTTATAGCTGATAGTGCTGAATTAACAGTGAGGGGTCATTGTTATGATGCATTAGTAGGTATTGCAGGTTGTGATAAATCTTTACCAGGATTAATGATGTCCATGGTTAGGTTAAATGTTCCAAGTGTTTTTATATATGGTGGCTCAATCCTTCCAGGAAAATATAAAGGTAAAGATGTAACTGTAGTTGATGTTTTTGAAGCGGTTGGAAAACATTCATCTGGTCAAATGTCTGCAAAAGAATTAAGAAAATTAGAATTAGTAGCGTGTCCTACAGCGGGAGCATGTGGTGGTCAGTTTACAGCAAACACAATGGCATGTGTTTCAGAAGCAATCGGTTTAGCGTTACCTTATTCAGCAGGAACACCAGCTCCATATGAAGAAAGAGATAAGTATGCAAAAGCAAGTGGCCGAATGGTTATGGAATTATTAGCAAAAAAAATTAAACCAAGAGATATCGTTACAAGAAAAGCATTAGAGAACGCTGCAACAATAGTTGCTGCAACAGGGGGTTCAACTAATGCAGCATTACATTTACCAGCAATTGCAAATGAAGCAGGAATTAAATTTGATTTAATGGATGTTGCAAAAATATTTAAAAGAACACCTTATCTTGCTGATTTAAAACCAGGTGGAAAATATGTTGCTAAAGATATGTGGTTAGCAGGTGGTGTGCCGATGCTTTTAAAAACTCTTTACGATGGTGGATATATTCATGGAGATTGCATGACCGTTACAGGTAAAACTATGAAAGAAAATTTAAAAGGTATTAAATTTAATCCAAAACAAAAAGTTTTAAGAGCTTATAACAGACCTTTATCACCAGATGGTGGTGTTGTAGGATTAAAAGGAAATTTAGCTCCAGAAGGTGCAATTGTAAAAATTGCGGGTCTTAAAAAATTACAATTTACTGGAAGAGCAAGATGTTTTGATAATGAAGAAAGTGCAATGAAAGCTGTTCAAAGCAGAAAATATAAAGATGGTGATGTAATAATTATTAGATACGAAGGCCCAGTAGGGGGACCAGGTATGAGGGAAATGCTTTCAACAACTGGTGCAATTTATGGTCAAGGTAAAGGTGAGAAAGTTGCTTTAATCACTGATGGAAGATTTTCTGGCGCAACAAGAGGATTTTGTGTTGGTCACGTAGGTCCAGAGGCAGCTTTAGGAGGACCGATTGCTCTTTTACGTAATGGTGATTTAATTGATATTGATGCTAAAAAAGGAACAATTAATGTTCGTTTAACAAGAGCACAATTAGCATCAAGAAAAAGAAAGTGGAAGGCTAAAAAATCTGATTTTGGCTCGGGAACTCTTTGGAAATATGCACAAACAGTCGGGCCAGCAAGTTTAGGAGCCCCAACTCATCCTGGTAAGAAAAAAGAAGTTAAGGAATATTCAAAAATTTAATGAAAATTCGCCCAGTTATTTTATGTGGTGGCGCCGGAACAAGACTTTGGCCAAAAGTTAAAAAACATCAAGCAAAACAATTTATTGATTTTGGTAATTGGACTTTATTGGGTAAAACTTTAGAGAGAGTTAAAGCATCTATATTTGATGCCCCGATTATAAGTACTAATGCAAAATATTTAAGACAAGTTAAACAACATCTAAAGAAACACAAAATAAGAAAATTTAAGATAGTTTTAGAGCCAGCTAAAAGAAACACAGCACCAGCCATTTTAAGTACGGCATTAATAAATGATATTCCAAATGAACAACCTTTAATGTTTTTAGCAGCAGATCATTTGATAGAGAAGGTTGGTTTATTCAATAAAGCTATCAAAAAAAATCAAAAGAAACTTACTCATAATAATATCTTTATTTTTGGGATTAAACCCACAATGCCCTCCAGCGAATTTGGATATTTTTTAACAAAAAATAATAAAGTATCTAGATTTGTAGAAAAACCTAAAGAAGCTAAAGCTAAACAAATAATTAGTAAAAAAGGTTATTGGAATTCTGGAATGTTTTATATGAGAAAAGACTCCATTATTAATAATTTCAAGAAATACCAACCAAATATTTACCGAAATTGTAATAAAGCTGTAACAAAAGCAAAATATAAAAGTAATGTGTATTATTTAAACAAACAAGCATTTACCAAAGCAACAGCAAAGTCTTTTGATTATGCGATATTAGAAAAAACCAAAGATATAAATGCGATCAAATTAGATATTCCTTGGTCCGATTTAGGATCTTGGAAAGAAATTTGCAAAATGTATGGACGAAATAAAAGACATTATTTTAAAAAAAAGAATGTATTTCATAGACCTTGGGGTAGTTATGTAAATCTATTTAATGGCAAGGAATTCTTAATTAAAGAATTATATGTAAAACCCAAAGGTATATTAAGTTTACAGAAACATCATCATAGAGCTGAACACTGGGTAGTAACTCAAGGTAAACCTAAAATTACTTTAAATAAGAAATATTTCACTATGAAACCTGATGAAACTATTTTTATTCCATTAGGTGCAATCCATAGAATAGAAAATCCCTATAAAAAACCAGTTAAAATAATTGAAGCTCAAGTAGGCTCGATTTTAAAAGAAACAGATATTGTAAGATTTCAGGATATATACGGAAGAGTAAAATAGTTTATGGAATTATTAACATATGTTTTGTTAATTATAATAGCTATTTTGTTATTCTTTCTATTGAAGAAGGAGAGAGTTTTAGGAATTAATACAGAAGAAAAAAAAGAAGAGATCAATAAAGAGGAAAATGAGAATAAAAAATATAGAGAAACTATTTATAACCTTTTAAATTACATTCCAGAAGGAATTATAATTTTAAACAAATCCAAGGAAATAATATTTAGTAATAGTTCAGCAAGTAAAAGATTTCAAACAAAATTGAATGAAAATATAAGTGGCTTTTTAAGAAATCCCGATTTGTTAAGTTCAATTGAGAAAGCTTTCAATGGAGAAAATTCTAATGATCTTGAAATAGAATTACGAAACCCCTCAGTTCTTAGAATGAATGTAACAATTTACCAAGATAATCATAATTTATTCTTTGATGAGCCATCTTGTTTGCTTTTTATGAGAGATTTAACTGAATTTCATAAATTTCAACAATTAAAATCAGACTTTGTTGCAAATGTTTCCCACGAACTTAGAACCCCATTGCAATCTATTAAGATGGGACTTGAGACATTTGAAAATAATTCAGATTTAAAAAAGAACTCTGAAGTTACTAATTTATTACCAGTAATGAGCTCTCAATCTGAAAGAATGGAAAATTTAATAAGAGATTTGTTATCACTATCAAAAATTGAGCTGCAGGAGCATATAAGGCCTACACACGAAATAGATTTAATAGAAGTGCTTAGTTACGTGATTAAGACTTATGAAAACATTGTTAAAAAAAATAACATCAATTTAAATCTGCAAAAAACTGAGAATTTCAAAATTATTGGTGATCGGGATAAATTGATAGAAATTTTTACTAACCTTATTGATAATTCAATTAAATATAGTGAGAAGGGTAAAGAAATTAAAATTGCCACGAAAAAAGAGGGTGATTTAAATATTGTCTCTATATCAGATCAAGGAATAGGAATTCCTAAGGAATTTATTCATAGAATCACTGAAAGATTTTTCACTGTTGATCCTAGTAAAAGTCGGAGTGTTGGTGGAACAGGGTTAGGACTAGCTATTGTTAAACATCTTGTTTCTCAACATAGAGGCGAAATGATTATTAATAGTGAGGAAAACCAAGGAACTATTATAGATTTGAAATTTAATTCAATTTAATTCAACTAAAAAGTTAGCCTTTGTAACAAAACTTTAACTTTCCTTTAATAAAATATTTAAGATTCAGATTTATTTATTGATGCATAACGAATCTAAAAAAGGAGAAATATGAATAGATTAGTAAAAATTTTATTAGGGTTTCTTTTAGTACTTAGTTTTACAACAACAAGTTACGCAAGAGATCAAATAAAAATTGTAGGTTCTTCTACTGTTTACCCATATGCTACAGTTGTAGCTGAAAAGTTTGGTAAAGGTGGAAAATTCAAGACACCAGTAATCGAAAGTACAGGAACTGGTGGAGGAATGAAATTGTTCTGCGCAGGTGTAGGAGCAAATCATCCTGATATAACAAATGCATCAAGAGCAATTAAAACAAAAGAAAAAGCTTTATGTGAGAAAAATGGAGTTGCTGAAATTATTGAAATAGTAATAGGTAATGATGGTATTTCATTTGCACACTCAGTGAATGCTCCAGATGCAGACTTCACAAAAGAACAATTATGGAGAGCTTTAGCATCTAAAGTAGACATTGATGGAAAACTTGTTGAAAATCCATATAAAAATTGGAGTGATATAGATGCTAGTCTTCCAAATAAAAAGATTGAAATATTAGTTGCACCTCCAACATCAGGCACTAGAGATGCATGGAATTCATTAGTAATGGTTAAAGGATGCACTAAAACAGCTAAATCTCTTTATGATGCTGAAGGTAAAAAAGCTAAAAAGGAATGTGCTAAAATTAGAGAAGACGGATATGCTGTTGAAGCTGGTGAAAACGATACTTTAATTGTACAAAAACTTTCATCTAATCCTGATGCATATGGTTTTTTTGGTTATAGTTACTTAGTTGCTAACAAAGATAAAATCAAAGCATCATCTATTAATGGTGTTCAGCCATCATTAGAAGGTATCCAAGATTATTCTTATCCAATTGCAAGACCATTGTTCTTTTATGTAAAAAAAGCTCACATTGGAGTAATTCCAGGCATTAAAGAGTTTCTTAAAGAATTTACTTCGAAAAAAGCAATGAGTAACAGAGGTTATTTAGCTGAAATAGGACTTGTTCCTTTAGCTTCAGATAAATACAAAGTTACTAGAACAGCTGCAGTAGATCTGAATACAATCAAGTTAAAATAATTTTCATTTATCCCCAAAAAAAGGCCAGTAATAACTGGCCTTTTTTGTTTATTCAATCTTAGATTTAATTTGTAATATTTCTGTAACATTAAGAATATATCACTCAGGGCGAATGAACATCGTTCTAATATTTTTAATCACTATATTTTCTGTCTCTTTGTTCTTCTATGGAAAATCAAAAACTAAAACCATTTCTATCAAAGATAATATCAAATTAAATGCTCTACCAAAATTTTATGGATACTATCTTGTTTTGTGGTGTTCAATACCAGCATTAGTATTTTTATTGATCTGGTCATTATTTGAACCCGTAATCATTAAATCTATAATTATTGAAACAGCTGCAAATCAAGGTGCAATTTTTAGTGATAAAAATGAAGCAAATTTAATATATGAAAAAATTAAGGCTATTCATTTAGGTACTTATTTTGGAGATATAGACAGTATATTGAAAGAAAGTGCTCTTGCTTATGCAAAATTTATAAATCTTTTTACAAATTCAAAAGTAGTTTTAATTTTTGGAATAATTATAGCCTCAGTTATTTACTCTTTAAAAAAAATAAAAAATAACAATAAAGCTAGAGACGATGTGGAGGTTATTTTAAAGGGTTTATTGTTTGTATCTTCTTTAATAGCTATTTTAACCACTCTCGGAATAATATTTTCACTACTTTTTGAAAGTATAAAGTTTTTTTCAGTCATTAATATTTTTGATTATCTATTTGGTACAAATTGGAGTCCACAAAGAGCATTCGTTAGAGATGCCTCATCAATAACTGCAGCTGAATTTGAAGAGTTAAAAGATGCTTTTGGCTTTATTCCATTAATTGCAGGTACATCTTTCATAGCTTTTATTGCAATGTTGGTAGCTGTTCCTATTGGTCTATTTTCAGGAATTTACATGGCTGAATATGCTTCAATTAAAGTAAGAAGAATTTCAAAACCAATTATTGAAATTTTAGCAGGAATACCAACTGTAGTTTATGGTTTCTTTGCCGCATTAACTGTTGGACCTTTTTTTAGACAAGTAGGTGAAAATTTAGGATTAACTGTTTCATCTGAAAGTGCTTTAGCTGCAGGATTAATTATGGGAATAATGATTATTCCTTATGTTTCATCTTTATCTGATGACGTAATTAATTCTGTACCACAATCATTAAGAGACGGTTCATATGCTGTAGGAGCCACTAAATCAGAAACAATTAAACAAGTCGTAATACCTGCAGCTCTTCCAGGGATAATAGGATCAGTTTTATTAGCAGTGTCAAGAGCGATAGGTGAAACAATGATAGTTGTTATGGCAGCTGGCCTTGCTGCAAATCTTACAATTAACCCTTTAGAGTCTACTACAACAATCACAACTCAAATTGTAATGATACTTGTTGGTGACCAAGAATTTGATAGTCCGAAAACTCAATCTGCTTTTGCTTTAGGACTTACATTATTTATAGCAACATTAATATTGAATTATATCGCTCAAAGAGCAGTCAAAAAATATAGAGAGAAGTATGACTAAAGAAGAAAGATTAAAAAAAAGACACCGAGCAGAAAAAAGATTTAGATTTTACGGATTAACATCTATCTTTGTTGCTTTGTTGTTTGTTGTTATTCTAGTTCAAAATATTTTCTCAAAAGGAAGTTCAGCCTTTAAAAAAACAGTAATTACCACTGAAGTTTTCTTTGATCAGGAATTACTAGAAATTCAAAATGGTGCATCCCAAGAAGAAATAATGGAAGCTGATTTTTACGATATTATGATTGAAAATTTAATAAAGGCTTATCCAGCAAAAGATAGAGATGAGGAAGATGAATTATTAAAACTATTTAGTGGTGATGCTGAAATTGAGATTAAAAAAGCTTTTTTAAATGATAATAACTTAATAGGTAAAACAATTACATTAGATTTAACAGCCTCTGATGACATTGATCAATTACATAAAGGTAATTATCCAAGAGATTTACCCGAAGAAAGAAGAAGAATTTCTGATTTTCAATTAGTTATTTACGATTATTTTGTTGAAAATAAAAAAATAAGTAAAAATTTTAACAATTATTTTTTTAACAATGGT
This sequence comes from Pelagibacteraceae bacterium AG-426-G02, assembly GCA_003213155.1. Classification (GTDB taxonomy): domain Bacteria; phylum Pseudomonadota; class Alphaproteobacteria; order Pelagibacterales; family Pelagibacteraceae; genus Pelagibacter. The sequence goes on along the minus strand of QCNQ01000001.1, from coordinate 117,439 downwards.
GACTCTAGAGATCCAGAACTAGCAGGTATAGGTGGAGCTTTAGTTGGATCATTTTATAGTATTTTAATTTGTTTATTATTAGCTTTTCCAGTGGCTGTTCTAGCGTCGATTTACTTGGAAGAGTTCGCTCCAAAAAATAAAATTACAGATTTTATTGAAATTAATATAAATAATTTAGCAGCAGTGCCATCTATTGTTTACGGTTTACTTGCTTTACAAATTTTGCTTGCAACTATCCAATTACCGAGATCAACACCATTAGTTGCTGGAATAACTTTAGCGTTAATGACTTTACCAAGAATTATTATTCCATGTAGAGCTTCATTAAAAGCTGTTCCACCTTCAATAAGAGAGGGCGCTTTAGCAGTTGGTGCATCTAAATTTCAATCTGTTTTTCACCATGTAGTACCGTTAGCACTACCTGGCACTTTATCAGGAACTATAATTGGATTAGCGCAAGCATTAGGCGAAACTGCACCACTTATATTAATTGGAATGGTTGCATTTGTTGTTGACATACCGTCAAGTCCAATTGATCCATCATCTTCTTTACCTGTTCAAGTATATTTATGGTCAGAGTCCGCAGAAAGAGGCTTTGTTGAGAAAACTTCAGCAACTATTATGATGCTCTTAAGTTTTTTAATTGTAATGAATTTTATTGCAGTATACTTAAGACAAAAATTCGAAAAACGATGGAATTAAATGAGTAATGTTAAGATAAAATCAAAAAATTTAAATGTTTATTATGGTGATAAACAAGCATTGTTTGATGTTAATTTAGATTTAAATGAAAAAGAAGTGACTGCTTTAATTGGTCCATCTGGATGTGGTAAATCAACTTTTATAAGATGCATTAACAGAATGAATGATGTAATCGATATTTGTAAAGTTACTGGAAATATTGAAATGGATGGTATTAATATTAATGATAAAGATCTGGATGTTGTCTCATTACGAGAAAGAGTTGGAATGGTTTTTCAAAAGCCAAATCCATTTCCAAAAAGTATATATGATAATATTTCCTATGGTCCTAAAATTCATGGAAAAGGCGAAACCAAAAGCGAACTAGATCAAATTGTTGAGAACAGTTTAAAAAAATCTGCTTTATGGGAAGAAGTTAAAGATAGACTAGATGAACCAGGCACAAGTTTATCAGGAGGACAGCAACAAAGACTTTGTATAGCGAGAGCTATATCTGTTAATCCTGAAGTGATCTTAATGGATGAACCATGTTCAGCATTAGACCCAATTGCTACTGCAAAAATTGAAGAATTAATTGATGAATTAAAAAAAACTTATACGATTGTAATAGTGACACACTCAATGGCTCAGGCTGTACGTGTTTCACAAAAAACTGGGTTTTTTCACCTAGGAAAGTTAATTGAAGTTGGAAAAACTGAGAAAATTTTTAAAAATCCTGACAATAAAATGACACAAGACTATATTACAGGTAGATTTGGATAAATTATGAGCAATGAACATACAGTAAAGTCATACGAAGAAGAGCTACAATTTCTTAAAGACTCTTTAATAAAAATGGGAAGTTTAACCGAGTCTCAATTGAGTGACGCAATGGATGCTGTAATTAAAGTTGATAAGGACTCAATTGATAAAATCATTAAAAGTGATGAAGAAATTAATAAATTTAGATCTAAAATAGATACTCAAATAATGAATTTACTGGTTAAAAGAGCACCTATGGCAATTGATTTAAGAGAGACCATAAGTTCATTAAAAATTTCACAAGATTTAGAAAGAATAGGGGATCTATCAAAAAGTAATGCAAAAAAAGTTAAGCCTTTACCACTAGATTTGCCAGATGAATTATTGGGAAATTTAAAAAGACTAGGAGAACTAGTTATGAAACAACTAAACGATGTTCTTGATAGCTATGTAAACAAAAACTTTGATAAAGCTAAAGAAGTCTGGGAAAAAGATGAACAAGTTGATGACTTAACTTATATTGCAATGGAAAGTGTAATTGACTTTTTATCTAAAGATAAAAAAAACTTAGATTTTTCTACACATTTAATTTTTGCTACAAAAAATTTGGAAAGAGCAGGCGATCATATAACGAATATTGCTGAAACAGTATGTTATTTAGTAAAGGGTGAATATCTAAAAGGTAGTAGGCCAAAGGGTAAAGTAATCCAAGAATAATTTGATGAAAGGAAAAATTTTTATTATTGAAGATGAAGCTTCAATAGTTCAATTAATCCAACATAATTTAGAAAAAGAGGGTTTTGTTGTCTCCTCATCATTAAATGGAAATGAAGGTTTAAAAGAACTAAAAAAATTTGAACCTAATCTACTCTTATTAGATTGGATGCTACCGGATTTATCAGGGATAGATATCTGTAAAAATATTAGAAGAGATAGTAATTTTAAGAGCCTTCCTATCATTATGCTTACAGCCAAAGGAGAGGAAGAAGACAAGATAAAAGGTCTTGAAAGTGGTGTAGATGATTATGTCACAAAACCATTCAGTTTTAATGAGCTATCTGCTCGAATAAAAGCTGTTCTAAGAAGATCTGATCCTAAAGTTGTTGCAAATGAATTAATATTTGAAGATTTAAAATTAGATAGAATAGAAAAAAGAGTTTTTAGATCAGATAAAGAAATTCAACTTGGCCCTACAGAATTTAGATTATTAGAATTTTTCTTAACAAATCCCAAAAGAGTTTATTCTCGGGATCAAATTTTAGAAACAGTTTGGCCTAATAATGTCAATGTAGAGAGCAGAACTATTGACGTTCATATTAGAAGACTAAGACAATCAATCAATATTGAAGGTAAAAAAGAGTTAATTCGAACAGTTAGAGCCGCGGGTTATTCTTTAATTTAAATAATTATTTTATAAATCCCTACTAAGAACAATGGAATTTGTAATCCAAAGTTAGTAAGTATCGCTTTGTCTTTGCTAACGAATCCAGCGATAGTCCATCCAACAACACCTAATCCGTGAAAATAAATATTTAAAGGATATATATTTAGGTTTGTTAATAAAATACCAACTAAAACTAGAAATGTGCTTATCCATTTAAGATACTTCTTAATAAACATACGTTTTCCTTTCAGCTTGTTTTATTTTGATTTTAGATAATAACTTATCTACACTTTTTACATAATCCAAAAAACTCAAGATTGTATTTACTATATTTCATACCATCTTTGTCTTTGAAGTTAGCTAAGTATTTGGAAAGACCTGCACTACTTATTTCTGTTACTTTCTCACAAATCTCACAGATAGAAAACGCTGTAGCTTTAGCCACTCGACAGCTTGAATTGTGACACGCAATAAATGCATTTCGACTCTCTATTTTGTGAATTTTTCCTATTTCCACTAGTTTATCTAATGCTCGATAAACTTGTAGGGGAGCTTTAATGCCTTTTTTTTGAACATTAAAAAGGATTGAATAAGCTTTCATTGGTTCAGGAGATTTATCAATTAAATCAAAAATAATTTGCTGATTTTTTGTGAGAGTATGTTCTTTATGCATTGTTTTCATTTTACTGATTCCTCACTAATTTTTCAATTTAATAGATTGTTTTATTTTAAATAATGAAAGTATGAATAATAATAAAGCTGCTGTTATAATTGATGGACCTGAGGATGTATTAAACTCTAAAGACGTAAACAATCCTATAATTACAGATAACAAGCCTCCTATAATTGAATAGATAACCATACTTTGTGGACTTGATGATAAATTTCTGGCCATTGCAGCGGGAATAATTAACATCCCAGTGATTAATAACAATCCAACCATTTTAATTGAAATAGCAATGATAGCAGCCATTAAAATAGTAAAGATTGCCTTAGCTCTGTCTGGATTTAAGCCTTCTGCATCTGCTAGTTCATAATTTACTGTTGAAGCGAATAAAGGCTTCCAAATTAATTTTAGAACTAAAAGGATTAATGCTCCTCCAATCCATATGATCAACAAATCATCAACTGAAACCGCTAAAATATCTCCAAATAATAATCCCATAATATCAAACCTGATAAATGTTAAAAAACCTATAACAACAAGTCCAACTGCCAGAGATGAGTGTGCTAAAAGACCCAATAAAGCATCACCTGGTAAATTAGTTTTTTTTTGAAGTTGAATTAAAATAAGTGCTATCAGAGATGAAATGATAAACACCGATAGCGCAATATTAAACTCCATAGTAAACGCTAATGTCACTCCCAATAGAGCAGAGTGAGCTAAGGTGTCACCAAAATAAGATAATCTTCTCCATATAACAAAGCAACCAAGAGGTCCTGTTACAAAAGCAACCCCAATTCCAGCTACCAAAGCTCTTATAAAAAAATCATCAAACATCTAATTTTTTTTAATTTCACCTTCATCTGTATGAATATGATCGTGCTTATGTTCATATCTTGATAATATTTGAGAAGCTTGTTCACCAAATAAAGCTTTATATTCATTATTTTTTGCAACATCCATTGGAGAACCTGAGCAACAAACATGACCGTTTAAACAGACAACATGGTCAGTAGCTGCCATCACAGTGTGTAGATCATGAGAAATCAATAAGATACCACAACTTAATTCATCAGAAATTTTCTTAATTAGTTCGTATAAAGCAATTTCACCAGTAAAATCTACTCCCTGTACTGGTTCATCTAGTACTAATAGCTCTGGTTTTTTTGATATAGCTCTTGCAAGTAAAACTCTTTGAAACTCACCACCAGATAAATCTCCTAAATTTTTATCTTTAAGATGAATGACACCAGTTAAAGACAAAGCTTCATCAATTGTCTCTTTATTAAGACTTTCAGTTAATACCATGAAATCATTTACTCTTAGCGGTAACGTCCAATCAATTGAGATTTTCTGCGGGACATATCCAACTTTATGGGTATATTTTTCAACTGAACCATCAATTTTTTTGTAAATACCTAAAGCAATTTTAGCTGTTGTGCTTTTTCCTGATCCATTTGGACCTATAAGAGTAACTATTTTACCTTTCTCAACTTGTAGTGAGACTCCTTTGACTAACCATTTGTTGTTCAACTGTAAACCAGCATCATTTAATTTTACCAATATATTTTGATCAGTGCTCATTTTATTTCTTGACTAATAAGTGTTATATTATTACATAGTGTTATATTATAACAATTTAAATATACAACATATGAAAAACATAAAGAAATTACCATTAATCCTATCAATATTATCATTCTTAACAATTTTTGTGCCAGCAAACGCTGAAATTAAAGTAGTTGCAACAATTAAACCAATCCATTCTCTTGCAAGTTATTTAATGGATGGTGTTGGTAAACCAGATTTAATCGTTGATGGTTATGCTTCACCACATGGATTTGCTCTTAAACCATCACATGCAAAAATGATTCAAAATGCAGATATTATATTTTGGGTAGGAGAGGACATAGAAAGTTTCTTAGAAAAACCATTAAAAACTATTGCAAAAAAAGCTGAAAAAATTGAATTAATGGAAATTAAAGGTTTAACTAAACTTAAATTTAGAGAAAGAAATATTTTTGAAGAGCATGATCATGGTCATAAAGAAGACGATCATGATGATCATGCAAAAAAAGAGGATGATCATGACGATCACGATCATGATAAAAAGGAAAAAGAACATGGTCATGATGAACACGGACATGACGATGAGCATAAAACAGATGGTCACGATGAGCATGGTCATGAAGGACATGCACATGGCGAATTTGATCCACATATCTGGTTAGATCCTATGAATGCAAAAGTAATTTTAAGCGAGATGGCTGAGCACTTAATCGAAAATGATCAAAAAAATGAGGCTAAATATAAAGCAAATTTAAAAAAAGCTCATAACGATTTAGATAAACTTACAAAAAAAGTTAAGTCTGAATTAAATAAAGATTTTAAATCAGTAGTCTTCCATGACGCCTATCAATACTTTGAAAAAAGATTTGGGATAAATATTCTTGGAGCATTTACAGTAAATACAGACGTTATGCCGGGTGCTGAGCAATTAGCTGAAATCAGAGAGGTAATTGAGCATGATAAAGTTAGTTGTATATTTTCAGAGCCTCAATTTAATCCTGATATTATTAAAGCTGTAGCAAAAGATACTAATGTTGCAACAGGTGTAATCGATCCATTAGGAGCTACACTTGATCCAGGTAAGGATTTATATTTTGATTTAATTGGCAATATGTCAAAATCTTTCAAAGGTTGTTAATTAGAAATTGATCTTTAGTTATAAATAATATCTAATAATGGGATGAGTACAGTTTCCCTGACATTAGATGAAATTTTTGATTTAGCTAAAAAAACTTTACTAGCTAATGGTTGTGATGATGAAACAGCTTCTATTCTGTCTGACCTGATTAGAAATGCCGAAAGGGATGGATCTTTATCACATGGTTTGTTTAGATTACCTGCATATGTGAGTGGTTTAAAAAGCGGAAAAATTAATGGTAAAGGAAAGCCTGAAATTAAAAAAATTTCTTCATCAGTTATAAAAGTTCAAGGCAATAATTGTTTAGCACCAGTAGTTTTAAATAAAGGGTTGCCTGAATTAGCTAAAGCTGCAAAAGAAAATGGTGTAGCAGTGCTAGCAATAAATAATTCTCATCACATGGCAGCGATGTGGCCTGAAACAGAAAAGTTAGCAGAGGAAGGTTTGGTTGCCTTTGCTTGCACATCTTACAAACCTGCTGTAGCACCTGCTGGTGCAATCAAACCATTGTTTGGTACAAATCCGATTTCATTTGCTTGGCCACGACCTGGCAAAACTCCAGTTGTTTACGATATGGCCACAGCATCAATGGCAATGGGAGAAGTTCAAGTTGCAAAAAGAGAAGGGCACAAAGTTCCACTTGGAACTGGTTTAACTAAAGATGGTAAAGAGACTACTGATCCAGGCGCAATTGCAGATGGTGGTGTATTACTTCCTTTTGGTGGTTACAAAGGTTCAGCAATAGCAATGATGGTTGAGTTAATGGCTGGTGCTTTGGTTGGTGATAATTTTAGTTTTGAAACAGCAGCTAAAGATAATAATGATGGTGGACCACCAAGCGGGGGAGAATTTATCATTGCAATTTCACCTGACAAAACTTCAGGAACAAATTGGCAAAAACATGCAGATGAATTTTTTGATAAAATGAAATCTTTTGATGGGGTTAGACTTCCAGGTGAAAGAAGACACAAGAATAGATTAGATAAAGGCCCTCGAAATATTAATGAAGAATTGGTTAATAAAATAAAATCTCTAAGCTAAAGTTATCTCAATCGGTGTATGATCTGAAGGTTTTTCACGACCTCTTGGATCTTTATTAATATTTATACCTTTAATTTGATCAATTAAAGAATTTGAAACTAAGAAGTGATCAATTCGCATCCCATTATTTTTTTGCCAAGCACCTCTCATGTAGTCCCAAAAGGTATAACCTTCCTTAGTTTCATTAAAATGTCTATAGACATCACTAAAACCAAGGTTGATCATTTCTCTTAATTTTTTTCTTATTTCTAATCTAAACAGAGCATCATCCTCAAAACTTTTTGGATTATAAACATCTTCAGCTGCTGGAATAATGTTAAAATCTCCAGCAAGAATAATATTTGAATTTTTTTTACTTAAATTCTTTAATTGTTTAATTAAATCATCCAACCATTGTTTCTTGTATTTATATTTATCCGTATCTACAGGATTTCCATTAGGTGTATAAATGTTTATTAATTGAATATTTTTCTTTTTATACTCCAGTTCAGCTGAAATTATTCTTGATTGCTTTAATTTATCTTTAATTAAGTCAGTTTTAATATTTTTTAATTTACCTTTAGATATAATAGCAACCCCATTATAACTTTTTTGGCCGAATACGTGACTTTCATAATCCATTGCTGAAAAATCATCATAGGGAAAGTTTACATCCTCTGTTTTGATTTCCTGCATCATTAGGATATCTGGTTTATATTTTAAGAGATAACTTTTAATATTATCAATACGAGCTCTCACAGAATTTACATTCCATGAAGAAATAATCATTAAAGAGAAAAAGAAACACCACAACCACAAGATGACTTAGTTTGTGGATTTGTTATCTTAAATTGTTCACCAATTAATTCTGAAACATAATCAACTTCAGAGCCTTTTAATAAATCTGCTGAAGTTTTATCAATTAAAATATTTTCAAAGTTTAAATCATCTTTTGATTTTTCTTTATCAAAAGTGAATTCGTATTGAAATCCTGAACAACCACCACCTTTAATAGCGATTCTAAAAAAAGACCCTTTATCTTTTTTAGAGAGCAAAACATTGATCTGTTTTAGTGCTTTATCAGTAAATTTAATTTCTTTAATCATAATTGATCACTGGTATTAGTAATATAATACTTAATATTTTATTTTAAAGGATGAAAAAATACTCAAAGATAGGTCAATTCAAAAGTAAAGGTAGGATATTTAAGGAATCTTTGTCAAAATATAGATCACCTTATCAAAGAGATAGAGATCGTATTATTCACAGCGCTTCATTTAGAAGATTGAAACATAAAACACAGGTATTTGTTAATACTGAAGGGGATCATTATAGAACTCGAATTACTCATTCTATGGAGGTTGCTCAAATAGCAAGATCCATCGCTAGATACTTCAGTTTGAATGAGGACTTAGCAGAAACACTCAGTTTAGCGCACGATTTGGGCCACACTCCTTTTGGTCATGCAGGTGAAGATGCTTTGAATGAATGTATGAGCATTCATGGAGGGTTTGATCACAATTTACAAACATTAAGAATTGTTATGTTTTTAGAAAATAAGTATTTGAAATTTAGTGGCTTAAATCTTTCTGTTGAAACATTAGAGGGACTTTTAAAACACAATGGTCCAGTTGAAGATTTTCATTTAGTTGATGAATTGATAGGTGTTAAAAAATTTAAAAACATGATTAATTTTAAAACCTTTCCATCACTAGAGGCTCAAATTTCATCTATATCTGATGATATTGCTTATAATAACCATGATATACAAGATGGCATTAAAGCAAATCTATTCAGATTAGAAGAGTTAGTAGAAATAGATTTTTTTAAAAATATTTATAGAAAATATAAAAAAAAGATTAACAAAAAAAATTACAAGATTGCAACTTACCAGATTATAAGAGATTCAATTGACATAATGATCAAAGATTTAATAAGTAATACCATCAAGAATCTTAATCAAAATAAAATTAAAAGTAGAAATGATTTGAATAAAACTGATTTTCTTATGGTTGATTTCTCTGATAAAATTAAAAATTCTGATAATGAAATTAGGTATTTTTTAAGGTCCAAAATGTACAATAACAAGAATGTGCTAAATAAAAATAACAAAGGTAAATTAATAATTAAAAAATTGTTTACCAAAATAAGTAAAAATCCAGCAAAGTTTATTTCAAAAGAACATTTATCTAAAAACAAATATCGATCAGTTTCTGATTTTATTTCTGGTATGACTGATAGATATGCTATCAACCTTTATAACGATATCAAATGAACATTTTTGATCAATACTTAGATAAAATAAAAAAGATTATTCTAGATTTATCGAAAAAGGGTAAAATAATTTTGCCAGATAATTTAGATGGAATAAACACCGAAATTCCACCTGAGAAATTTAATTGTGACATTTCTACAAATGTTGCGATGGTTTTGTCAAAAATAAATCAAAAGCCCCCTTTGGAATTAGCTGAAACCTTAGCAAAGAGTATTGAAAATGAAGACAAGTCAATAAAAGAGGTATCAATCGTAAAACCTGGATTTATAAATATTAAATTTCAACCTGTGTTTTGGACAAATTTTTCAAAAGAAATTATTAAGAACGCTAAAACATTTGGAATAAATACAAATGAGCAAAAGAAAAATTATTTAATTGAATTTGTTTCTGCTAATCCAACAGGGCCTTTACATGTGGGTCATTGCCGAGGTGCCATTTTAGGAGATGTAATTTCAAATGTTTTATCATTTAATAATCATAAAGTTACTAAAGAATATTATGTGAATGACTATGGAAATCAGATAATTAATTTCACAAAATCAGTATATTTTAGAATAAGAGAAATCAAATTTAATGAAACTTTTCCAACAGATAATGAAGATCTTTATCCTGGTGAATATTTGATTATTTTTGCAAATAATATCATTTCTTCAAATCCAAAAATAGATTTTACTAATTATGATGCAATATCTGAACAATTAACGAGTCTGTCTATAGACGAGGCAATAAAATTAATAAAAAAAAATCTTAGTAGCCTTGGCATAATTCACGATAATTTCGTCAGTGAAAAAAAATTAGTGATTAATCAAGAAGTTGAAAAAGTAGTAGAAAATCTTCAAAAAAATAAATTTGTTTATAAAGGTAAAATTAAAGCTCCAGCTGGTGAGGATGATAATAATTGGGTTGAAAGAGAACAATTACTTTTCAAATCAACTGATTTTGGTGATGACAAAGATAGAGCATTACAAAAATCCGATGGTGCTTGGACTTATTTTGCCAGTGATGTTGCCTACCATAAAAATAAATTGGATAGAAAGTTTGACTACTTAATAAATATTTTAGGTGCGGATCATGCGGGTTATATTAAAAGAATTACATCCTCTGTTGATGCTTTATCAAACTCTAAAGGAAAACTTATTTGTAAAGTTAGTCAACTTGTAAAACTTATAAAGGATAAAAAACCATTTAAAATGTCAAAACGTAAAGGTGATTATATAACTGTTGATGATTTGATTAATGAAGTTGGAAAAGATGCTACTCGATTCATTATGTTAAATAGAAGTAATGATGTCGAACTCGATTTTGATTTTGATAATGTAATTGAAAAATCAAAAGACAATCCTTTGTATTATGTACAATATTGTTATGCTCGAATTTCATCTGTTTTTAGACATTTGGAAATAGATTTAAAAAAAGATTTAAAGATTGATGAATATAATTTTGAATATTCTGACCATGAAATAAATATTTTAAAAAAAATATCTGAGTGGCCAAAGTGTATCGAAATATCTAGCAAGAAGCTAGAACCACATAGAATTCCTGTTTATCTTTATGAACTAGCCTCTCTCTTTCATTCTTACTGGAACTTGGGAAAAGATAATCCTGAAAAAAGATTTATAAATGAGAATAAGAAGATATCAAATGACAAATTAGTTTTATTAAAACTTATATCAAATGTTATTAAATCTGGAATGAATATCGTAGGTGTGTCAGCTCCTGAAAAAAATGTAATGTTTAAAGAAATCAAATATATTATTTTTGTTTTTATTATTGGTCTTTTTATTTTTTTTACAGCAAAATATTATTTTTCTGATGCCTATAAAAAAAAATCATATAGATCACTCAACAATATCGAAAATAAGATAAATACTTACTCAGAAAAATTACCAATTTTAGAAGATGATACGAAAAATATTATTGAATACGTTGAGCAAACAAACAACAAAAAAAAGAAAAAATTTAATTTTTGGAAATTATTAGAAAATAATGAATAAACGTCGATCTTTTATTGTTGGTATCAAATCAACAAAACTTTCAGCAAAAGAAAAGTCATTTCTTAAAAAATATAAACCTTGGGGAGTTATCTTATTTACAAGAAATATTAAAAATATTGATCAAACTCTAAAACTTACCATGTCCATAAGGAAATTATTTAAAGATAAAAAATATCCTATTTTAATTGATCAAGAAGGGGGTAAAGTTAACCGGTTAAAAAATATTATATCATTCGATAATTTGACTTCAGAATTTTTTGGAAAAAAATATGTTAAAAATGTAGATGAATTTAAATTTTATTATAAATTATTTATTGATAAAACTTCATATTTATTAAAATCTCTTGGTATTAATATTAATACTTCCCCTGTCTTAGATTTAAGAATTAAAGGTGCATCAAATATCATTGGGAATAGATCTTTTTCCAATAATCCCAAAATTGTATCTAAAATAGGAGATTATTGTATCAATTATTTTCATCAAAATGGTATTGGGACAGTCATAAAGCATATCCCAGGACATGGTCTTGCAAAAGTAGACAGTCACCATTTTACTCCAATGGTAAATAAAAAATTGAGTTATCTAACTAAGAAAGATTTTCTTCCATTTAAAAATAAAAAAACTTTTTTTGCAATGACCGCTCACATAATTTTTACTCAAATTGACAAAGAAAATTGTGTTACTCACTCAAAAAAATTTATTAAATTAATTCGCAATAAAATTGGTTTTAAAGATATTCTAATTTCTGATGATTTATCCATGAAAAGTCTTAAGGGTAATTTAAAAGAAAATACAATCAAAACGTTTAGTGCAGGTTGTAATTTAGCCTTACATTGTAATGGAAATTTAAATGAAATGAAAATTGTAGGAAATAATTCACCATTGATAAATCCTTTTCTCGTAAAAAAAACATCACAATTTTACAAAATTTTAAGTTAATATTAATTGATGATTGAAAATGATTCTGAACTTTTTAAAGTAGATGTTGAAAACTATAATGGTCCATTAGATGTCCTTTTAGATCTAGCAAAAGCTCAAAAAGTTAATCTTGAGGATATATCTATTACAAAATTAGCAGATCAGTTTCATGATTTTATTACTCAAGAAAAAAAATTAAATTTAGAGATTGCTTCAGAATACTTATTAATGGCAACATGGTTAGCATATTTAAAATCAAAATTACTATTACCAGGCACCCCTGAAGAAGAATTTAAAGTTCAAGAAGTAGCTGAAAAATTAAAACTTCAACTTAAGAAACTTGAATTAATAAGGTTATTATCTGAACAGATGCTTAAAAGAAAAAGATTAGGCAGAGAAATTAGAACTAGAGGTATGAGAGCAGGCATAAGGCCTATCTACAATAGTGAGTATAAATTAAATTTATTTGACCTCATGAAAACCTATTCCACTATAATTATGACTAAAGATTTTCAGAGAATTAATATTCCAAAATTACCAGTTTTTACAACAGAAGAAGGTATAAAAACTATAAAAGATTTTTTTGGAAAATTAATGGATTGGAAAAAATTAGATGATTTAATACCGAAAAGTTTTAAAAGTGGATCAAAATACAAACGAACCGGTAAAGCAGGAATATTTGCAGGGTCTCTTGAGTTGGTCAAGGAGGGCAACCTAAGCATAAAGCAAGAAAACCTTTTTGATGATATTTATATAAAAGAAAACAAATGATAAAAAAAAAGATTAAGAAAAAAAGACAATATTATTAATTTTCCAACTAAATTATCTTCAATCGAAAAGGAAATTGAAGGAATTGTTTTTGCTGCTGCAGAACCATTAGATATTGAAACTATTGAAAATAAGATATCTAAAAAAACAGATGTCGAAAAAATTTTGTTAAAATTACAAGCTGAATATTCAAATCGGGGTATTAACTTAGTTTGCATTTCTAAAAAATGGTCTTTTAGAACCTCACCTAATCTTTCAAATTTAATGACCCAAGAAAAAACTGTTGAAAAAAAATTATCAAAAGCTGCGATAGAAACTCTTGCTATAATTGTTTATCATCAGCCAGTTACTCGAGCAGAGATAGAGGAAATAAGAGGTGTAGCTTTTGGAACAAACACATTAGAAATTTTAATGGAATTAAATTGGGTTAAACCTGGTGGACGAAAAAATGTCCCTGGTCGACCTATTCAATATGTTACGACGGATGACTTTTTAAGCCATTTTAACTTGCAAAAATTATCTGATTTACCAACAGTAGATGAACTTGGAGCTGCAGGTTTAATTGATAGTACCAATATTGATAACGCTATTTTTGGTACTGGAAAATTCTATAAAGAAAAACAAGATGATAAAAAAGAGGACATTTATTCAAATATTGATGAAATGTTAAGTAGCACTCTTGACTCGGATGAGAAGAACTAAGCCTACAAATTAGACTTTTCAATTATTGATAAAAAGGTTATAAGTTTTCTATGAGCATTGGAATTTGGCAAATAGCAATCGTTGTAATACTTGTGGTATTATTATTTGGTAGAGGAAAAATTTCTAGCCTTATGGGCGATGTAGCAAAAGGAATAAAAAGTTTTAAAAAGGGTATGGCATCAGATGTGACTGATGACAATGAACCTAAAAATATTTCTGACGATAATCAAGATTCGAACAAAAAAAGAATAAATCACATGCCTACTATTGGTTGGTTTGAGATTTTAATTGTAGTTGCAATAGCTATTGTAGTCTTAGGACCTAAGGACTTTCCGATAATGCTCAAAAAAGTTGGTTCATGGATCGGCTCTGCAAAAAAATATGTCAATAATATTCAAAATGAAGTCTCAAATATTGATCTTGAAGATAATAAAATAGAAAAAAAAAGAAGAAAAAAAAGATGAGTCATGACGAAAATGAAGGTGGCTTTGTAAGTCATTTAGCTGAGTTAAGAAAAAGACTAATTCATAGTTTTATTTTTCTAATAATCTTTTTTATAGGATGTTATTTTTTTGCTGAACATCTTTATGGTTTTTTAGTAGAACCATATGCACAAGCGGTTAAAGATGATGGAACTGATAGACGATTAATTTTCACAGCTTTACAAGAAACTTTTCTTACCTATTTGAAAGTATCTTTTTTCACAGCTTTTTTTGTTACTTGTCCATTTATTTTAATGCAGATTTGGAAATTTATTGCTCCTGGTCTTTATAAACATGAAAAAATTGCAATTTTACCTTATTTAGTTTTAACCCCAATCTTATTCTTACTAGGAGGTATGTTGGTTTATTATTTAATAATGCCCCTAGCGATTAAATTCTTTTTATCTTTTGAAAGTTCTGGTCTTTCAACAAATTTACCAATTCAATTAGAAGCAAAAGTAAACGAATATCTTTCATTGGTAATGAAACTTATATTTGCGTTTGGCATAAGTTTTCAATTACCTGTTGTGTTGAGTTTATTAGCGAGGGTAGGGTTAGTTGATTCTGATTTTTTAAAGAAACGAAGAAAATATGTTGTGGTTATTATATTTGCAGCTGCAGCTTTACTCACACCCCCAGATCCCATAACACAAATTGGTTTAGCGATACCTTTATTAATTCTATATGAATTATCAATATTTTCAGTAAAACTTATTGAGAATAAAAATTTAAAAAATTCTGATGCATAACATTAAAGAAATTAGAAAAGATTTTGATGCATTTTCAAAAGCATTAAAAAAAAGATCAATCGATATTGATCTCAATAAACTCAAAAAATTAGATATAGATAATAGAGATTTAATTCAAAAAAAAGAAACATTAGAGAAAGAAAAGAAAGAAATTTCAAAAACAAAAGATAAAACTTTATTTTCTAGGTCAAAAGAAATTACACAATCTATTGATAAAATTACTGATCAACAATTAAAAATTAAATCAGACTTAGATGAAATTTTATCAAGTATTCCTAATATACCTCACGATGATGTGCCTGTAGGATCTAATGAAAATGAAAATGTTGAATTAACTAAATCGGGTCAGATTCCTAATTTTGAATTTACTCCAAAATCACACTACGAATTAGGTGAAAAGCTTAGCATGTTAGATTTTGATCTTGCCACAAAAACCACCGGTTCAAGATTTGTTTTTGTTAAGAATAAATTAGCATTACTTGAAAGAGCAATTTCAAATTTTATGCTTGATATACATACTTCAAAAAATGGATATGAGGAAATTTCACCACCTTTATTAGCATCAGAAAATACAATGTTCGGAACTGGTCAATTACCTAAATTTGAAAATGATCAATTTGAAGTAAAATTAGAAGAGGGAAGTGGTAGAAAATTTTTAATTCCTACAGCAGAAGTTATTTTAACCAATATTGTAAAAGATAAAATTTTAGATCTCAAAACATTACCGATGAGATTTGTTGCATCTACCCCATGTTTTAGAAAAGAGGCTGGTAGTTATGGTAAAGATACGAAAGGGATGATTAGACAACATCAATTTTATAAAGTTGAATTAGTTAGTATTGTGGAACAAAATAAATGTCTTGAAGAATTAGAGAGAATGACAAATTGTGCCACAGGAATTTTGGATTTGTTAGAGTTACCATATAGAAAAATGATTTTATGTAGTGGAGATATGGGATTTAGTGCAGAAAAAACTTACGATATAGAAGTATGGTTACCTTCAGAAAACAAATATAGAGAAATATCTTCATGTTCATCATGTTCAACTTTCCAGGCAACACGGATGAAAGCTAGATATAAAAATTCAAATAAAGAAACAGTATTTGTTGGAACGCTTAATGGAAGTGGTTTAGCGGTGGGTAGAACTCTTATTGCTATTTTAGAAAATTTCCAACAAAAGGATGGGTCTATAAGTATTCCAAAAGTGCTTAGACCTTATATGAATAATCTAGAAAAAATTAGTCTGAATTAAAGTTGTTTTAACTTAAGAGATAGTATAAAAATTCATTTTTAATTAAGGAGTTTTATGGAAAGTTCAGGAATAGGTCAATTTATACCACTAATATTAATTTTTGTTATTTTTTATTTTTTCTTGATAAGACCACAGCAAAAAAAAGTTAAAGAGCATAAAGCTATGGTCGAGGGTTTAAAAAAAGGTGACAAGATTGTAACTTCAGGCGGTATCACAGGAACTATAACTAGAGTTGTAGACAACGATAAAATTGAAGTTGAGGTTGCTGAAAATGTGACTGTTGAAGTTATCAGAGGTACAGGTGTACAAAGTCTGATGAACTCTCAAGAAGTTAAAAAGTAATTTTGTTAAAGTAAAGTGTTATATTTTTCAAAATTCAAAATAATTTCAGTAATATTAATTTCTCTATTTTTTATTTTAATCGCTTCATCAAATTTATTTAAGTTTGAAAACAACTTACTAAATAAGAAAATTAATCTTGGATTAGATCTTCAGGGAGGTTCTTACCTCCTACTCGAAATTGATAATAATCCAGTTATTGAGCAAAAAATACAAAATCTTTCAATTACCATTAGAAATTATTTCAAAGACAAAAATATTAGAATTAAAAATTTAAAAATTTTAGGACAAAAATTATCTTTTTCTGTAGATGAAAACTTTAAACAAACTATTCTAGATACGTTTAATGATGAGGAAAGTGAATTAAATCCTTATTATCCAAGATTTAAATCTCATCAATTAGATATCACTGAGGAAAATAATATTTTTTTTGTCAATTACTCAACCCAAGGTATTGTTAAACTAAAAACATCATCCCAAGATCAAGCATTAGAAATTGTAAGAAGAAGAATTGATGAGATAGGAACTAATGAACCCAATATTCTAAAAAGAGGAAACGACAGAATTCTTGTTGAATTACCCGGATTAGATGATCCAATGAGAATTAAATCATTGCTTGGTAAAACTGCAAATCTTACATTTAGATTTGTAACTAATAACGATCAAGACTCTTTTGGTGCGGAAAAACTTAGTTATGAAGATGTGTCTGAAGAAGATGCTCTGGTAAGTAAAAGAATTATTTTAAGTGGAGACAATCTGCTAGATGCTCAACCAAGAATGGATAGTGAAACAAATGAAACGGTAGTTACATTTACACTTGATAGAGTTGGCGCTAAAAGATTTGGTAAGGCCACATCGACTGGTATTGGCAAACAATTAGCAATAGTATTGGATGGTAAAATTATAAGCGCACCGGTTATAAGAGATACAATTGCAAGTGGATCAGGTCAAATCAGTGGTGGATTCACTTTTCAATCAGCAACAGATTTAGCTCTTTTATTAAGATCTGGTGCATTACCTGCTCCTTTAAATATTATCGAGGAACGAACAGTTGGTCCTGACTTAGGACAAGACTCAATTAATGCAGGAATGATTGCATTAGCAATTGGTTTTGTATTAGTAATAGTATTTATCTTTGTAAAATATAAGATATTTGGCTTAATTACTAATATAACGTTAATAGTTAATCTTTTCTTACTCATTGGAATATTGACTATATTCGAGGCGACCTTAACTCTTCCAGGGATCGCTGGAATAATTTTGACAGTTGGTATGGCAGTCGATGCAAATGTTTTAATTTTCGAGAGAATTAAAGAAGAGCTAAAAAATGAAAAAAATAACTTAATAGCGTTTGATAGTGGTTACACAAAATCTAGAACCGCTATACTTGATGCAAATATAACAACATTATTAGCTGCTATTATCTTATTTTTTATGGGCTCAGGTCCAATCAAAGGTTTTTCACTTACGCTTGGGATTGGAATATTTACAACATTATTTTCGGTGTATTTCATAGCGAGGTTATTGACAGTTTTGTATGTTTACAGAAACAAAGAAAAAGAGGGTTTAATTTAGATGATTGCTTTTAACAAATACTATAATCAATTTAATATACTTTCTATAGCTTTAGTCGTTATTTCATTATTTTTACTTACTTTCAAAGGTCTTAACTTTGGAATAGATTTTAAGGGTGGAACCTTAATTGAACTAAGATCAACTGACAACAAAATTAATGTGTCATCTCTAAGAGATAATTTAAATTCTATGAATTTGGGTGACGTTTCGGTAAAAAATTTTGGCAATGAGACAGACTTTCTAATTAAATTCGAAATTAATAATAACAAAAATATTATCGAGGAAATTAAAGCAAATTTAGATAAATCATTTGGTAATACTTTTGATTTTAGAAGAGTTGAAAACGTAGGACCTAAAGTAAGCGCTGAGTTGCTCAAATCTGGAGTAATAGCTATCGCAGTGGCATTAACTTTAATGTTAATTTATATTTGGATCAGATTTGAATGGCAATTTAGTTTAGGAGCTATATTAGCTTTGTTTCATGACGTGTTGGTAACCCTAGGTTTATTTTCATTGCTTGGTCTTGAAATCAATTTATCTATTATTGCAGCTGTATTAACTATCGTTGGTTACTCCATGAATGATACAGTGGTTATTTTTGATAGAGTAAGGGAAAATTTAAGAAAATATTCTGACATTAAAATTTACGATTTAACTAATATCTCTATCAATGAAACATTATCTAGAACTTTAATTACATCAATAACGACTTTATTAGCTTTGCTATCAATATTTTTCTTTGGTGGTGAGATACTAAAAGGTTTTTCTTTGGCTATGATATTTGGTGTAATTTTTGGAACTTATTCATCTATCTATATTGCCAATACAGTCTTAGTTAGACTAAGAGTTTCACAAAAAACTGTTTTAAGAGAAGACGAAAGTAGTTAATAAAGGTTTTGAGCAGCTACCATAGTAAGCAGCATTGGTATTGACAACAAAGTATTAGTTCTTGAAAATAACATAGCTGTTCTTGCTGACTTGGCTTTTAGATCAGGTTCACACTCAACAATACCCAAAGCTCTTTTTTGATTAGGCCATATTACAAACCACACGTTAAATGCCATAACTAAGCCCAACCACATACCAATTCCAATGGCTGTGTGTTTTGGAATCCCAGATCCTATACTTAAAGTCATTGCATCATGCAAATATCCATTAAGACCTGCAAGAGCTAAACCTGATAGAACTGTAAATGCTGCACCCCATCTAAAATAAAATAATGCAGCTGGCGCAATTACCTTACCAATAGCTGGTTTCTGTTCATCTGGAATTTTTGCCATGTTTGGGATTTGAACAAAATTAAAATACCATAACAAGCCAATCCACATTATACCAACTACTACATGCACAAATCTCGCAAACCAACTCCAAAAAAGTGCATCAAAACTAAAACCATCATTTTGATAAAATAAGCCTAAAAATAACAGAACTGCAATGCCTAAAGAAACGTGAACAGTTTTTGATAAAGATGAAAGTAAATTACCCATAGTTAATTTTATACTGATTTAAAGTGAGATGACAATGGTATTTATTGTAAAAGATTTTTTAAAAACTTACCTGTATAACTTCCATTAACTTTACAAATTTCCTCAGGTTTTCCCTCAGCGATAATTTTTCCACCTTTTACACCACCCTCTGGACCCATATCGACAATATAATCTGCAGTTTTTATGACATCTAAGTTGTGTTCTATAACAACTACTGTGTTACCTAATGAAACAAATGTATGTAAAATTTCTAATAATTTTTTGATGTCGTGTTGGTGAAGACCAGTAGTTGGTTCATCTAATATATACATTGTTCTTCCTGTCGATCTTTTTGATAATTCTTTAGCTAATTTAATTCTTTGTGCTTCACCTCCTGATAGAGTTGTAGCTTGTTGACCAATTTTTATATATCCTAGACCAACTTTTTTTAAAGTAAGCAATTTAGTCTTTATATTTGAAATATTTTCAAAATATTCGCAACCTTCATCAACTGTCATGTTTAAAACATCCGCAATACTTTTATCTTTAAATTTTATCTCTAATGTTTCTCGGTTATATCTGGTTCCTTTACACTCATCACATTGTATATAAACGTCTGGGAGAAAATGCATTTCATAAGTAATAACTCCATCTCCCTCACAAGCTTCACACCTACCTCCTCTGACATTAAAAGAGAACCTTCCTGGTTTGTATCCTCTTGTTTTTGACTCAGGTAATCCTGTAAACCAATCTCTAATTGGCCCGAAAGCTCCAGTATAAGTTGCTGGATTTGATCTTGGGGTACGACCAATTGGTGATTGATCAATATCAATTATCTTATCAATTAATTCTGTACCTTTGAAACCTTTGAATGGTTTTGGAATTTTTCTAGATTTATTATTATTCAAAGTTAAGTTTAATGCGTTGTATAATGTCTGTAAAATTAATGTTGACTTACCACTTCCTGATACACCGGTGACACAAGTTAAATTACCTAAAGGTATTTTTAAATTAACATTATTTAAATTATTACCAGTCGCACCTGTTATTTCGAGAAACCTTCCATTTTTTGCTAATCTTCTTTTCTTGGGAACATCAATTCTTAATTTGTTTGAAAGATATTTTCCTGTGATACTAATTTTATTTTTTGTTATTTCATCAAAAGTTCCTTGCGCAACAACTTCACCACCTTTGTTTCCCGCTTCAGGACCAAGATCAATAATATGATCTGCATTTTCCATCGTTTCAGTATCATGCTCAACTACTATTACTGTATTTCCCAAATCTCGTAATCTTTTAAGAGCATTAATCAGTTTTACATTATCTTTTTGATGCAAACCAATAGATGGTTCATCTAAAACATATAACACTCCAGTTAAACCAGATCCAATTTGAGATGCTAAACGGATTCTTTGTGCTTCTCCACCTGATAAAGTACCAGACTCTCTTGATAATGTTAGATAATCAAGACCAACATTTAAAAGAAAATTTAATCTTTCATTAATTTCTTTGAGAATATGTTCAGCAATTTTGACCTGTCTTTTATCTAAATTGAATTTTAAATTTTCAAACCACTTTGCAGCATCTAAAATTGATTTTTCAGTGACTTCACTAATGTGTAAGCCGTCAATTTTCACACATAATGCTTCATCTTTTAATCTATGACCATTACATCTCTCACATTTAGTATCTGACTGATATTGGGCTATTTCTTCTCTTTTCCAATCACTATCAGTTTCTAAATATCTTCTCTCTAAATTATTTATTACCCCTTCAAATGTCTTTTTATGTGAGTATTTTTCATAACCATCATCATATGAAAATTTGATTTCTTCATCATCAGATCCATAAAGAATAATATCCTTTATTTTTTTTGAAAGTTTTGACCATTTTTCATCTAATGAAAAGTTATAATGTTTTGCTAAAGAAGATAATGTTTGTGCATAATATAGAGTGGTTGTTTTAGCCCAGGGTTCTATGGCACCATCAGCAATACTTTTTTTATGATTTGGTACTACTAAATTTGGATCAACATTTAGTTTAATTCCTATTCCTTCACATTCTTCACAAGCACCAAAAGGACTATTAAATGAAAAAAGTCTCGGTTCAATTTCTTGAATTGTAAAGCCACTTTCAGGACATGCAAATTTAGTTGAAAATATTAATTTTTCTATTTTTCGATATTTTTTCGGTAAGGTTTCATCTTCATATTCGACGAATACTAATCCATTCGCTAAATTTACTGATGTTTCAATACTTTCAGCTAATCTGTTTCCTAAAGATGAATTTAAAACTATCCTATCGACCAGGATATATATGTCATGCTTAATTTTCTTGTTTAATTCTGGAACTTTATCAATATCATAAATTACATCGTCTACTTTTATTTTTCGAAACCCTCTTTTTTTATAATTAAGGATTTCCTTTTTATATTCTCCCTTTCTTCCTCTAACTACTGGAGCGTAAATATATATAGTTGATTTTTTTGGTAGCTCTTTAATTTTATCCACAATTTGTGTAATCGTTTGTGATGTGATTGGTTTACCTGTAAAAGGTGAATAGGGTATACCCGCTCTTGCATATAAAACACGCATGTAATCATATATTTCAGTAACTGTAGCAACAGTTGATCTTGGATTTTTAGAAGTATTTTTTTGCTCTATCGATATAGCTGGGCTTAACCCCTCAATTAAATCAACATTAGGCTTTTTCATTTTATCCAAAAATTGTCTTGCATAAGCAGATAAACTCTCAACATACCTTCTTTGACCTTCTGCATAAACTGTATCAAAAGCTAAAGACGACTTTCCTGATCCCGATAGACCAGTTATGACAACAAATTTATCTTTGGGTATCTCTAAAGAAACATTTTTTAAATTGTGTTCTTTAGCTCCCTTAATAACTATCTTTTTCATCATAATTTTTGTTGCTTTGACTTAATAAAATTAATATTCAGAGTAAATTGTGGTATAGTTCTAATTAACAAATTTAACAAATATAAAAATATTATGGCTGGAAGTTTAAATAAAGTACTTTTAATTGGTCGTTTGGGCGCAGATCCAGAGATCAAACAAATGGTAAATGGCAAAAGTGTTGCACGATTAAGTCTAGCAACAAGTCAGTCTTGGAAAGATAAGAATACTGGTGAAAAAAAAGAAAAAACAGAATGGCACCGTATAGTTGTATTCAATGAGGGATTGGTAAATGTTGTTCAGCAATATTTAAAAAAGGGAGCACAAATATATGTTGAGGGACAATTAACGACCCGAAAATGGAAAGATGAGCAGTCTGGTCAAGACAAATACTCGACTGAAATTGTTATTCAAGGATATAACTCATCTTTAACTATGTTAGGTGGAGGTAACTCAGGTGGGGGTATATCAAATGATAATACTCAATCTAATAATGATGACATGTCACAAATATCAAATGACATGGATGATGAAATTCCGTTTTAATATTTATGCAAAAAACTGAAATTCCTGAGGATAAGAATATAAAATTAATCTCAATGCATGATGAGATGAGTTCATCTTATCTATCTTATGCAATGAGTGTTATAGTCAGTAGAGCACTTCCTGATATAAGAGATGGTTTAAAACCAGTTCATAGAAGAATTTTGTATGCGATGTACAGAGGTGGATATGATTGGTCAAAACAATTTAGAAAATCTGCAAGAATTGTTGGAGATGTTATTGGTAAGTATCACCCGCATGGAGATCAGTCAGTTTACGATGCTCTAGTAAGAATGGTTCAGGATTTTTCAATGAGCTTGCCTTTAGTTGATGGACAAGGAAATTTTGGATCTATTGATGGCGATCCCGCTGCTGCGATGAGATATACAGAAACTAGATTATCTAAAGTTTCACAATATTTAATTGATGATATTGAAAAAAATACAATTTCATTTAAAAATAATTACGACGAAACGGAGAAAGAACCAACAGTTTTACCAGCTCAATTTCCTAATTTATTAGTAAATGGTGCAGGTGGGATTGCGGTTGGAATGGCAACTAGCATTCCACCACATAATCTAGGTGAAATAATTAACGGAACATTAGCTTTAATTGAAAATAAAGATATTAAAATTAAAGATCTAATGAAACACATACCTGGACCTGATTTTCCAACTGGAGGAGTAATAATTGGAAAAGATATGATCAAACAAGGTTATAACAAAGGCAGAGGTTCTTTTAAAATTAGAGGTGAAATTTCTATAGAAAGTTTGAAAAATGGAAGAGAAAGATTGGTTATCACATCAATTCCTTATCAAGTTAACAAATCTGTTTTGAATGAGAGAATTGCTCAGCTTGTTAGAGAAAAAAAAATTGAGGGTATAAGAGATATAAGAGATGAGTCTAATCGAGAAGGAATCAGGGTTTCAATAGATTTGAGAAGTGGGGTAGAACCTGAAACAGTAAAAAGACAACTTTACAAGAATACACAAATTGAAAGTTCATTTGGATTTAATACACTTGCAATAGTTGATGGCAAACCTGAAACTTGTAACTTAAAAGATTTCTTATCAAATTTTTTATCCTTTAGAGAGGACGTCGTAGTCAAAAAAACAAAATTTGACTTACAAAAGGCAGAAGAGCGAGCGCATATCTTGATAGGTCTATCGGTATCAGTTGAAAATTTAGATAAAGTTATCAAAATAATTAGATCATCAAAAAATCCAGAAGATGCAAAGAAATCTCTTTTACAAACTAAATGGAAAATTAATAAGTCAAAGAAATTAATTTCACTTGTAGAAAGTTCAAAATCAAAAACTTTATACTCCTTATCAACTTTACAAGTGAATGCTATTTTAGAATTAAGATTACAAAAACTGACAGCGTTAGGAATAAATGAAATTGAAATAGAAATTAAGAAGTTAGCTGAATTAATTACGAAATATAAAAAAATAATTTCATCTAAAAAAGAATTATTAAAAGTAATTAGTGAAGAGTTAAAGAATATTAAAGATAAATATTCATCACCTCGAAGAACTAAAATAATTGATGCTGTATTAAATTACGATATAGAAGAAACCATTCAAAAACAATCTGTATTGATTACAGTTACATTGCAGGGTTACATTAAACGTGGATCTTTGAATAGTGTTAAGACACAAAAAAGAGGTGGTAAAGGAAAAACTGGCATGACTACTAGAAACGAAGACTCTGTAGTCCAAACTCTATCAGTTAATACTCATACCTCAGTTTTATTTTTTTCTACAGAAGGTTTAGTTTATAGAATAAAAGCCTGGAAAATACCTGAGGGATCTTCAGTTTCTAAGGGAAAATCGTTGTTTAATATTCTTCCACTAAAAAACCATCAGTCAATAAGTTCTATTATGCCTTTTCCTGATAATGAATCTGAAATGAAAAATTATCAAATTGTATTTGCTACTGCTCAAGGGAAAATCAGAAAAAATAGTTTAGAGGATTTTTCTTCAATCAATACATCTGGAAAAATTGCAATGAAATTAGATAATAATGATAAAATTGTCGGAGTTAAAATTTGCAAGGATGATCAAGATATAATTTTAAGTACCAAATTAGGAAAATGTATACGTTTTGAGTCTAAAAAATTGAGAGTTTTTAAGGGTAGATCCTCTAAAGGGATTAAAGGTATTGTTTTGTCTCCAAACGATCAAATTGTCTCCCTTTCAATTATAGATAATGATAAATTTAAAAAAAATGGGAAGAAATCAAAGGACGAGCAATCAGAATTAAAAGCTAAAGAAAAGTTCATATTATCAATTACAGAAAATGGTTTTGGTAAAAAAACTAGTCATACAGAATATAGAGTAACTAATAGAGGTGGGAAGGGAATTATCGGAATTATAAACTCACCAAGAAATGGTAATATCTCATCCTCTTTTCCTGTATATGATGGTGACGAAATACTTATATCTACTAACAAGGGAAGAGTAATACGTGTAGCGGTAAAAGAAATTAGAACTGCGGGTAGAAATACTCAGGGTGTTAGAATTATTAAATTAACTGGAGAAGAAAAAGTTGTTTCAGCTGATAAAATAGATGATAACTTAGTTTAATGAATAAAGTTGCAATCTATCCTGGAACATTTGATCCAATTACGTTTGGCCATATTGACGTTATTAAAAAAGGTTTGAAACTTTTTGATAAAATTGTCGTTGCAGTATCTAACGTTGAAAATAAGGATTACTTATTCGACTCTGATGAGAGAATTGAAATTGTAAAAAAAGCTCTATTTTATGATTTGAAACTGAATAAAAAAAAAGTTGTCGTGATTTCTTTTAGCTCTTTAACCACTGAATTATGCCAAAAATATAAATCAAATATTATTTTAAGAGGATTGAGAGCAGTTTCAGACTTTGAATATGAATTTCAACTAGCAGGAATGAATAGGAAATTAAATAAAAATATTGAAACTCTTTTTTTAATGTCTGATGTTGAAAATCAGATTATTTCATCAAGATTTGTTAAAGAAATAGTAAATTTAAAAGGCGATATCAAAAAATTTACTACCAAAAGTACAATAAAATTATTAAAGAGAAAATATGAATAAAATTTTAATAAATATATTTATTTTCTTTTTTTTAACAATAAACCAAGTAATGTCACAGGAGAATATTATGATTTTGAAACTTAAGGATGGAAATGTTAAAATTGAATTATTTGAAGATGTTGCACCTAATCATGTTAAAAGAATTAAAGATTTAGCCAATAGTGGTAAATATGATAATGTTGTTTTTCACAGAGTTATTGATGGTTTCATGGCACAAACTGGTGATGTAAAATTTGGAAATTCATCATCAAGTGATTTTAATTTAAGAATGGCAGGAATGGGAGGATCAGATTTACCAGACCTAAAACAAGAATTTAATAATTTACCTCATGATAGAGGAACTTTATCTATGGCTAGATCACAAGATCCAAATAGTGCAAATAGCCAATTTTTCATTTGTTTTAAACCTGCTCCTTTTTTAGATAACCAATATACAGTTTTTGGAAAAGTGATCGAAGGAATGGAATTTGTTGATAAAATTAAACGTGGTGATGAAAACAATAATGGTGCCGTCACAGATCCAGATAAAATAATTAGTTTTAAATCATTATAATATTTAATGGCATTAAAAGAATTTGCCTTTAAATTATTGAACAAAGACAACTATGCTAGAGAAGGAATTATAGAAACACATAGGGGTGTTATTAGAACTCCTGCCTTTATGCCAGTTGGAACTCAAGCAACTGTAAAAGCCTGTACGATTGACGATATTAAAAAAACTGGCTCAGATATAATTTTAGCTAATACATATCATTTAATGATCCGTCCAGGAGTTGAACGAATTCAAAATGCTGGTGGATTACATTCCTTTATGAATTGTGATTTACCAATACTTACTGACTCAGGTGGTTTTCAAGTAATGTCTCTTTCAAAATTAAATAGAATAGACAGAGAAAAAGGCGCAATTTTTAACTCTCATGTTGATGGAAAAAAATTTTATTTGAGCCCTGAAGAAAGTATAAAAATTCAACTTGGCTTGAACTCAGATATTGTAATGATCATGGATGAATGTCCAAAGAAAACGGATGACTATGAACTGATTAAAAAATCAATGGAACTATCATTACATTGGGCTGATAGATCCAAAAAAGCCTTTGGAAAAAATCCTCATAAAGCTCTTTTTGGCATAGTCCAAGGAGGTCTTTTTAAAGATTTAAGGTTTTTGTCTCTAAAAGGTTTGTTAAATCTAAATTTTGATGGATATGCCATTGGTGGTCTTGCTGTTGGTGAAACACAAGATGAAATGTTTAAAGTTTTGGATGACATTAAGGAAAATCTTCCAGAAAATAAACCGCATTATTTAATGGGTGTAGGCACGCCTTCTGATATTTTAGGTGCAGTTAAAAGAGGAATAGACATGTTTGATTGTGTAATGCCGACTAGATCAGGGAGAACAGGTCTGGCTTTTACATGGAATGGAAGAATAAATGTTAAAAATAATAAATATCAAAATGACAATTCACCTCTTGATGAAAAGTGTAAAAATTTAAATTTAAACAAATATTCAAAAAATTATTTAAATCATTTATTCAATACTAATGAAATTTTAGGATCGATGCTTTTAACGTTAAATAATATCAACTTTTATCAAGAATTAATGAGCGAAATAAGAAAAAATATTCAAAAAGGCACTTTTAATGAATTTCATGATAAATACATAGGTAAGTTGTGATAAAGAAACTATATGTCTCATCAATTCCTATTTGAAATATTAAAATAAATATGTATATACGAAGTAATTTTGGGCCGTTAGCTCAGTTGGTAGAGCAATTCCCTTTTAAGGAATGGGTCGATGGTTCGAGTCCATCACGGCTCACCATTAATTAATACTTATATTTTAATTGGTGGGTAATCCAAAATTATACTATTTGTCCACTCATTTATTTTTTTAATTCGATTGTCAGGAGAAGGATGTGTGCTAAGAAATTCAGATTGTTTTTTCACCTTACTAAATTTTTTCATTCTTTCCCAAATTTTAGGTGTTTCTCTTATATCGTAACCAGACAAAGAGGCAAAAATCATACCCAAATAGTCAGCTTCAGTTTCTTGCTTTCTATTAAAAGGGTTCATTATACCTAGTTGAGAGACCATACTAATAGTATTCATACCTGTTGTTCTATTAACTTGGGATAATTTTCCACCAGATAATATATCAATAACATTTGTCCCTACTTTTAAAACAACACCTCTACTCGCTCTTTCAATGGAATGTTTGGCTACAGCATGTGCAATTTCATGACCCATGACAGCAGCTAATCCATCAGTATTTTTAGTTACTTCTAAAATACCTGAAAAAACTGCTATTTTGCCTCCTGGCATACAAAATGCATTTCTCATATTTTTTTTATCAATTAATATATATTCCCAATCAAAACCAACTGTCGGATCATCGAGTTTTGATTGATAAAAATATTCTCCTATAGAATTTTCCATTCTTTTACCAATTTCTTTAATTTGATTAAGTTTGGGTCCTGTTAATAATTTTTCTTTTTCCTTAATTTTTTCAAAAATTTGGGCTGCCTGAGCATTTAATTTAGCTTCTGGAATTAGTTTAAATTGTTTTCGATCAGTGATTGGTGCAGTAGCACATGAATTCAGAGCTAAACTACAACAAGTACAACTAACATATGTTAAGAATTTTCTTCTATCCATTTTTAATTATCATTGATAGTATATTTTAAAATGAATCTAAATAATAAAATATTAGTATTTTTATTTATTATTGCGATTTCTTTTGTAGTTTACTCTAGTTTTAAATAAATTTTATGAAAAAGAATAAAAAAAAACGATCACTTACTCTTATTCTTAGAAATTATTTTATAACGGGTGTAGTGGTATTAATTCCTATTGGTTTTACTCTATATTTAAGTAAAATTTTAATTGGAATTTCTTCTAAAATAATTCCGGAAAATATAAATCCTAATAACTACTTACCTTACGCAATACCTGGAATAGAAATAATTATTTCTATAGCTTTTATAACAATTGTTGGAGGATTATCATTATCCTTTTTAGGTAAAAGAATTCTTAAACTTATTGATGATCTATTTAAAAGAATTCCTGTTTTAAGAACTATTTATTCGGCAATAGTGCAAATGACCGAGACATTTTCTAATAAAGATGACAATGATAAAAAAAGTGTTGTTTTAGTAGAATATCCAAGAAAAGGTGTTTGGGCTGTTGGATTTGCAACAAAAGAAAATAAAGGAGAAATGGCTGAAAAAAACAAATAAAAGATTAATAAACGTATTTGTTCCAACTACACCAAATCCTACGAGTGGGTTTTTACTTATGTTTCCTATAGATGAAGTTATATATCTTAATATGACATTTGAAGAGGCATCTAAATTTATTGTTTCTGCAGGAACATCCACAGGTAAGAATTAAGCTATATCGTTAATTATATCTGCACGATCATATAATTTAATTAATGGTTTAAATTTACTTATATCCTCTTTTTCATTTTCAATTCTTTTGATTTCCTTCTCAGCTAAAATAAAAAGATTATGATTGTGTATTGGATCTGCTAATTTAAAGTTTTTTATTCCACTTTGTTTAAAACCAAGAATATCTCCAAAACCTCTCAATTTTAAATCTTCTTCAGATATTTTAAATCCATCATTAGAATCTTTTAATATATTAATCCTTTTTTTAGCATTTTCACTTAGATTTGACTTAAACATTAATATACATGAGGACTCGTTATTGCCTCTTCCAACTCTACCTCTAAGTTGATGTAATTGAGACAAACCAAACTTATTTGCATTTTCTATTATAATTACATTTGCATTAGGAAAATCTATTCCAACTTCAATGATAGTAGTTGAAACTAATATCTTAAATTCATTTCTTAAAAATTTATTTAAGATTTTCTCTTTTTCCTCAATGGTTGTTTTTCCATGGAGTAAATAAACTTCATTTGGAAAAATTTTTTTTAGATATTCAGACTTTTTAATCGCTGAAGAATGATCAATTTTTTTTGACTCCTCTATAAGAGGGCATACCCAAAAAATTTGATTTCCAAGTCGTATTTCTTTCTTGATGAATTTAATAACATCCTCAATCTTATTTTCAATTTTACTATAAGTTTTTACAGGTTTTCGGTTATTCGGTTTTTCCCGTATAATTGAAAGATCCATATCTCCATAAATAGTCATTGTTAAAGTACGTGGAATTGGTGTTGCTGTCATTAAAAGAACATCACAATCTTTCCCAGCTTTATCAGATAATTTTTTTCTCTGACCAACTCCAAATTTGTGTTGTTCATCAATTATTATCAGACCCAGTTTTTTGAATTCTACTTTTTTTTGAAATAAGGCATGTGTTCCAAAAATAATATCTATCTCTTTTTTAACAAGTTTATTTAAAATATTTTTCTTATCTTTGTATGATGATTTTCCAGAGAGTAACTCTATTTTAATATTTTTTGGATATATTTTTTTTGCTAATAAAAAATGCTGTCTTGCCAATATTTCCGTAGGAGCCATTACTGCTACTTGAAATTCAGAAATGATGGTATTGAATGCAGATAATAACGCTACTATTGTTTTACCGCTACCAACATCACCCTGAAGTAATCTAAACATCTTGTTATCTGAGCACAAATCTTTGTTAATCTCATTTAATGTTTTAGTTTGATCACTTGTTAAGGAAAAATCTAATTTGGATATCATTTCACCTTGTTTTTTAGTATCGAATTTTTTCTTTGTTTTTTTTATTTTTTTGATCTTTTTTCTAATTTCTGAATTAACTAAAAAAGTTGAAAAAATTTCATCAAAAGCAAGTCTTTGATAGAAATTTTCTTTGAATTTACCAATGTTTTCTGGCTCGTGTAATTTTTTGATTGAGTCATTCCAACCAATATTACCAAAATTTTTTAATATATCTTTTGAGTGCCACTCATCAATTTGAGGTAAATTTTTAATAATTTGAAATATTATTTTATTATAAACCTTTTCACTAATTCCCTCAGTTAATGAATAACTATTATGCCTTTGTTTTATTATAGATGAGTCTTCTGAAATATATTTAGGATTTGTTAATTGATATTTATTTCGAAAGTATTTAATCTTACCACTAATTGTTACTTCTTTTCCAATAGGTAGTATTTTTCTAATATATCCCTCGTAACTATTAAAAAAAACACAATCTATTTCACCAGTTTCATCTCTGCATAAAACTCGATTTGGTAAGTTTCTTACTCTTGGAAATGAATATTTTTGAGGAATTATAGTTATAGTTTGTACTTCATCTATTTTTAAATCCTTAATTTTCGAAGATAAACTTCGATCCGTATAGGATTTTGGTAATTTCCATAACAGATCAAAAATACTATTAATTTTTTTTCTTTTTAATAAATTTGATGTTTTTAAACCAACACCTTTTATAGATTTTAGGTCAGATAATAAATATTCATAATTTCTTTTAATATCCATAAACTAATATTATATTCCTAATATGACCGCTGATATAGAACAAATAAAAAAAAAAATTATATACAGATCAAATTATCGCGGTACAAAAGAAATGGATAAACTTTTAGGGGCATTCACTAATAAGTACTTAGATCAATTAAATGTTGAAGATTTAAAAGAATTAATAAAATTCCTAGAAATAGACGATAACAATCTTTACAATTTTTATAATGGTTTAAAAACCAATATTGAATTTGAAGATAATAAGATTAATAATTTATTTAAAAATTTTAAATATTAACAATTTTATGGCGGAGAGACTGGGATTCGAACCCAGGAAAGAGTTGCCCCTTTGCCGGTTTTCAAGACCGGTGCTTTCAACCACTCAGCCATCTCTCCGTGAGCAAGGTTTTATAAGTATAATTTATTATTTCAACAAAAAAACAGAGCCTTTTTTTTAAAAGATTTTGTGTTTCGTAATAGTTTCGTAATAGTTTATCCTATATTATCCTATAGATGATATGTCCTGCTTGTAGAAAAAAACAAACTTCTATAATTAAAGAAAAAGTTGAAAAGAATATAACTGTAACAAGGAATAGATATTGTTCTTGTGGATATAGTTTTGTTACCTATGAAACTACTAGAAAATTAAACTTAAAGAGAAAAACTAGACCAGATTCAAATTGGAAAAATTTTAGATTTATTCTGTATGCAAATTTTCGTTTGTTATCTGCCCTTAAAATAATGCCGAAAATTGATATAGATAAATACGATGGTGTAGGTCTATTTAAATTCAAAGGGAAATCTTTTTGGGCTTATGGCACTGGACAAAATATGAAATTCAAGGATCTTGAGAAAAAAAAAAGATACAATAAAGAATATTTTAAAAACAAAGTTTTATTGGTCAAAAAGAAATTATTATTTTCAAGAAAAAATCATCTGAGGATATGAATAATAAGGACATTGTTAGAAAAGAAGCTCAACAATATTTCAAATCTGTTTGCACCTATATAACTCATAAACAATATAATCAAAGTTTTTTTATAAATAATTCGTTAGATAAGGTTTTACCCAAGCTCAAAAACCCAGAGGAAAATATTTGGGAAGATAATCATATCTGGAAAAATGTTTGGCTTAAAATACGTTAATCAAAAAGTTCTTTGAATATTTCAAGGAACAACTAATTCGTTCTTTGAATATTTCAAGGAACATTATTCAAATTTAATTTTTATCTTTAGTATTTATATTACCCATATGAAAGGAAATGAATCTATGAATGAATACAAAGAAAAAGATTATCAAATAAAACTAATCGATAAAATTACCAGTAAAGCTATTAAACAGGTTGAAAAAGAAAGAGGTATAAAAGCTAGAAACTATATTTCAGAATGGTTTAGATATGTAGAGCTAGTATCAGAAAAACTTAACAAATATTTAAATTAATGAAAGGAGGTATAAAAATGATTGATGAAGGAAAAAAAACACAAACATATAAATATATAAGACAAACTCATTGTTTTAATTGTAAAAAAGACATCAATTCTCAACAATATGATGAGTGTGTGGATTGTAAGGGAATAGTGTGTAGTTGTGGTTCTTGTTTTTGTGAGTGGGGGTATAGTGAATTCAGTTATTAATCTATTCTCAAATATTAAAGATAATTCTAAAAGATTTATTAGAAAACAGGCAATAGAACAAGTTAAGGAAAATATAACATATCAGCAAAAAAGGGTATCTGACTATTCTAGAGAACAATTAAGAAGTTTTATATTAAAAGAAGAAAAACGCATAATTAAGGGTGCAGGTTTAAAGAGCGTCTTAATTACAACAGGAGCAATTTTTGGAATAACTTTTATATGATAAAATTTTTTATTAAGCAGTTCTTGTATGGTCGAGTTTATGTTTGGCTTAAACCAAAACTATATGGTTTATTATTTCTTTTATTAACTATTTTTTCTATATTTTACTTACATAATGAATACTTAAGATATCTAAAGTTAAATGATGATAATTATTTAATCGGATTATCATTTTTAATTAAAAATATTTTGATAATAATCTTAGTAATAGGATATTTGTTATTTCAATTTTTTTTAAATAAATCAGAAAAAAATATAGATAAATTACAAAACGAAATTATTGATAATCAAAATACAGTATCCTCATTAGATCAATTTTTAGAAACTGAAGAACTTAATAGAAAATGATAGAAACAATTTTAGTAATTGATTTAATAATTCTAACAATTTTATACTTAACTTCGTAATAGTATCGTAATAGTTTTGTAGCTTAGGCAAGCCAAGAATGATGTGATTTTCGTAAGAGCTAAATTTCAAAAAGTAGGCAATGACTTGATAAGTATGTTAATAGTCTTAATGTGGATAGGGATTACTTGGTATTTCAAGACCGGTGCTTTCAACCGCTCAGCCATCTCTCCGTGTAGAAGCTTTTATAATTAAAAATATTTAATTCAACAATAAAATAGTCTAATTACTGATGATATTTTATTCATTTAATTAGTATGAAAAATGATTTTAACAAAGGTTTAATAATAACTTCCTTAGGTTCTTTTTGGTGGGGATTTATTGGAGTTATATATTTTGAGTCAGTTTCTTTTATTGGTCATACTGAATTAGTTGTTCATAGATGTTTGTGGACAGCAATAATGTTGATTTTTACCACAACATTTTTATCTAAGTGGAAAATTTTTTATAAAGAAATTAAAGATAAAAAAAAGTTAATTGCATTATTTTTGTCGGGTTTTTTAATTTTTGTTAATTGGTCAATATGGATTTATGCTGTTGCATCTGAAAGAATTATTGATGCTAGCTTTGGTTATTTTATAATGCCAATAATTAGTGTTCTTTTAGGGTATATTTTTTTTAAAGAAGAACTAAATAAAAAAAGAATTTTTTCAATTATTTTAGTTTTTATATCAATATTATTTTTAATCTTTTTTAATCTTAAATCTTTGCCATGGGTTGGTCTTATTGTAGCTTTTAGTTGGGCCTTTTATAATCTAGTCCGAAAAAAAATTGAAATTGATACTGATATTGGGTTGCTAATTGAAAGCTTATATATTTTCCCTTTTGCTTTAATTGCATTTTACATAATTGCAAATAATGGTTTAAACGACTTTAATTTAAATAATCCAGGATTAAGTCTATATTTGCTTTTAGCTGGTCCGATGACAGTGATTCCTTTGTTTCTATATGTAAGAGGGGTCGAGTTAATTGGATTAGGACCTACTGGAATGATATTTTATATTACGCCAACATTACAGTTCATTTTAGGTTATTTTTATTATGGTGAGGATTTTTCGTTAGTTAAATTTCTAAGTTTTATTATTATTTGGATTGCTGTAATTATATATTTAAATGATTTATATGAAAAAAATTAAAATTTTTTTTTTAATTCTATTTTTTTTAAATTCCAATTTATTTGCAAATGACAACACAGATTTTGAAAAGTGGAAAAAAGATTTCAAACAAAGAGCTTTAGCAAATAATATTTCTGAGAAAACTTTTGATCTGGTAATGACAGATACTAAGTTCTTAGGAAATGTTATAAAATATGACAGATACCAGCCTGAATTTTATGAAGACACCAAAACTTATATATCAAAGAGATCTTCTACAAAAAAATTAAATAAAGGTATCGACTTCTATTTAAATAATAAAGATTTGATTAATATTGTTGAAAATAAGTTTAAAATTGAGAAAGAACTTCTATTGTCATTGATGGGCATTGAAACAAATTATGGAACTTATGTTGGAAAAATGGATATTCTTTCTTCACTAGCAACTTTAAGTTATGATAAAAGAAGATCTGAATTTTTTACTAAAGAGCTTTTAATCTTATTGAAATTAATTGATGAAAATCAGATAGATTATAAATCATTGTATGGTTCATGGGCAGGTGCATTTGGTTTTTTTCAATTCATGCCCTCAACCATAAAAAATCACGCAATTGATTTTAATACTGATAATTATATTGATCTAAAAAATTCTCATGATGCTTATGCTTCAGCAGCTAATTATCTTAAAAAAATTGGTTGGAAAAAAGATTCGCCATGTTTTTATAGAATAGACCTTAAAGAAGATATTCCAAAAAAATATTTGAATGTTTCTGCTAAAAAACTCCAAAATAAAAAAAAATTAGGATTTTTTAAAAAATATATTGATAATTATGATGATATAAGTTTTCTAAAATCAAATTATAATGTTGCAATAATCACTCCAGACAAAGATATTATTCCTGGTGCAGATACTTTAAATCCTGCATATATTGTATTTGATAATTACGAAATAATTCTCCAATGGAATAGATCTCTAAGATTTGCTTTAGCTGTTTGTACCTTAAAAGATAAATTTA
The DNA here is from genome assembly GCA_003213155.1 of Pelagibacteraceae bacterium AG-426-G02. Classification (GTDB taxonomy): domain Bacteria; phylum Pseudomonadota; class Alphaproteobacteria; order Pelagibacterales; family Pelagibacteraceae; genus Pelagibacter. Next base: position 81,375 of record QCNQ01000001.1, on the reverse strand, counting down.
AAAATGAATTATAAAATTTTATTAATATTTTTGTTATCAATATTTTTAATAGGTTGTGAACAAGTAGCAATTAAACCAGATAAGATTGAAACAAAAATAGAGAAAAAATATAGTAATAGTGGCTTTGCTTTAATTTTTGACGAAAATATAAAAAAAATTAAAAAATTAGATGATAGATCATTAATGATTCATCACAAATCACTTAAAAGAAAATCTGCTGTTAAGATTACAAATCCAAAAAATGGAAAGTCTTTAATTGCAGAAGTAAAATCTAATAACCAAAAATTTTCAGATTTTTACAATTCTGTTATATCTAGAAGAATTGCTGAAGATTTAGATCTTGATTTCAATGAACCCTTATTAGAAATAGTGTTAATATCTAGAAATTCTACTTTTATTGCAAAAAAAAGTAAAACTTTCGATGAGGAAAAAAACGTTGCAGAAAAAGCGCCAATTGATGGTATTCAAATAAATGATTTAAGCAAAACTAAGAAAAAAGAAAAAAAAACAACTAAAGAAAAATTTTCTTACTCAATAAAGATTGCTGATTTTTACTATAAATCTACTGCCAAAATGATGATTTCTAGAATCAAAGATGAAACTTCTATAAAAAACTCTAAGATAAAAAAATTATCTCAAACTAAATTTAGAGTATTAATAGGTCCTTTTAATGATATAAAAAGTTTGAAAGAGTCATTTGAGAAGTTAAAATCTCTTAATTTCGAAAACTTAGAAGTACTAAAAAATGTTTAAAAATTTTCTAATTACAATTCTTATAACTTTTTTTATTTCCAATAGTGCACATTCTAATATTGAGATAAAAGCAAGAACAGCAATTTTACAAGATTTTTTGTCGGGTGAAATTTTATACGAAAAAGAACCAGACAGATCAATTTATCCTGCTTCAATGACAAAAATAATGACCTCCATTATTGCTTTTGATTTAATTAAATCAGGTGATTTAACTTTAGATGAAAAATTTATTATTTCAGAGAAAGCTTGGCGGTTATCAACTTCTGGATATTCTTCAATGTTTGTTATGGTTAATGATGAGGTGAGTGTAGAAAATTTACTCAGAGGTATTATTGTTGCCTCAGGAAACGACGCTTGTGTTGCATTAGCTGAAGGGATAGCAGGTACAGAAGAGGAATTTGCCATTATGATGACTTCCAAAGCACAAGAAATTGGTATGACCAATACAAATTTTGCTAACTCATCTGGAATTAATGATCCTGACAATTATTCAACAGTAAAGGATATAATGATAATGTCTCATTATTTAATTAAAAACTATCCAGAATATTACGAATGGTTCAGTGAAAAAGAATTTACATGGGATAGAACTGGTGGTGATCCAATTACTCAAGGAAATAGAAATCCACTCCTATATAAAAATATAGGTGCAGATGGAATTAAAACTGGATATCTAGCAGTGGAAAAATATTCTTTAGCATCATCATTAGAAAGAAAGGGTAGAAGGCTAATTGCAGTAGCTAGTGGTTTTAAAACTAAAAATTCTAGATCTAGAGAGAGCTCAAAACTATTGACATACGGTTTAACGAATTATGATTTAGTAGAAATAAATAAATCGGGAGAAGATTTTGATAGCGTTGAGGTTTGGTTAGGCAAAAAGGATTTTGTTAAAGTTTATACTAAAGAAGATATCTATAAAATTATTAAAAAAGGTAAGAAAAAATTGTTAAAAGTTAAAATGTTATATGAAGGACCTGTGGAAGCTCCAATTAATAAAGATCAAGTTTTAGCAAAATTAAGGATTATTTATGATGATGAATTAATTGATGAATATAAGCTTTTGGCAAAAGAGCAAGTGAACAAAGTAAATATTTTTTCAAGGTTAATGAAATCCTTAAATTATTTGATTTGGGGTGATGTCTAAAAAAAATTGTTATAGCCTTTGAGGGTATTGAAGGTAGTGGAAAAACTTTTCATATTGATAATGTTTCTAAATATTTAAAAAGAAAAAAAATACCTCATATAAAGTTAAGAGAGCCTGGAGGAAATAAGAACTCAGAAAAAATAAGAAAATTAATTTTAGATAAGAAATCTAATTTTAAAAAAAAAACCGATTTATTACTTTATTTAGCGGCCAGAAATGAAAATATGGACAATTTGAAAAAAAATTTTAGAAAAAAGATAATTTTACTTGATAGGTTTACCGATTCTACCATTGCCTATCAACATTTTGGAATGGGTGTAAATTTAGATATTATTAAAAAGATTAATAATCATATTTTAAAATCATTTAAAGTAGATTTTACATTTTTAAGTATTGTTAACATAAAAAATATGCAAAAAAGATTGAAACAACGAAAAAAACTTAATCGTTACGATACATTCAAAGAAAAATTTTATAAAAAAGTACAAAATGGTTTTTTAAAAATATCAAAAAATAAAAAAGGATATAAAATAATTAATTCAAACCTTCCAATAGAATTAAACAAAAAAATTATAATTGATAAAATTGAAAAATTATTAAAATGAATTTATCTCCTAACAGCCAAACAAATCTTTATGGATTACAGGATAACCTTTTATTTTTTGCTAAATTATTTGATCAAAAAAGATTACCATCAAAGATTTTATTAACCGGTCAAAAAGGTATTGGTAAGTGTACTCTCGCTTATCATTTAATTAATTTTGTTTTATCAAAAGATGAAGAAATTCCTTATGATTTAGTTGAATTTAAAATAAATTTAGATAATCGCTCATTTAAGTTAATTCAAAATGGTTCTTGTCCAAATTTCAATTTAATTGACATTAATCTTGATAAAAAAAACATAGATATAGAACAAATTAGAGAATTAATAATTCAACTCAACAAGTCTTCATTCAATAATAAGCCAAGATTTGTTTTAATTGATAATATTGAATATTTGAATTTAAATTCAGTAAATGCGCTGTTAAAAACGTTAGAGGAACCTAATGAAAATATATTTTTTATTTTAATAAATAGTAATAAGAAAATAATTCCAACACTTTTATCTCGTTGTATTAATTTCAATATATCCTTAGAAAATGATAAGGTAAATGAAATTAGTTCACTTCTTTTTGATAATGATATCAATAATCTTATAAATAAAGATTTATTAAATTATTATTCTACCCCTGGAGAAATTTATAATCTTTTAAAATTTTCTGAAGAAAAAAAAATTGATTTAAAAGACATAAATTTAAAAGATTTTTTATTAAAATTGATAAGTGAAAATATTTATAAGGATGATAAGCAATCTAAAACATTTGTTTACAATATACTTGAATTATTTCTGATAAAAGATATTTCAGTTTCAAATTCAGATATTTACAATTATTTTTTGAAAAGAATAAATGATTTTAAGAAATTCAATTTAGATGACGAATCTTTATTTTTAGAAATAAATTCAAAGCTTTTAAATGGATAAAAATTACTATATTACAACACCTATTTATTATCCCTCAGCCAAACCTCATATGGGACATGCTTATTCAAGTATTATTGCTGATTTTTTTGCCAGGTTTAAAAGAATAGATGGATATAAAGTTTATTTTTTGACTGGGACTGATGAGCACGGTTTAAAAATTCAAAGAGCTGCAGAAAAAAAAGGAGTTGAGCCTCTTGCGTTCTGCGATGAAATAAGCAAAACTTTCAAGAATTTATCAAAAACTCTAAATTTAACAAATAATGATTTTATAAGAACTACTGAGTCTCGACACAAAAAATCTGTTCAATATTTATGGGAAGAATTAAAAAAAAATGATGATATTTATTTATCAAAATATTCTGGTTGGTATTCAGTATCGGATGAGGCGTTTTACAATGAGGATGAGATTGAAGATCTTGATAATAAAAAAGTAGCCATATCATCTAAATCTCCTGTTGAATGGGTCGATGAGGAATCTTATTTTTTTAGATTATCTAAGTGGGAAAAGGCATTATTAGAATTTTATGAAAAAAATCCTGATTTTATTTCTCCAGCATCTAGGAAAAATGAGGTTATAAGTTTTGTTAAAAGTGGATTAAAAGATTTGTCAGTAAGTAGAAAAAGTTTTTCATGGGGTATTAAAGTTCCAAATGATGATGATCATGTCATATATGTATGGTTAGATGCTCTCACTAATTATATAAGTGCTTTAAATTATCCCAATAAAGATGATGAATTATATAAAAAATTTTGGCCAGCATCTGTTCACTTGATTGGAAAAGATATATTAAGATTTCATGCAATATATTGGCCTGCGTTCCTATTGGCCGCAAAAATTACACCTCCAAAAAAAGTTTACGGACATGGGTGGATATTATCTAATGAGGAAAAAATGTCTAAATCAAAAGGAAATATATTGGATCCATTAGAAATTATAAAACAATATGGACTTGATCCTTTGAGATATTATTTAATAAAAGAAGTTTCATTTGGAAATGATGGTAATATTTCTCAAGAAAGATTAGAGGATTGTATTAATAGTGATTTGGCTAATAATTTTGGTAATTTATGTCAACGTGTATCTGCATTTGTTATTAAAAATTGTGATAGCAAGGTGCCAGAAAAAATTAAATTTGAAGATGATGATATAAAAATTTTAGATGAATATAGTCAGAATTTAGACAAGTTAAGATCGGAAATAGATAATCAAAATATTAACTATTATATTGATTATATTGTAAATCGATTATTTGAAGCCAATAAATATTTTAATGACCAGGAGCCGTGGAAAAAAAAAGATGATAAAATTAGGTTAAATACAATAGTTTATACAACTCTTGAAATTGTTCGAAAAGTAACTTTTTTATTATATCCAATTATTCCGCAATCATCTCTTAAAGCACTTAAAATTTTCAATCTTGAGGAAAAAGATGTAATTTTTCAGTCAATTGAAAATAATGAATTTTTAAAAAAAGGAAGTGCTATTAATAAAATTGATATATTATTTAATAAAATAGAAAAAGAAAATGATTGATTCACATTGTCATCTAGACCATGAGCCATTATTTAGTGATTTGAAAAATGTTATACAAAGATCAAAAAAAATTGGTGTTAAAAAATTATTAACAATCTCAACATCTATTGAAAGCTTTTCTAGAGTTAAAGAAATTGTAAATAAAGATGAAATTATATTTGGTACAATTGGAATACATCCACATGAAGCAGATAAAAATAACGTCAACTCAGAATTTTTTACAAAAAATTTAGATGAAAATAAAAAAATTATTGGAATTGGGGAAACTGGTCTTGATTTTTATTATGATAATTCAGATAGAGATAAACAAATAGAAAGTTTTAAAATACACATTAAAGCTGCATTAGAAGCAAATATACCATTAATTATTCATTCAAGAAATGCTGAAGAAAAAACTTACGAAGTATTAAATGAATATAAATATGAAAAGTTAAAAATTTTGATGCATTGTTTCACAGGATCTCAAAAATTTGCAGAAAAGCTTTTAAAATTTAATTCTTATTTTTCTGCAAGTGGTATTATCACTTTTAAAAATTCTGTTGATCTTCAGAACACATTTAAGTCTCTTCCATTAGATAGAATTCTCATTGAAACAGATAGTCCTTTTTTAGCTCCAGTGCCAAATCGAGGAAAAAAAAATGAACCATCATTTATAGATTTTACTGCAGCCAAACTTGCAGAAATAAAGGGCATTGAAAAACCTGAACTTATCAAAATTACCACTAATAATTTTAATAACCTTTTTTTTAATTAAATTTATATGAAGTTTATAATACTTGGTTGTGGTAGTTCAATGGGTGTACCAAGACCAGATGGTTTTTTTGGTAATTGTGATCCTAAAAACAAGAAGAATTATAGAACACGATGTTCTGCACTATTAAAAACCTCTAACCAAAATATATTGATTGATACTTCACCTGATTTACGTCAACAATTATTAAGACATAAGATTAAAAAAATAGATAAAGTGCTTTTTTCACATATGCATGGTGATCAAACACATGGAATAAATGATCTAAGATCATTTTACATAAGCAGCAGAAATCAAATCGATGTATATGCTGATCCATTTACTTCTAAATATTTAAAAAATAGTTTTTCATATATATTCAAAAGCTACTCTAGAGAGTATCCTGCTACTTTAAAATTACATAAATTACCAAAAACTTTTTTAACATCTAATAATAAGAAAAAAATTTCTGTTAAAACTATTAAAGTTGAACACGGAAAAGTTAAATCTAATTGCTTTATAATTGATAAGAAATTGGCCTATATAAGCGATGTCAGTAAAATTTACACTAAAGATTTTAGATATTTCAAAAATTTGAAGTTTTTAGTCATAGATTGCCTTTGGTATAATTACCATCCATCACATTTTAATTTAGAGACCTCTCTTTTCATGATAAGAAAGTTCAAACCTAAAAAAGCTATTTTAACCAATTTATCACCAGTATTAGATTACAAAGTTCTAATGAAAATTTTACCAAAAAACACAATACCCGCTTTCGATGGGCTTACTCTAAATTTATAAAATACTCTCTATTTTATTAATTATTTTATTTGATAATGGTTTGGTGAAAGAGGAAAATGTATCCTCAATTTTTCCCTCTTTGTTTATTAAAATCTTATGAAAATTCCACTTTGGTATTGCTGAGCTACCATGATTAGTTTTAGCCCATTTAAATAACTCATGTGCATTATTTCCTTTTACCTCAGTAATAGCTGAAAGTGGAAAGGTGATATTAAAATTAACTTCACAAAATTCTTTAACTTCTGAGTCTTTATTTTTTTCTTGATTAAATGAATTTGACGGTACAGCAAGAACAACTAAACCCTTACTTTTATATTTATCCCAAAGAATTTGGAGTTCTTCATATTGATTTGTAAATCCACAATAGCTTGCCGTATTTACAACTAATACTGCATTATTTTTAAAATCACTAAAATTTATTATATCGCCTGATATGCTCTCAATATTTAGATCAAAAAAAGTTTTTTCATAATTTGCGATAGCTGAACTTTTAAAAAAAAACATAATTATTGTAAAACCTAATATAAATTTTTTTGTCATTTATTAGGTGTAAGTAGTATTAAGAAGTAACCAAATAAAGTGGATAAAAGTGACCCAGTTAGTACTCCTATTTTTACACCATCCATATATTGCATATTCTCAATAAAAGCTAAATTTCCAACAAAAAGACTCATCGTGAAACCAATACCAGTTAGAACACCCACACCATAAAAGTTATACCAATTTGAATTATTAGGCATTTGAGCAATTTTTGTTTTAATTGCTACATATGAAAATACAAAGACACCTAATTGTTTACCTACAAATAATCCTAATAAAATTCCGAGTGGCACTTTGTCTAATAAAGAACTAAAAGATAAGCCCTCTAGAGATACTCCTGCATTGGCAAAAGCAAATAAAGGCATAATACCAAAAGCTACGTAGGGACTTATTGCATGTTCAACTTTAATTAATAAGGAAAAATCTTTTTCTTTCTTTCGGTGAGGTATGGTCATGGCCAACAAAACTCCAGCAATAGTAGCGTGGATACCTGAATTATGTGTAAAGTCCCAAAGAAATATACCTACAACCAAATAAGGTAAAAATTTTTTAATATCAAATTTATTTATCACTAATAGTACAATAAAAGCTAATAGCATAAGCGTTAAGTATTTGATGCTCAAATCACCTGAATAAAATAAAGCAATGATAACAATTGCTCCTAAGTCATCAATGATTGCTAAAGCAGTTAAAAAAACTTTAAGAGATAATGGTACTCTCTTTCCTAATAGAGATAATACACCAAGTGAAAAAGCAATGTCTGTAGCAGAGGGAATGGCCCATCCGTTCATAGTTTCGCTATCACCAAAGTTTATGAATACATAAAATAATGCAGGAACCAACATACCGCCAACGGCAGCAATTATTGGAAGTAAAGCTTGTTTAATATTTGAAAGTTCTCCTTGTAAAAATTCTCTTTTAATTTCTAAAGTGACAAAGAAAAAAAATATTGCCATTAAGCCATCATTAATCCAATGTAAGACAGATAATTTTAACCCAAAGTTGTTTATACCTATAAATAAGTATTTATTTAAAGTTGAAAAATATAAATCAGATAAATTAGAGTTGCTGATCATTAATGCAATTATAGCCGCAAATAGCAAAACTAAACCGCTAGCTGCTTCAAGTTTAAAAAACCATTTAAAAGGTTTAGATAAGTAATTAATCATGATTAAGCTAAGTCTTTAATAAATAATTTAATATCTTTCAATATCTCAAAAAGACTAAATATAACAAGCTCAAGAGAAGGGAATAATTGATATAAATATGTGCTAAAAGTATCTATGACAACTAATAAGGCAACAAAAGTTATCAAAAGTACAATTAAATACGAAAGTAATTTAGTGAATGATAAACTTTTTCTTGGCTTATATTTTGTTATCTCATAATTTTTTTTATCTTTTGATTTAGAATAACTTTTTTCTTCAAACGTTTTTGCCTCATTTTTTTTTGTTTGATTTATAGTTGGTTTTTCTTTGATATCAATTTCAACATTTTGTTTTATTTCTTTTTTAATATTTGTAATATTTGGATTATAAAACCAAACATGATTACACGAACCACATTGAATAGTTCTTCCATTTTTAGGAATAAGTTCTGAATTTACTTCAAATACTTTATTACAATTAATACACTCAATAATCATTATTTTATAAAATAAATGTTATGCTTATCTTATATCTATTTATAAGCAAAAGTTAATTATAGTTTTTTTACAGAAACAGTTGTTGGTCTTTTTAATTTACATTTTAATTGTGATGTATAAGGTAAAAATATTGGAAATTCTTAATAATAAATAGATGTTCTTTTTTAAAAGTAGAAGCAAAAATTTCAAAAATAGTAAACTTAAAATTTTATCAGGCTATAACTTTAGATATAGAAGTGTTGGAAAAGAATCAGAAAAAAATATCATCAAATATGCCAATCATTTTAAATTTGATTATGAATTTGAAAAATCAAATAAATTTGAGAGACATTTTTATTGGTTAAAGATTAAAATGCTTATTGATAATCTCGAAAAAGGAAAACATGAGTTTTATCTTTGGTTAGATGCTGACACTTTTTTTTGCAGATATGAAAACATATTAAATCATATTGATAAATCAAAGCATATCTTTGTTCATAACAATTTTTTTAAATCTGTTCATAAAACAAAATACAAATTTGTGAATTATTTAACCTGGGGTCCTAATGTTGGTGTTTTACTTGTTAGGAATACAAAATGGTCGTTAAATTTTTTTAAAAATGTTTGGAACAAAAAAAAATACCTTAAACATTTTTGGCCTGATAATGCTGCTTTTATGGATGAGGTCGGTTTAAAGGCAGAGATTTCTAAAATATCAGATAATAATTTATCTAAAGATGTAAGAAATAATATTTCATTCTTATCAGGTATTTGGAATAGTATGCCAAAAAGAAATTTTGAGAATCCAGAAAATGATGAAATTTCAAATTTTTATTTTGATCCTGTTATCATTCATTTGGCCGGAATAAGAAGAAGAGATAGAATTAAATTCATCAAAAAATATAAAAAAATATTTATTTGAATTTTAGATCATTGATTTGACTTTTGCTGTAGAGGTTTAAATAACAATTAAAACCACTATTTTTATTTAGTTCATCTTTATCTAATATTTCATGCAACGGCATAGGCAATAAGAATGGTGGTCTTGTTAGATCTATTTCCCTGTATTCTCCATCGGGGATGTCTAAATTATCTAATTTTTTAGTTTTATCTTTCAATTTATATGTTGTTAGCAACAAATAATTAATTTTACTTTTTCTAAAGTTTTCAAAAAATAATCTTATGCTTTCAAATGACAAATGAATTAAACAATCCCTACAAATCATCAGATCTGAGTCTGGTAAACTTTCTTTAGTAATATCAAGTTTTATAAATTTAAGATTATTACTTTTAAATTTCCTAATATTATTATCAATTATTTCTTGAACAATGTCTCCGCCAATATAAGATAAATTTTTATCTAAAACGTTTTTAACCCAATTAAAATCTCCACATGGTGCATCTAAAATACTTTTTATTTCATACTTTTTTACAATATTAATAATTTCTTTTTCAATATTAATAGTATTTTTTAATTCAGATCCATATCCCGAAACACTTTCATTCGAAGACCAAAAATTAGTTTTATAAATAAGATTAAACCTTTTTTCTGATGTATCTTGATTAAAGATTAATTCCTTATTTTTTTGATAGATCTGCTTTTTAACAATTCTGTAAGGTGTGGTTATAATCTTTATGATAGCTTTAAATAGTCCATTTTGTTTGTAAAATTTATAATATCTATTTAATATAAACATTGTCGCTTCTAGAAATTATATTAAAATATAGAAGGTAAAATGAATTATTTCTACTTTTCCTCATCATTAAACCTTTTTCTTTTTATTGAAAACATAAGCAAAAACGCTATAACGAACATTCTCGGAGTGTAGCGCAGCCTGGTAGCGCATCTGGTTTGGGACCAGAGGGTCGCAGGTTCGAATCCTGCCACTCCGACCATTAATATGAAAAAAGCAAAAATTTACATACCTAATAAAAGTGCAATGCAATCTGGTTTAGGAAAACTTGATAAATGGATACTTGAATTTGAAACGAATGATCCCACAAAAAATCCTTTAATGGGATGGGAAAGTTCTAATGATACATATAGTGAGCTGAAATTAGAATTTTCAACCAAAGAATTAGCGATAAATTATGCAAAGAAGAAAAAAATTGATTATGAACTAATTGAGCCAAAAAAAAGAAAAATAGTAAAAAAATCCTACGCAGATAATTTTTTAAAATAGATAAATAATGTTTAAATTTTTTACAGATAGAAGATGGTATTTATGGAGTATAGGTGGAACGTTAGTAATTTTAATGGCTACTTGGTATCAGGTTCAACTTGATGTGAGAATTAATGAATGGTTTGGTGAATTTTACGATACTTTACAAAAAGCTCTCACTAATCCTAATTCTGTATCTGAAAAAGAATTTATCGCGTACCTTTTTACATTTGCTAAAATTGCAGCTGTATACATTTTAGTAGTTATTTTTAGTGATTATTTCACCAGTCACTGGACTTTTAGATGGAGAACTGCAATGGCAGATTTTTATCATGACAAATGGAATGATGCCTCTTCAATAGAAGGAGCATCTCAAAGAGTTCAAGAGGACACTCTTAAATTTGCTAGAATAATGGAAGGGCTAGGGGCTGAATTACTGAGAAGTGTAATGACATTGATTGCTTTTACTCCAATTTTATGGGGCTTATCAAAAAGTATTACAGTGTTACCATGGATTGGCGAAGTTGAACATGCTTTAGTTTGGGTCGCGATTATATCAGCACTGGGAGGAACAATATTATTGGCTAGTGTTGGGATTAAACTTCCTGGCATTGAATATGATATTCAAAAAGAAGAGGCAGCTTATAGGAAAGAATTAGTTTTAGGAGAGGATTTTAAAGAAAGTGCACAACCTGCAAAAATTACAGATCTTTATGGTGGTGTTAGAAAAATTCATTATAAGATGTATTTTCACTACCTTTACTTTAATGCAGTAAAATGGAGTTATTTACAAGGTATGGTAATTGTTCCATATTTGGCATTAGCACCAACGATTGTAACTGGTGCAATAACACTTGGTTTTGTTCAACAAATTATAAGAGCTTTTGGTCGAGTTGAAACATCACTGCAATATTTAGTTAGAAGCTGGCCAATTATTGTTGAACTAATTTCAGTTTGGAAAAGATTGAGAGAATTTGAGTCAAAATTAGAGAAAAATATATCTATTGAAACTGCAAAATAATGTCATTAGACAAAAAATTTGAAGATTTATTTTTAAATGTTTCAATCAAAGCAGCCTTATCATCTTACCATTTTGTTGGAAAAAAAGATAAAATAGCAGCAGATAAATCGGCTGTAGATGCAATGAGAAATAAACTTAATGAAATAGAAATGAGAGGAAAGGTAGTTATAGGAGAGGGAGAACTGGATGAAGCTCCTATGCTTTATATTGGGGAAACTTTAGGTACCATGAGTGGTCCTGAGTTAGATATTGCTGTGGATCCTTTAGAAGGAACTAATTTTGCAGCAAATAATCTGCCAGGAGCATTATCTGTTATTGCAGTTGCAGAAAAGTCAAATTTATTTAGTGCACCAGAGACTTATATGAACAAAATTTCTGCTAATGTACCTTCTGAAGGTATTATTGATTTGGATTATTCAGTAAAAAAAAATATTTCTAATCTTGCAGATTATAAGAATAAACAACCTAATGAACTTTCTGCATGTATTTTAGATAGACCAAGGCATAAAAAAATTATTGAAGAACTAAGGAATTTGAAGGTGAATTTAAAACTTATTTCTGATGGAGATGTATCAGGAGCTTTATTAGTTTCTGATAAAAAATATAATATTGACATTTTTATGGGAATTGGTGGCGGACCCGAGGGTGTGCTTGCAGCTTCTGCTTTGGATGCTTTTGATTGTTTTTTTCAAGGTAGATTCATTTTCGATAATGAAAATGATATAAATAGGGCGAAAAAAATGGGTATAGATGATTTAAATAAAAAGTATTTGTTAAATGAAATAATTACAGGTGACTCAATTTTTTGTGCAACCGGCATTACAAACGGGGACATTGTTTCTGGAATTAAAATAGAGGAAAATAATTATATATCAGAAACACTCATTACTCATAAATCAACAAATTTAAAAAAAATAAAAAAATCAAAAAATGAAATAGATGAATAAAGAAGACAATTCCTACAAAACTATAAGCGAAGTTGTTAAAATATTAAATTTAAAATCAAAAAAAGGAGACTCTTTACCCACTCATACCCTTCGTTTCTGGGAAAAAGAATTTAAACAAATTAAACCTAAAATACTTACTGGAAATAGAAGATATTATGATAAAAAAAACATTGAATTATTAAAAAAAATTCATTTTTTATTAAAAGATCAAGGAATGACTATTAAAGGTGTAAAGAAAATATTAAATAAAAAAGAACCTTTAAAGCTTGACGAAATGGTAGATAATTCTATAAGAGCAGATAATTTAAAAAATAAGTTAAATAAGATTTCAAATATTGTGAAAAGTTTGAAAAAATTTAAATAAGATGGCAAAAAAAACTCATATAAAAGTTCGTTTAGTCCCTGAAGAAAAACCTGATAGTCCTTTTTTTTATTACGTAAAAAAACCTGCTGGTGGAGAAAAAGCCAAAGTAAAATTAAAAGCTAGAAAATATAATCCTTCAACTAGAAAACATGAAATTTTTGTTGAAAAAAAATTACCACCACATAGTAAATAATCATTTTTTTTTAAAATTTCTTCTTTCGTAATCAATGTAAGACCAGATCATATTTTTCCATATTCTATTAGTAATACGTGGATCAATTTTATTCTTTAAAGATTTTTTTCTTATATTACTAAGTATGGATTTAATTCTTTTTTGATCAACTATTTGATTTTTTCTATCTTTAAGTTCTAAAACTTTTTTTACGAGAAATGTTCTCTTTTTTATAATTTTTATAAGTGAATTATCTATTTTATCTAGTTCTGATCTAATTTTACTTAGTTTTTTTCGTTTTTGTGGCGACATTTATATATTTGGATAATTAAAAAATTATTATATTTATGCGCATATGTACACAGTAAATCATAAGATTAATTATCAATTATCTCTCTGGTTAATTTCTATGTTTTGGATTGTGTCCATTATGATTGTTGTTGGTGGTTTAACAAGATTAACGGACTCGGGTCTTTCAATTACTAAATGGCAACTTTTCTCAGGATTTTTACCACCCTTAAATCAAGAAGACTGGATTTCATATTTTAATCTTTATAAGCAAATACCTGAATTCAAATTACAAAATTACAACATGAATATGCAAGAATTCAAAATTATTTTTTGGTGGGAATGGGCACATCGTTTTTTAGGAAGATTAATTGGTATCGGATTTTTAATACCATTAATTTATTTTTCTTTTAAAATTAGTATTTCAAAATTGTATAGTTTGTATTTAATTTTTTTTCTAATATGTTTTCAAGGCTTTATTGGTTGGTATATGGTAAGTAGTGGTCTTGTAGATAGAGTTGATGTAAGTCATTTTAGATTATCTATTCATTTGTTAATTGCTTTTATTATTTTATCATTAATATTCTGGAACTATCTCAAGCTAAATTTGAGTTATAATACAACAAATAAAATAAATCCTTTAATACCACTCGTTTTTTTAACATTGGTCTTTACACAAATTGTTATAGGAGCTTTTGTATCTGGTATGGATGCTGGAAAAATTTATAATTCCTGGCCAAATATGGGTGCAGCATATTTTCCTGACGACAATGAATTTGTTAATTTATTTAAACTATCTGCTTTTAGCGATCCATCTTTGGTTCAATTTATTCATAGAAACTTAGCTTATATAATCGGATTTTATTATTTATTTATGTTTTACAAAATTTATAAGGACAAAATTTTTGATTTATACAATTCTATAAATTTATTGGGTTTCTTTATTTTATTACAAATTTTTTTAGGAATAATAACAGTTTTATATGGTGCACAAATCTATATAGCATCTATGCACCAAATAAGCTCAATCTTTTTGGTAAGTTCTTGTATCTATTTTTTATTTCTTAATACAAGATTTAACTAACTGCCCTTAATTTACCTTTAGAAGATTTGTTTAAAGCTTGGTTTAAATCCTCAATGATATCATCTACATGCTCAATACCAATACAGAGTCTTACATAGCTCTGTGTAACTCCAGATGCTGCAAGTTCTTTTTCATTTAATTGGCTATGAGTTGTGCTAGCAGGATGTATTGCTAAACTTCTTACATCACCAATATTTGCAACATGATAAAACATTTTTAAAGACTCAATGAATGTTTTTCCAGCCTCTATACCACCTTTTAATTCAATACCAACCATTGGCCCATAACCACCCTTTAGGTATTTTTTTGCTCTATCAGCGATTGGTTTATCATGTTCAGTAGAATAGATTACTTTTGTAACCTCTTTGTGTTTTTTTAAAAAATTAACAACTTTCTCAGCATTCTGACAATGTTGTTTCATACGTAAGGCTACAGTCTCTAAACCCTGAATTATGGCAAATGCATTATCTGGTGCTAATGCGGAACCAAGATCTCTTAGTAAACATACTCTAGCTCTCACTGCAAAAGGAACATTTGCTCCTGTAAGCTCAGGCACTGCTTTACCCCATATTACACCACCATAACTAGCATCAGGTTCATTAAATAAAGGTTGTCTTTTTGGATCAGCAGTCCAATCAAAATTACCACTATCAACAATACTCCCTGCTACTGCAGTTCCATGTCCACCAATATATTTAGTAAGGGAATGAATTACTATGGCTGCACCATGTTCAATAGGTTTACAAATAACTGGTGATGCAGTGTTGTCCATGATTAATGGAATATTATATTTTCTGCCAATATCAGAAACTTCTTTAATAGGAAAAACTCTAAGATAAGGATTTGGTAAAGTTTCTCCATAAAAAGCTCTTGTTTTATCATCTACCATTTTTTCAAAATTTTTTGGATCACTTGGATCCGCATATCTAATTTCAATTCCCAATTTACTTAATGTATGAGTAAATAAAGATACAGTTCCACCATATAGATCTGTTGAACTTACAATGTTGTCACCCGCTTGAGCCACATTTAATATTGCAAAAGATGAAGCTGTTTGACCCGAAGATACTGTTACACAAGATAGTCCTCCCTCTAAAGCTGCAACTCTTTTTTCTAAAACATCATTGGTCGGATTCATAATTCTTGTGTAGATGTTTCCAAATTCTTTTAATGCAAAAAGATTAGCAGCATGCTCAGTATTATTAAATTGATACGATGTCGTTCTATAGATAGGTACAGCTACCGCATTTGTGGCTGGATCACTTTTATAGTCACCACCATGAATGGCTATAGTTTCTGGATTATTTCTTTTTGTACTCATTTTTACTCCTTTTTTAGTGCTTTTGCTTTATGCAAGGCGCACAATATAGTTCAAATGCCTACCGATTTTGTGAGAATTTCCCTTTTAGCAGTTTATGCCCGCAATAGGATCAAATCGGCAATCTCTTTTTAACAGAATAGAGTTGTTTTACAAGGTAAATATAAAATTGACTTTAAACCTAATAATAGTATTAATCCTCGCGTAATGACGAAATTTGTTAAAAAAAGCGAGCTTAATTCATCTTGGTTTGAAATTGATGCAAAAAATGCTGTTGTAGGAAGGCTTGCAACAATTGTATCTAAAATCATTAGAGGAAAAAATAAAGCAACATACACTCCTCATATGGATACAGGAGATTTTGTAGTAGTCAAAAATATAGAGCATGCAAAATTTACAGGAAAAAAATTTCAAAATAAGAAATATTACAGACACACTGGTCATCCTGGAGGTATTAAAGAAACAACTCCAGAAAAATTACATGAAAAAAAACCAGGTGAGGCATTAAAATTAGCAGTTAAAAGAATGTTACCAGGTGGTGTTTTAGGCAGAAAACAACTTACAAAACTTAAAATATATGCTGGTGACAGTCATCCTCACTCAGCTCAAAATCCTAAAGTAATTGAATTAGATAAGTTAAATAGCAAGAATATAGCAAGAAATTAATATGGAAAACACTCAAACTTCATCAAAAACAACAAAGTTAAAACTTGATTTCAAGGATAGCAAATATGCAACTGGAAGAAGGAAAACATCTATTGCAAGAGTTTGGCTTAAAAAGGGTTCAGGAAAAATTTATGTTAATGGTAAATTATACAATGAGTATTTCGCTAGCGAGAATCATAAAATGCAAATTACCAGACCTTTTGAATTAATAAATCAATCTACAGATTATGATGTGAGATGTAATGTTAAAGGTGGCGGTCCAACAGGACAAGCAGGGGCAATGGTACATGGAATTTCAAAAGCTTTGGTATTATTTGATGAAAGCTTTAAATCTACTCTTAGAACTGAGAAATTAACCACGAGAGACTCCAGGGCAGTTGAAAGAAAAAAACCTGGAAGAAGAAAAGCTAGACGAAGCTTTCAGTTTTCTAAAAGATAATTTTTTTTTAATTTTTAACTGTTATAATATGAAATGCCTAAGCTTAATGTATTAGTCGCTGGATCAACTGGTTATATTGGTATCCAATTGATAAAATTGTTAAACAAACATAAATATGTAAAAATAAAGTATTTATGTGGAAACAAATCAATAGGAAAAAAAATTTCTTATTACGATAAAACAATTGGATTAAAAAGATTACCCAAAATTGTAAAATTCAATAAAAAATTTTTGAATGAAATTGATGTTGTATTTACAGCACTTCCCAATGGAGAAGCACAAGTAATTTCAAAATATTTGAATAAACAAAACGTTTTAATTGATCTTGCCGCAGATTTTAGGCTTCAAAAAGCTTTAGATTACAAAAAATGGTATAAAAAAAATCATAAAGCAAAATATAATATTAAGAATAGTATTTATTCTTTACCTGAAATTACAGGTAAAAAAGTTCAAGATTATAAAATTATTTCTTGTCCTGGATGTTATCCGACTTCTATTCTATTACCTTTGATACCTTTATTAAAAGATAGATTAATAAAAAATTATAATATTATAATTGACTCAAAATCAGGATATTCTGGTGCTGGAAGAGGTGTACACAAAAAATATAAAGATAAAAATTTATATGAATCTTTAAGTGCTTATGGTGTTGCATCACACAGACATAATTCTGAAATTGAAGAAATGATCAAGAGATGCGTTAAAGGAAATATTCAATTTGATTTTACTCCACATTTATCACCTATGTTTAGAGGCATTTTAAGCACAATTTATGTTGAGCTTAATCAGACTTCTTCAGTATCAAAAATATTAAACACGTTGAAAAAATATTATAAAAAAGCAAATTTTATAAAAATATTAAATAAAGACAAATTAATAAGCACAAATGATGTAATTAATACGAATAATTGCAATATATCTGTTTGTAAATCAAAAAATAAGAATAAGATAATTATACTTTCTGCTATTGATAATCTTATTAAAGGGGGAGCGGGTCAAGCAATACAAAATATGAATATGAAATTTAATTTTCCAAAAGATGCTGGTTTTAAATGAATAGATTATTATTTATAGCTCTCTTCATATTTTTAAACGCATGTTCATTTAACATTGACTCTAAATATTGGAATGAGAAAAGTGATAAAAAAAATGATAATAACAAACTGACCGAAATAATAAAAAAATCAAATGATATTAGATTAATGACAATTGAAGAGTATGAAATTTATATTAATAATTATATCAAAAAAAGTAAATTTCCAGATATTAACTAATGAATAAAAATATAAATATTGCACTAGTTGGATTGGGTCAGGTCGGAATATTTTTGTACAATGAATTAAATTCAAAGAAGAAAGAAATAGAGATAAAAACTGGAAAAAAAATAAATATTGTAGCTATATCTGCTAAAAATAAAAATAAAAAAAGACGGTTTAACATAGATAAAAAAATTTTTTATTCAAATCCTTTAAAAATTTTTAAAGAAAAAAAAATAGATATTTTATTTGAATGTATTGGTTTATCTGATGGTATTTCCAAAAAGATAGTAGAATACGCTTTGAAAAATAAAGTAAATGTAATAACGCCAAATAAAGCATTAATTGCTAAACATGGGGACCATTTAGCTAAACTAGCTGAAACGAATAAAGTAAATCTAGAGTTCGAGGCTTCTGTTGCTGGAGGAATTCCAATTCTTCGAACTATTAAGGAGGGTTTAGCAACTAATAAGATTAAAAAAGTTTATGGAATCTTAAATGGGACAACTAATTATATCTTATCAGAGATGGAAAATAGTAACGAAAGTTTTGAAAAAGTTTTAAAGAAAGCTCAGGTACTTGGTTATGCTGAACCAGGTAATCCTAAATTAGATCTTAATGGTTTCGATGCTTTTGCTAAAATTAGAATTTTATCAGCGCTTTCATTTAATATCAAAATATCAAAAAGTAAGTGTATAATGGAAGGAATTGAAAACATTAAGCTAGAAGATATTAAAATAGCAAATCAATTAGGTTTGAGGATAAAATTACTTGGGATTTCTGAAATTATTAATAATCAATTATTTGAAACAGTACATCCATGTTTAGTGAGTAAAAACTCATATATCGGAAATGTGAATGGTGTAATGAATGCGGTTATTACGGAGGGCAAACCAGTAGGTCAAAGTATTTTACAAGGAGAGGGGGCTGGTCCTGGACCAACCTCATCATCTTTATTATCAGATTTATTATCAATTTTGAGAGGAAATATTAAACCCCCTTTTGGAATTTCTTATAATAAAAGAAAATCTATAAAACCCTTTAACAATCAAAATTATTCTAATTCATTATATCTTAGATTTGAGGTTAAGGATAAACAGGGCGTTTTATCTTTAATAACAAATCGATTATCTAAATTTAAGATCTCAGTAAAAAGAATTATTCAAACTCCTGATAAGAAAAATAAGAAGGCTACAATTGTTATTATAAGCCATAAAACTACTGAAAAAAATATAAAAAATTGTCTATCAATTTTTAAGAAAAATAAAAATATTCTTAAATTTCCAACTTTAATTAGACTCTATAATTAATGGATATTTATATAAAACTTTTTGAAGTTTTGTTTCCAGTATTCTTTGTTGTGGGTATTGGATATTATCTCGGCAAAAAAAATCCTAAAATTGACACTACATTTATCACTAATTTTGCTGCAAATGTTGGTACACCGGCAATGATTATTTATGCATTAAATCCAGTAAATATATCATTTAGTATTTTTATTAACTATTTTTGGTACTATGCAATTGCAATTGTTGGGTTCATTATTGTTGGAATAATCATATTATTTCTTTTGAATACTAAAGATATAATAAGAGAACTTCCGCCTTTAACAATGCCTAATACTGGTAATATGGGTTTACCAATATGTTTATTCGCGTACGGGTCTCAAGGTCTTGGTGTTTCAGCCGCTATTTCTGCTTTAATCATTTTGTGTCACTTTACATTAGGTGTTTTTTTAGCAGATAGAAAATTTAGTTTACAAGTCATACTAAAAAGCCCACCTTTTTATGCAATCATTATTGCAGTTTTTTTACTTTATTACGATTATGAACTTCCAGGATTTATAGAAAATACTACTTTTTTATTAATGTATGCCACGATATTTTTAATTTTGATGTCATTAGGAATAGCACTAACAAGACTTAAAGTTTTTTCACTTAACAAGGCAATATTTTCTTCTTTAGGCCGAGTAATTGTTGGACCTATTATCGGTTATTTATTGATATTATATTTTGGTCTAGAAGGGTTCGCAGCTGGTGTATTACTGATACAATGTTCAATGCCTAGCGCGGTTCTTAATTATCTTGTTGCATCAATTTATTCACCTAAAAAAATTGTTGATAGTGTTGCTAGTACTATTGTTGTGTCAACACTCATGTCTTTTATAACTATTCCAATTGTTGTATTCTTTGCTTTAAAATACTTTAATTAATCTATATCCTTCTTATATGAAGGCTATTACATTTAATCTTTTAGCGTGGGTAATGCTTCCAATTATGGATGGTTTTGCTAAATATTTAAGTGCAGAATTACCCGTATTACAAATCACTTGGGCAAGATATTTTTTTACTGTGGCGTTCACTTTACCAATTATGTTTTTCTTTTTTCGAGAAAATCTTGTTTGGACAGACAAACCAAAGCTACAATTTATAAGAGGCTTAATACTTTTAACAGCAAATATTTGTTTCTTTTATGCCATTTCAGTAATCTCTTTAGCAAAAGCATTAACTTTGGCGTTTGTTGCACCTTTGATTGTTACAGCTTTTTCTCCAATTTTTTTAGGTGAGAAGGTTGGATTTAGAAGATGGTCAGCTGTAATTATAGGATTTATAGGATCCTTGGTTGTTATAAGACCTGGTTTTGTAGAAATTAATTTAGCAAGTATTGCTGCGCTTGGAACAGGAATAATGTATGGATTTTATTTAATTATTACTCGTAAGTTAAGTACTTCAGACAACCCTTTATTAACTTTATTGTTAACTGGTGTAGTAGGGGCTGTTATTATTTCATGTGTAATGCCTTTTGTTTGGATAAAGCCAACAATTAATCAGTGGTCAATGATGGCTGCTATTGGTGTATTTGCCTGCGTAGGTCACTTATTTCTAATATTATCTCTAAAATACGCTGATGCTTCAAAATTAGCTCCATTTAGTTATTTTGAGATCATTACTAACATAGTTATAGGCTATTATTTCTTTAGTGATTTCCCTGATAATTGGACTTTCTTAGGTTTGTTTATTATTGTATTAAGTGGTATCTACATCTCAAGAAGAGAGAACTTAGTTAAAAAAGTAAAATAAAAGGTAATATTTATTTACTATTATCTAAAGTATTACATTAAGTACTTATTATAAACTATTGTATTTATTGTATTTTTATTAAAAATATAAATAACAAAAATTTTTGAATATTTTAGACCATTGAATGTTAAAATCACCCTCATATGTGCTGCAAAAGTTGGGATTTATGGCAAATTAAGAAAACCATCAAATATCCTTTTAAAATAAGGACTTTTTTCGATTGTGGTCATGAAAATTTCAAAAAAATAGGGCAGTCCAAAAGCATTGATATAGTTGAATAGTAGAGCGATGCACTAATTGAATATAGCATTTAAACGCCCATAGATGGGTCTATTTTTCGTATATGTTAATATATGGTACAACCGAAGGGTGAATTATGTTATTTGTAAAGTAATCTCAAAAAAAGGTAAAAAAACGTTTATTTTACTGGCTTTTTTAACTTAAAAAAGGTTTAAAATAACTCTAAATAGCTACTTTTTCAGATCTTAGTAATTTGAGCTTTTGCTTGATTCCACCTCTACCTGAGTAACCTCCAAGAGCTCCATCAGATCTAATCACTCTATGACAAGGTATTTTTGGGGCATATGGGTTTTTAGCACAAGCATTAGCAACAGCTCTAGCTGATTTAGGGCTGTTTATAGCAGCAGCAACTTGTTTATATGTTCTTATTTTACCTTTTGGTATAGTTTTAAGGTATTTCCAGACTTTTAATTGAAATTTAGTGCCTTTAAGATGCATTTTTCCTCAGAAACCCCTGTTTCCTTGCACTTTTAAAGGTGCAAAGAACAGTTGTTTTGGCACGTCGTTGATGCGCTACCGCCATGCCTCCCGTTCTGCATGTTCAGCGATGCTTTGCAGAACTTTCTGCCCCTTGGATTTGTACCTCTCGGCTTTTGCCCAATTGGCCAGTTAAGGGTTGCCCCTTAATTCATTTACATGTTAACAGATATGATTTTGAAGCTGTATCACCTTTTAATTGATTCTGAAAATTTATAGCAATTCCTGTGAATATTGGGGATAAATTAAGCTTTGAAAACTAAGATAAAATAGCTGATTAAAAATAAGATTGCCAAGATAGATAAAAAAATAGTTTCTATGCTTTTGCCATGATTTTTATACTGAATTGAACTTAAAATAATAAATCCTACAGATGTAATTAAAAACCATACAGCAGGAATTTCTCCATCAATTGAACCCATAATTTTTATATTTAAACTATTGACATTAAAAATCACTTGATATATTACTAGTGATAATTAATTGTTATCAATAGTAATTTTATGAATGAACTGACAACTGATTTAAAATCTCTTCATGAGGCAACTTTGAATAACCTCAGAAGTTCAAAGTCAAATAACACTCTAAGAGCCTATAAATCAGACTTTAAGGATTTTGGAGCTTTTTGTGCTAAGCATGGTCTAAATTCTTTACCTTCAGAGCCTAAAATAGTTTCATTATACCTTACGCACCTTTCTAAAAATTCCAAAATAAGTACTTTAAGAAGACGCTTGGTATCAATTAGCATGGTTCATAAACTTAAAGGGCATTATCTAGACACCAAACATCCTATAATTGTTGAAAATTTAATGGGAATAAGAAGAGTTAAAGGAAGCATTCAAAAAGGTAAAAAACCCATATTAATCAATCATTTAAAATCAATAATTAATGTAATAAATGAACAAAAAATCGAGGATTTAAAGAAGTATAGAGATAAGTCTATTATCTTAGTCGGCTTCGGAGGCGGATTTAGACGAACTGAACTTATTTCAATTGATTATGAAGACTTGGAATTCGTTCCTGAAGGTCTTAAAATCACTATCAGAAGATCAAAAACAGATCAATTTGGTGAAGGAATGCTAAAAGGGCTACCCTACTTTACTAACGAAAACTATTGCCCTGTAGTCAATCTTAAAAAGTGGCTAGAAATTTCTAAAATTAAATCTGGACCTATTTTTAGAAGATTTTCTAAAGGGTCATCATTAACAGAAAAAAGATTAACCGACCAATCAGTAGTTTTATTAATGAAAAATTATTTAAATTTAGCAGGAATCGATAATAAAAATTTTGCAGGTCATAGTTTAAGATCGGGTTTTGCAACTGTTGCTGCAGAAGCTGGTGCTGATGAACGGAGTATTATGAAAATGACTGGTCACAAAACAACACAAATGGTGAGAAGATACATAAAAGAAGCAAATATCTTTAAAAATAATGCTTTGAATAAAGTAAAATTATAATTAAGTTTTTTGAATTATTACTTGTTGCCAAACAACTAATTTTGAAATATTTGAAATATTTGTTTTAATAAAATCATTTATTGGAGTTGATGGATTTTTTTTTAGATCTTTATAGTACCACCACATATAATCGTCTAACACTAAAAAACCACCATTTTTTAAAGCATTCCAAGAATTAATTAAATCAATTTTAACTTGATCAGAAGAATGATCACCATCAACATAGATTAAATCAAAATATTTATGATTTTCTTTAAAAAATTCATTAGATGTCATTTTGTGTTTTATCAAAGTATTATTTGATTGATAAAATGATGTATTTAGATCAAAGTTTTTCTCAATTAATTCAAAATTAACACTGCTATGTTCATCACTTCCAGCCCAAGTATCAACACAAGTTATTTTGCTGTCAGAGAAATTTTTTAAAAAAAAAATTGCACTTCTTCCTTCGTAAGAACCAATCTCAAGTATATTTTTAACATTTTTGGAATTTTTTAAATTAGTAGATAAATAATAGAGATTATTACAAAACCATTTCTCATTATAATTTACACTTTGAAATTTTTCATAAATTATATTCTCAATTTTTTTTGATTTTTTTTTCGTTTTATAATTGGGTAAAAAGTTTCTTATATAATTTAAAATAATAAATATAGGTGATCCGATTGATAATAATCGATATAAATTTTTAAAAAATTTAGTCATCAATTAAGGAAGCTTTATTACCCAAAGATTTATTAACTATATATTTTGCAATTTTTACTTCATTAAATAGTTTGAAATATTTTTCTTTGCCTTTTTTAGCAATTTTAATTCTTAATTTATCATTTTTCTTATAAAATTTTATTTTTTCAGCAAGATCACTGACGTCATTATAAGAAACTATTTCATTTGAATTAAAAAAAGTTCCCATTTTTACTTTTTTGTCAATAAAAACTAGTAATCCATTTCCCATAAGCGAGGCAATTCTATTACTCGAGTAATGTTTTGTAGGTTCTCCCCTACTAAGATTTAAGGCCATTTTTGAATTAACTAATGATTTATAAAATTCATTACCCCAAACAGGTTCTTGCTTTCCAATTCCATAAAAATCATATTTAATTCCATTAATTTTTTTAATAAGTTTTTCTAAAAAAATGACTCTGCTATCTGTTTTTCCAATTTTTAAAGTTGCACGATTAACCCCATGACTCATTGCATAAAAAACATCATTAGAAGGTTTAAGATTGTAAACATCAAAACATTCAATATTTCTATCCACAGGTGTCATAAAAAAATGAACTTTTTTAATATATTTCTTAGATAGATTTAGTGTAGTAGGATTAGTTGTAATGAATGAATGATCTACTATTGGAAAAAATTTACTCAATTTATTAATATTTTCATGAGTATCTGGTAAATTATTCATCAATGGATCCTCATTCCATTGAGAGATAATTATTTTTTTATTAATTGATCTAAAATCAGATAAGATTTCTTGATTTACGTTATCTGAATGTCCAAAAATAATTAAATCTGGGTTGTAATTTTTAAAAGTTTCGACTAAATAACTATGAAATTTTTCTCTAGCTCCAAATAGATTAATACTTTTATTTAGTCTAACATAATCTCTATCACTAATTTCGATAACATCGTGACCATTTCTAATAAAACCATTAGTAAATTTTTTACCTAATGACAGGTTATAAATTCTATGATTTAATTTTTGTGCTAAATTATAGATATTTAAAATTCTTAATTTATTTTTATTAATATTAATTTTTTTGAAAGGAAATAGTGAATTTCTCATATAATCAATTTTTTGAGAATTATTTTTCAATTTGTGTTTAACAAATTTTTTACTTTTGATTTGAATATTTTTTCTTAATTTATCATTTTTAATAAGTCTTATAATTTCACTCTCAATATTTTTAGTGTCTAATTTTTTGAGTTTTATCGCATAATCTGTTGTCTCAGCAAGACCACCGGTACCAGAGATTATTGTTGCACAGCCCCGCGAAGAAGCTTCTAATGCAGTTCTTCCAAATGGTTCTTCCCATCTTGAGGGAATAACAGCAATTTCAGATTTGCTTAAATAATCTAAAACTTTATTATGTGGAATTTGACCAAGATTAAAGTGTCTTTTATGAGTAGGAAAATTTTGAAATCTTCTTTCTTCACCTATTGAAATAGCACACCAATCATTATATCGATCTAAAATTTTAAACATTGATTTGCAATACAGATCATATCCTTTAGATTCATTTAATTTTCCTACAAAAATTATTTGTTTATTTTTTTTGGGATTTTTTCTTATTGGATCGATACTATGATAAATTATTTGAGTTTTGTTATCTGATAAATTTGGTAAATTTTCAAAAAATTTTTTTTTTATCCATTTTGAGATAAAAATAATTTTATCAACATTTTTTAATAGATAGATTCTTTCATTTACCGATTTAGCACCTTTCATCGTAGTTGGGTCATTATGAAAATATAATATAATTTTTGAATTTAATTTTCCAAAAAATTCATTAACCATAATTGGTCTATTATGTAATTCTAAAACATCAAAATTTAAATTTTTGATTTTATTAATAATTTTATTTGAATACTCTTTAGTTGTACTATTAAGTTTCGAATTAATATTATCTATATTTATGTAATTTTTTGTTAAATAATTTTTGTTTTTTGTACTACCTATAATGTAAGTATCTTTCTTATATTTAGAATCTCTTACAAAATCACTGATCCATAGAGCAACTGCTCCAGCTCCTTTTAGTGTATAGTTTTCTTTATATGGTAATATTGATGCGATTTTCATATTAACTTATACTAAGTAAGTGTTTTCTTTTTTTTTTGTCTTTTTTTAATCTATATTCAAATGACATGGCTAATCTTTTATCATAAAATTTTTTTTTATAGATAATTTTCCACTTAAAACCTCGAGTTGACTTTGCTCCTTTATTAGAATTGTGTTTTTTAAGTCTTAAATTGAGGTTATTTGTATATCCAACATAAGTTTTAATAATTTTATTATTTATGCTCTTAAGCATATAAACATAAAATATCATAAATGTGGCGGTCCCTAGGGGAATCGAACCCCTCTTTCGAGGATGAAAACCACGTGTCCTAACCGATAGACGAAGGGACCGAATTTCAGCTTTCTATTGCAAAATTCAATGTTTATCAAGTATTATTAGGTTGTATTCTTTCCGTTATTATTTAGGTATTCTCTGAATTCCTTTGATGGTTTAAATAAAACAACATCTCTCTTAGAAATCTCTGTTTCCTCTTTGGTTTTTGGATTTCTTCCAATTCTAGAATTCTTAGATCTGATCAAAAATGTCCCAAACTTTGAAATTTTTACAGTTTTTTTTTTGCGTAAATTCGAAACTATTATATAAAAAAATTCTTCCACTAAATTTTCAGTAATTTGTTTTGAAAATCCAACTTGCATGTATATTGAGTTAACAAGATCCTTTTTCGTTAAATTAATTCTCATTAGTTAGATATTTTCTCTAATTTTATTGATTAAATTACCTTTAACGATTCTACTACATACTTCTAATGAATTTGAAAAACCAATAAAGTCTGTTCCTCCATGACTTTTTACAACCGGCGAGTCTAGGCCAATAAAAATCGCACCATTGTAAAGTCTAGGATCTAATCTTTTTTTGAATCTATTTAGATTTGAGAAATTCAATATTGCCGATAATTTACCTAAAATTGAGTCTTTAAAAACTTTTTTAAGTTCATCTGTAATAAAATTTGCTGTTCCCTCTGCTGTTTTAAGGGCAACATTACCAGTAAAACCATCAGAAACAATTACATTAACATTGCCATCCATTAGTTCATTGCCTTCAATGTAACCTGAAAAATTAAAATTATTAGTTTTTTTTTCATTTAGTACATGAAAAGTTTCTTTAATAATTTCATTACCTTTAAACTCTTCTGAACCAATATTTAATAAAGCTGTATTTGGAGTTTCATTGGGATAAAGAGATTTATATAAGGATGCTCCCATAATTGAAAAATCAACCAAATTTTTTGAACTGCATTCAATATTAGCACCTAAGTCCAAAACAACACTCATACCTTTTTTGTTTGGCCATAATGCTGATAATGCAGGTTTATCAATATTTTCAATCATTTTAAGATTTAATTTAGCGATAACAAGTAATGCACCAGTATTTCCTGCAGATATTACAATATCAGTTTCTTTTTTTTTTACACTTTCAATCGCAAGCCACATACTTGTATCTTTGCCCCTTTTAGCTGCTTCAAGAGGGCTATCTGTACTTTTAACAACATTATCTGTGTGTATTATTTCGTAGAAATCCTTACTCAACTTATCTTTGATGAGCGAATCAATCTTAATTTTGTTACCAAAGATTTTAAAAAAATTTTTTTTATTCAACTTATGACTATGGACAATACCGTCAATAATTTTTTTAGGTGATCCATCACCACCCATTGCATCAACTGCAATTTTAGTTAAATCTAACATTTAAATATCTATTATTCTTCTGGATCTAAAACTTGACGACCTTTGTACATTCCAGTTTTTAAATCTAAATGATGAGACAATCTATATTCACCAGATTTTTTATCTTCAATTATATTTTTTGGTGAGAATTTCATATTTTGTGCCCTTCTCATACCAGTTCTTGAAGGTGTTTGTTTTCGTTTAGGTACTGCCATAATTATGGACTAATTACACTTTTTAAAAAAAAATTCAAAGTTTTTTTCGTTAAATTCATTGAAAAATCATCAAAATAATCAACTAAAATATCAATTTCTTTAAAATCCTCCAAAAAAGAAGATAGTTTTTTTGATTTTTCATTTTTATCTAATTTATCCCAAAAGTGAATTTCTGAAACAATGGCATGAAATAAATTCAAATAAATTTTCATTTTTTTATTAATTGATTGATCTCCATATCCTATTTCTCGTATGCTTAATTCTAATTGCCTAAAATTAAAATCATAAATTTTTTGTAAAATATCCTTATTTTCTTTATTTTTGTAGGTTTTTAAAAAGAAAGCAAAATGGATAAGAAAAAGAGTTAAACGATCTGAAAAATTATCTTCTCGATCAAGAGATTTATATAAATCTTTATTTCTAGAGTAATTGATTAAATTATTATAAACATTAATATAGCTTTCAGACATGAATAAAATATTATATATATTTTTTTTTGCATTAGTAGTATCAAATTGTTCTTTTAAAAAAGTTGTAAAGCATCATGGTATTCCTTTTCTCGAAAAAAAACAAAAACAATTAATTATTAATCAATCAACAAGTAACGATATAAGAGAAATTTTAGGAACTCCATCAACAAGGAGTAAATTTGACAACGATGTATGGATATATATTGAGAGGAAACAAACTCAATCTAGATTGAAGAATCTAGGTAAAATGAAAATTTTTAAAAATGATGTACTGGTTCTTGAAATAGATAATTATGGAATTTTAAAGAAAAAAGAGTTTTATAATTTAAAAGATATGAATAATATAAAAGTTGCAGAAGATACAACACAGGCCACATTTGCTAGAAATTCTTTTATTTATGATTTTATGTCTAGTATGAGACAAAAAATAAATGATCCTCTTGGCGTGAGGGAAGAAAAAAGAAAAGAAATTAGCCAGCGATAACTGCTAGTAAAAGTAAAGCAACAATATTAGTTATTTTGATCATTGGATTTACTGCTGGACCCGCTGTATCTTTATATGGATCACCAACTGTATCACCTGTTACTGCAGCTTTATGAGCCTCTGAACCTTTTCCACCATGATTTCCATCTTCAATATATTTTTTAGCGTTATCCCATGCACCCCCACCTGCTGTCATTGAAACTGCAACAAATAAACCAGTGATAATAACACCCAACAACATTGCACCAACAGATGCTAGTGCAGCAACTTGGCCCCCGATTGCAAATATTATCAAATATAAAACGATTGGAGATAATACTGGTAATAATGATGGAATAATCATTTCTTTAATTGCAGCTACAGTTAATAAATCAACTAATTTTGCATAGTCCGGTTTTTGTTTTCTTTTCATGATACCTGGATATTTCTTAAATTGTCTTCTAACCTCTATCACAACAGCACCACCTGCCCTACCAACTGCTTGCATCCCCATAGATCCAAATAAATAAGGCAACATTCCACCTATAAGTAGACCAACAACAACATAAGGATTGGATAAATCAAAAGTTACAACTATTCCCTCTAATTTTGAGCCGACTTCTTTTGAAAAATGTTTAATATCCTCAGTGTATGCTGCAAAAAGAACTAGAGCCCCTAACCCAGCAGATCCAATAGCATAACCTTTTGTAACTGCTTTCGTAGTATTTCCAACAGCATCTAATGCATCTGTTGTTTTTCTAACATTATTAGGTAATTTAGACATTTCAGCAATACCACCAGCATTATCTGTAACTGGTCCATAAGCATCTAAAGCAACAACCATTCCTGCTAATGCCAACATAGTTGTTACAGCAATTGCTATACCATATAACCCAGCGATATGGTTAGTAAGTAAAATACCAGCAACAATTATTAATGCTGGAATAGCTGTAGCCTCTAATGAAATTGCCAAACCTTGAATTACGTTTGTACCATGTCCAGTAGTAGAGGAGCTTGCAACGCTTTTCACAGGTCTATAGTTAGTTCCTGTATAATATTCTGTTACCCAAATTAGTAATCCTGTAATAACCAATCCTATCACTCCACAATAATATAAGCTCATTCCAGAAAATGATTTATTATTTAAATCATAAGAATTTTCTAAACCTAGAACATAATCAGTAACTGGATATAAAATAACCAAAGAAGCTAAGGCTGATACAACAAATCCTTTATATAAAGCTCCCATCACATTTTTACTTCTACCAAGTTTAACAAAAAAAGTTCCAATAATTGAAGTTAAAATACAAGCCCCACCGATTGTAAGTGGATAAATCATCATTGATAAATCTCCTGGAAAAAATATAGAAGACAAAACCATTGTGGCAACAATAGTTACCGCATAAGTTTCAAATAAATCAGCAGCCATTCCAGCACAATCACCCACATTATCACCAACGTTATCAGCTATTACAGCAGGATTTCTCGGATCATCTTCTGGTATACCAGCTTCTACTTTTCCAACTAAATCAGCTCCAACATCAGCACCCTTAGTGAAAATACCTCCACCAAGTCTTGCAAAAATAGAAATTAATGATGCACCAAACCCAAGTGCAACTAATGCATTTACAATTTCTCTCTCATCAACATTAAATTTTAATAATAAATAGTAATAAACAGCAATCGATAATAAGGCCAAACCAGCAACCAACATTCCAGTGACAGCTCCGGATTTAAAGGCTACTGATAGACCACTAGCCAATCCTTTTCTAGATGCTTCAGCAGTTCTAACATTTGCTTGAACTGAAACTAACATTCCCACATATCCAGCTATCCCTGATAAAGTTGCACCAATAAGATAACCTAAACCAACAAGCATATTAAAAGCGAAACTTACAATAACTAAAACAACTACACCAACAATAGCAATTGTTTTGTATTGTCTAGCGAGATAAGCTTTTGCTCCAATTTGTATCGCCGAAGCAATATCTTGCATCTTA
Organism: Pelagibacteraceae bacterium AG-426-G02; assembly: GCA_003213155.1. Taxonomy (GTDB): domain Bacteria; phylum Pseudomonadota; class Alphaproteobacteria; order Pelagibacterales; family Pelagibacteraceae; genus Pelagibacter. Next base: position 50,080 of record QCNQ01000001.1, on the reverse strand, counting down.
GAATTTCCAGCACTTGAATTTAAAATATTTTTTCCAGTTAAATATCCATAAACTATAGATAATAATCCAGTACCAATAGTATATAAAAGAATAGTCTCAATGGTTGATGTCATATAAACCTTAATTACGTTGTTGGTTGTTAGTTATTAAAAATCGGACAATACAAAAAAAGCTATAAAAGGCAATAAATAACTTTTAAAAATTATGAAAATGACCTTTATTTTTAATGGCAATTTTATTCCCTTTTTCATCAATAATTTGTGATTTTTGACCACCCGAAGAAATATTTCCAATTTTTGAAATCTTAATACCTAGAGATTTAAACGTTCTTTCGATGATTCTGGACTTTTTTTTAGAGGCAGTAAATAATATCTGATAATCATCACCTTTAGATATGAAATTAATTTTTTTTAATTTTTTTGAAAGTATTATTCTTTTTAGATTTTTAGATATTGGAATATTTGAAATATTAACTTTATAAGATAATTTTTGTTTATTAATTAATTTATCTAAATCGGCAAAAAGACCATCGGAAATATCTATAGAGGTATTCGCGAAATCAAATAATTTTTTTGTTAAATTTATATGTAATTCTGGAAGGTAATATTTCTTAAGAAAATATCTATTTAGTTTTTTTTTTAAAGAAAGATTTTTTTTTAATATTTTTAAGCCCATAAAACTATCACCCAAGTTACCAGTTACATAGATATCATCATTAAATTTTGCTTTATTTCTGAATATTATATTTGGGGAAAAACCCACAGAAATTATTGTAAAGCTCAATTTATTTGAAAAAACAGTGTCTCCCCCTGAAATATGTATTCCAAACTTTTTTTGTTCTTGTTTTAGTGATTGAGAAATTTTACTTAAATTCAATTTTGTAAATGTTTTTTTATTTCCAGAGCCTGAAATAAAATAGTATTTTGGTTTAACACCTTTGCAAATCAAATCAGAGATAGAGGATCTTAGAATTTTTTTAATAACTAAATCAGGATCTTTAAAATTAAAAAAATGTGATTTTTCTATATAAGTATCTACAGAAATAACTAATTCTTTTGATTTATCGAAAAAAACATCATCATTTAATTTAAGTGAATTTTTATTATCTAAAGAGAGTTTTGAAAAATATTTTTTGATTATCTCAAATTCATGCATTTGTTGATCTTAATTTTTTTGCAGCATTATCTAATAATGCATTTAAATATTTTGTTTGAGAGTCATTTAAAAAGAGATTAGATGCATCTAGATATTCTTTAATGATTATTCTTATTGATACATTAGGTTTATATAAAATTTCATATGTTGCAGATTTTAAGATAACTTGAAATATCTTATCTAACTTAAATAAATTAAAACTATCACCTAAATTTTTATCTAATTCATCTACAATAATTTCATCTCGCTCAATTGTGCCTAAAACAATATCTTTTATAAATTTTTTAAATCTATGTTTTGGAAATTCAATTTTGTCGTCGTTATTAAACAAAACACCATATAATTTTTGAATGATAATAACTCTAGGGTTATTTTTTGGGCTATACTTTGGTTTCATTTTTGAGATAAAACTGAAACAACTGCTTCTGCTGCCTCAGCACCCTTTTTTTTTCTGGCCTTTGCTTGTTTCATATTTAAGCAAGTTAGAATTCCATTTCCTATAGGTTTTTTTGAATTAATAGCTAAATCCATAATAGCATTGGTTGAGGATTGAGATATGAAATCGAAATGTGGAGTCTGACCTTTAATAACACATCCAAGGGCAATAAAAGCATCAAATTTTTTTAAATGTTTTGAGATGGTTACAGGTATCTCAAACACCCCAGGAACTTTAATTATTTTTACATTAAAACTTCTTGGAAGATTTTTTTTTGCACTATTTAACAAACCCAAAGAAATATCTTTATAATAATTTGCTGTGACTATTAAAATTTTTTTCATCAAATCAATTCTTGTTTGGTTATCTTAATGTTATAACCCTCTAATCCAATAACTTTTTTTGGTGTTCTAGTAATTAATATCATCTTTTTGATTTTTAAATCTTTAATAATTTGAGCACCTATACCATAATTTCTTATAAGATTATCTTTACCTTTCTTTTTAAGACTTTTATTTCTAAAACTTTTAAGCGTTTGAGTGACCGAATTTAAGTTAGTATCTTTAATAAAGATTAGCACACAATTATTGTATTTCTTAAAATAGTTTATTGTTTTATCAAATGAATTGGGAAGTTTCTGACTTATAAGATAATTATAAACTACATTTGATGAAATAACTCTAACACGTGGTACGATAGATCTTTTTAGAGATCCTTTTATGAGAGCAAAGTGTTCTGATCCATCTAAAAGATTCTCATATATTTTGATCTTAAATTTTTGATTTTTTACTTTGATATCAGAAGATTTTTTTAATTTTACTAATTTTTCTTTTTTTAATCGATAAGAAATTAGATCTTCAATTTTACCAATCTTAAGTTTATGTTTTTGTGCAAAATTTAAAAGTGCTTGACCCTTAGCCATTGTTCCATCTTCATTCATTATTTCACAAATGACTGCTGAATTATTCTTTTTAGCTAACTTTGAAATATCCACAGAGGCCTCTGTGTGACCTGCTCTTACAAGAACACCACCATCTTTTGCGATTATTGGAAACACATGGCCAGGTGATACTATGTCTTTCTTACTCACATTTTTCTTTGAAGCTATTTTTATAGTTTTTGCTCTATCTTTTGCTGATATCCCAGTTGTGATACCTTTTTTTGCTTCTATTGAAATTGTAAATGCTGTCTGATTTCTTGATTGATTTACAGGTGACATTAAAGATAAATTTAATCTTTTAGCTTGAAGACTATCTAAGGCTAAACAAATAAGACCTCTTCCATATTTAGCCATAAAATTAATATTCTTTGCATTTGTATCCGAAGTTGACATAACTAAATCACCTTCATTTTCTCTTTTTTCATCATCAACTAAAATGTACATACCCCCTTTTCTTGCTACATTTATTATGGTTTCTATTGACGAATAATTATTTTTTTTCATAAAAATAGTTTCTAACGTATTTTGAAAGAATATCTATTTCTACGTTAACTAAATTACCTTTTTTAAGAGATGATAGATTTGTTAATTTATAAGTATGAGGAATTATCCAAATTTGAAAACCTTTTTTCGTCACTTTAGAAATCGTTAATGATATACCATTTATACTAATTGAAGCTTTTTCTATAATATTTTTTCTCTCTTTTTTATTAATTTCAAAATCAAATAGATAAGATTTATCAATATTTTTTACTGATAATATTTTTCCAATAGTATCAACATGTCCTTGACAAATATGCCCTGAAATTTTTTGACCATATTTAAGAGGAAGCTCTAGATTAATTCTATCATTTAACTTTATGTATCTAAATTTTGATCTTTTAATAGTTTCATTTGATAAATAAAATTCCATAATTCTTTTTTTTATTGAAATGAGAGTAAGACAAACTCCATCACAAGCTACAGAAACACCTATATCTTTTAAACCTAGTTTTAGATTAGATTTTACAAAAATATTTATTCCTTTTGGTCTTTTAATTATTTTTGTTATTGAACCTTTGTTGAAAATAATTCCATTAAACATTTTAATTTTTGTAAATAGTTAATTTATCGCTAGCTAATTCAGAGTTAATTTTATGTTTATTATATTTGGTATTTAAAATGCTGAAAGATGTAAAATTAATATGTTTTTTGTTTTTAGATAATTTTTTCGAACTTCTAAACATATAAAACTCATTAAATAATTTCTTTTGAAGGAAATTTTTTGTTAATATATCTCCACCTTCTACTAATAGATTTCTTATTTCCATTTTATATAGGTCTTTTAGAATTTTTTTTAGATCCAAATTTTTGTATTTATCTGTAGATTGTTTTATCAAAATAGCACCTCTCTTTTTTAAAAGCTTTATCTTTGATTTATCGTTAGAATTATGGAAAATTATAGTATTTTTATTTTTTATAGATTTAACTAGATAACTTTTCAAATCAATTTGTAAATTTCTGTCTAGAATAATTCTTTTTGGAGAGAATTGACTAAAACCCTCCAACCTACAATTAAGTTTTGGATTATCTATATTTAATGTTTTGCTAGAAATCATTATACCATCACTTTTAAATCTTAAATAATGAGTCAATTTATCAGAAGTTTTATCTGTAATTCTCTTTGATATTTCGCTGTAAATGATCTTATTCTTTGATACTGCAATTTTTCCAATTACATATGGTAGTTTCTTTTTTCTATTAAAAAAGTAAGATCTGTATAAATTTTCTGCATCTTTTCTTAAAAGCCCCTTTTTAACTCTAATTTTGTTTTCTCTTAATATTGAATAACTTTTGCCTTTTACTTTTAAATCAATGTCATTGATTGAATAGTAAACTTCTCCGATTTTATTCTTTATAATATTTTTAGTACAGGGTGGAGTTTTTCCATAATGATTACATGGCTCTAAAGTAACATACATTTTTGAGTCTTTTAAATTTTCTGAGGAATTTAAAATAGCATTATGTTCCGCATGTGGTCTACCATTAAAGCCTGTTTGTCCTATAGATATTATTCTATTATTTTTTACAATTACACATCCAACTGAAGGATTGTTTCCTGTTAAACCTCTTCGCGCATTAGCCAAATTTAAAGCTAATTTCATAAAATTTTTATCTTGAGTTGAAAATTTATCTTTTTTTGTAGACATCTAGTTTGTCCACAAATTGTACAAAATCTTGTTCTTCTCTAAAATTTCTATAAACAGATGCAAATCTAACATAAGCAACTGGATCAAGCTCTTTTAAACCCTCCATGACCATCGTTCCTATTGTATTGCTTGAGATTTCATTTTGACCGAGTTCCTCAAGCGATCTAGAGATCCGACTTATAAATTTTTCAACAGTTTCAGTATCTAAAGGTCTTTTTTTTAGTGCAATGTAAATTGATTTTGCAAGTTTATCTCTATCAAAAGCTGATTTCCTTCCATTTTTTTTTACAACCATTAATTCTCTAAATTGAACTCTTTCAAAAGTAGTAAATCTCGCACCACACACGCACAATCTTCTTCTACGTATAGCGGTGCCATCCTCTGTTGGACGTGAGTCTACAACTGAGGTCTCACCTTTCTTACATATTGAACAAATCATCTATTCAAATTTTTATAGATTGGAAATGAAGAGCATAAATCTATTACTTCTTTCCTAACTTCTTCCTCTATTTGACTATTATCTTCTGAATTTTTAGATAATCCTTTTATTACTTTAGTTATTAATTCACCTACTTTTTCAAATTCCTTTAAGCCAAATCCTCTTGTTGTAGCAGCTTGTGAACCAAGTCTAATACCTGAGGTTATCATTGGTTTTTCTGTATCAAAAGGGATTCCATTTTTATTACAAGTAATATTGGCTCTACATAAACTCTCAGAAGCTATATTTCCTTTTACACCAAAAGGTCTCAAGTCAACTAACATTAAATGTGTATCTGTGCCACCTGAGTATATTTTAAATCCATTATTTTTTAAAGTTTCCGCTAACATTTTAGCGTTTGCTAAAACATTCTTTATGTAAGTTTGAAACTCTGGTTTTAATGCTTCAAAAAAACCTGCAGCTTTGGCAGCAATGATATGCATTAAGGGACCACCTTGATAACCAGGAAAAACAGCTGTATCAAATTTTTTTCCAAGATCTAAATCATTTGATAAAATAATTCCACCACGTGCGCTTCTGAATACTTTATGGGTTGTGGATGTTACAACATGTGCATAGTCACAAGGATTTGGATATCCTTTGCCGGCTACTAAACCAGAAAAATGAGCCATGTCTACCATAAGATATGCACCAACTTTATCAGCAATTTCTCTAAATCTTTTAAAATCAATTACTCTTGAATACGCACTACCACCAGCAATAATTAATTTTGGTTTATGTTCTAGAGCAAGTTTCTCAACATTATCATAATCAATTAGTTCAGATTTTTTATCTACGTCATAACTTATTGCATTAAACCATTTACCCGACATTGAAATTTTCAATCCATGAGTTATGTGACCTCCTGAATTTAAGCTCATACCCAAAAAGGTGTCGTTTGGTTTTAACAAAGCCAAAAATACAGCACCATTTGCTTGAGCACCTGAATGAGGTTGAACATTTGCGTATTTACAATTGAAAAGTTTTTTTATTCTTTCAAGTGCCAGTTGTTCTGCTACATCTACATGTTCACAACCATTGTAATATCTTTTACCTGGATATCCTTCCGCATATTTATTTGTTAGAACTGATCCTTGAGCCTCTAATACAGCTTGTGAAACTATATTTTCAGAAGCTATTAACTCAATGTGATTTTGTTGTCTAATTAACTCATCATTTATTGCCTTAAATAAATCTGGATCAGATTTTGAAAGACTTTTTTCAAAAAAATCTTGGTAAGAAGAATTTATATATTTTGTTTCACTTGACATTTTTTTCCTTATATTTTTTTTACTCTTTTTTTATGTCTACCACCTTCAAATTTAGTATTAATAAAAGCTTCAATACATTTAAAGGCAGTATTTTTTTTTGTCAATCTAGATCCTAATGTTATAATATTCGCGTTGTTATGCAATCTAGATAATTTTGTGTTTTTTATTGAATAACACATCGCAGCTCGAATTTTTTTGTGTTTATTTGCAGCCATTGACATTCCCATACCTGAACCACAAACTAAAATACCCATATTTTTTGAGTTAACGCTGACCTTTTTACATAATTTATGAGCATAGTCCGGGTAATTTACCGAGATTTTTGAATTATCAGTCCCAAGATCATGGAAATTGTATTTTTTTAGAAACTTTTTTTTAATTTGTTCTTTCAAATTATACCCAGCGTGATCTGAAGAAATAAATATTTTTTTCAAATTAGTTAAATTTGTAATCTAAAACACATGCAACTAAATGGATTCTATTTTCCTCTCCCCCATTGAATGCATTATGATATTTAGTATTATTAGTAATCCAAACAGATCCATCTGCAGGCATATGTTTTGCAACATTATCAATAACCATTATAGAGCCCGGGTTAGTAATTATTGGAATATGTAGTCTTGGCTCCGGATCTCTGTGCCAACTTAAAGTTGATCTTGGCTCCTTTAATAAAATTCTTACACGTCCTAATTTATACTTTGAGGAAAGCACATCAAACACCTCTTTAAAATAAGTATGTTTGTAATCTTCAATAAATTCAGAATAAGCAGATTCATCAATCATTTCATCTCTCATAGCTTCTTTTCCTGAAGAATCTGGTTTAGTCCAGAACACACCTCTTGCTTTATTACCTTTAATAGAGTCTGGATCACCTGGTATTTGTGTTAATGAAATGGCACCAAAATTTGAAACACCATCAACTCCTGAAAAACCCTTGATGGTTAATAATTCTTTATAAGCATTTTGAAGTTTGTTTACATCAAACTTAATATCTTGTTTTTGAAAATCGTTAAAATTTAAATTCATTTGTAATATATTGTCTCCTGATGTTGTTTAATATCTGTTTTAAGATATATTTGTATATAACATTTGTCGCATATTTTAAATAAATTTAAACATGATTACAGGAAAATTCCCATCATTGAGACTTAGACGCAATAGAAAAACTGATTGGTCAAGAAGGTTAATTGAAGAAAATAATCTTACACCTAATGATTTTATTTTACCCATTTTTCTAATTGATGGAAAAAATAAAAAACAATCTATTAAATCTATGCCTGGTGTTTACAGGTACACAATCGATAAATTAAATAATATAGTAGACAGAGCTATTAAAAAAGGCATACCTATGATTGCCTTGTTTCCATACACTGAAAAAAGAAAAAAAAACGACTTAGGTACCGAGGCTCTTAACGAAAATAATCTGGTTTGTAGGGCACTACAAAGAATAAAGAATAAATATAAAAATGAGATTGGAATAATGTGTGATGTTGCATTAGATCCATATACTTCACATGGTCATGATGGACTTTTACAAAACAAATATGTGTTAAATGACGAAACCATAAAAATTTTATTAGATCAATCTTTATTGCAAGCACAAATGGGTTGTGATGTTTTAGCACCATCCGACATGATGGATGGTCGAATTGGTGAAATTAGAAAGTACCTAGACAAACATAATTTTAAAATGACACAAATACTTTCTTATGCTGTTAAATATGCTTCAAGTTTTTATGGCCCATTTAGAGATGCAGTTGGTTCAAAAAACTTATTAAAAGGAAATAAAAAGAATTATCAAATGGATTATAGAAATAGTGATGAAGCCTTAAGAGAGGTTGCTTTGGATATAAAAGAAGGAGCTGATATGGTTATGGTTAAACCTGGACTACCATATCTTGATATAATTAAAAAAGTTAAAGAAAACTTTAAGATTCCAGTTATGGCATATCAAGTCTCAGGTGAATATTCTTTATTAGAACATGGAATTAAAAATGATTTAACTGATCGAAACATTATTTTAGAAAGTCTTATTTCTTTTAAAAGAGCTGGAGCTAATGCTATTGTTAGTTATTACGCTGATAGATTAGACCAAATTATTCAATAATTATTTTAAAGTATTAATAAATTGCAATCTGCTGATTGGTTGGTTTAGGTTATTTGGCTTTAAAATTGACTTTTCAAGATAATCACTCAACAATTTAAGACCTGTTAGTAAAGATTCTATATCTTCAGTTGAGTTGTTTTTATCTATTAAAAAATTAGGTATAATTCTTTTTTCTGTTGATGATTTCGATATATATTGTTTTTGATCACCAATAATTTTTTCATTAACTAAATTCTCAAAATTTAAGTCATAGCCTAGAGATTTAAATAATTCCAACTCCCAAAAGATATAATTTTTTATCCAGTCTTTAGATTTCAATAAAACATAAAATTCTTCTAACAAAGAAAATATCTTTGCATTTTTTTGTGACTCAGCAGTAAGTAATTTAACCAAATTCATAGCTGAGGAAATACAAGTTAATTTTTGTTGATTATCAAAATATAATGGAGATAAAGCTTCTTGAATCTCTACTTTAAAATAACCCATGCTATTTTCATTTTTAGAATTATAATTTACATATAGTTTATTTCCTATTTGAAGATAGTTCTTAATTTTTTTTGAAGTTCCACCGAAAATAATGCCACTTACTTTACCAAAATTTTTAGTATAAATTTCTGATATTAATGAATTTTCATTATATCTATTTTTATTCAATAAAAATCCAATATCGTCCCATATCATAATTTACTCTGATTTTGTAAACATTTAATAGCAGCATTTTGTTCAGCATCTTTTTTTGAACTACCCTCTGCTAAAAAAAACTTAGTATCAATTAATTTTACACCAACTTTAAAAAGAGGTTTATGTCTTGGTCCAGTATTTGAAATAAGTTTATAAATAGGTAATTTTTTAAATCTTTTTAAAGAGAATTCTTGTAATTTTGTTTTTGCATCTATTTGAGTAATAACACTATCTTTTATATTTTCTGACCATAATTCTAAAATAAATTTTTCTACAGAATTAAAACCTTTATCTAGATAGATAGATCCTATTAATGCTTCACAACAATCAGAAACAACTTTATCCTCTATTTTATTTTTCTTTTTCTTAATATCTAAAGTTAAAATATACTTATCAAGATTAATTTTTTTTGCGATTTGTAAACAAGTTTTCTTATTTACTAAAGATGCAAACTTTTTATCTAATATACCTTCTTTTTCATTGGGGTAAATTTCCAAAAGTTTTTTTGCAATTACTAATCCTAAGACACGATCTCCTAAAAATTCTAATTTTTCGTTATTAATTTCTTTGCTATAGCTTTTATGAGTTAATGATCTAACTAACAAATCTTTGTCTTTAAAATTGATCTTAATCTTTTTTTCTAAAGTTTGATAATTAATTTTCATTATTTGATCTTTTGGAAGAATCTATCAAATCTGATTGATTTGTTCCATTTCCAAAATGAAAAAATACTTCCAACAGATCTATCTGATGAGAAGAAAATAAATTGGGCCTTTCCTACAAGATTATCTTTGTGTACATATCCTACACTTGATAAATATCTACTATCCTTAGAACAATCTCTATTATCTCCTAAATAGAAGTAGTGATCCTTTGGAACTATAAATTTATCTGAATTTTTAAAAGTAAAATCTTTTAAGTAAACAGTTTTATGTTTTTTTCCATTAGGTAAAATTTCCTCAAAAGTAAATACATCAATGTTTCTATTTCCACAGAATATTTTATCACTTTCTGAGATTCTGGATTTTAAAACCTCTGAGTTATTTATATACAAATTTGAATTAATAAATTGTACTTGGTCTCCGGGCAAACCAATTAATCTTTTTATGTAGTCAGTTCTATTATCTGCAGGAGTTTTGAATACTACAACATCTCCCCTTTTTGGCTCACTGAACATTACTCTTCCTGTAAAAATAGGAGGACTGAATGGAAATGAATGTTTGCTATATCCATATGAATATTTAGTTACAAATAATCTGTCTCCAACTAACAGATTAGGCTCCATGGATGAAGATGGTATATAAAATGGTTGGAGAAATATAGATCTAATAAAAATAGCAATAATTAATGCATAAAATAAAGTTTTTATGTTTTCTTTAAAGAAATTTTTATCTAACATTATCTTTTAACCAAAATTGTAAACGCTATTGAATGATCTTTTTCATCAGATAGTGAAAGAAACAAGTCATATTTCTTAATTTTGAACTTTTTTTTTATAATTCTATCAATTTTTTTTGATTTATAGAAAAAAGGTTTACCCATTTTATCATTTAAAATTTCAATATCTTTAAAACTTAGATTATCTCTAATTCCAGTACCAAATGATTTTGATAGAGCTTCCTTGGCTGCAAATCTTTTTGCAAAAAAGTTTGATCTATTAACTTTATTTTTAGAAAATTTAAGTTCATTTGGTCCAAAAGTTCTTTTTATAAATTTTTGGTTTCTAATTAAAGGCTGAAATCGTCTATTTTTTACTATATCAACTCCAATTCCTAATATTTTCATTTCTGTTATTTAATAATTTTTTTGAATTTTTTTATTACTTTGGACAAACCAAAAAAAACCGACTCACCGATTAAATAATGTCCTATATTGAATTCTTCTATTTCTTTAAATCTAGATAATAATTCAGTTGTTTTATAATCAAGTCCATGACCAGCATGAACTTCTAAACCAATTTTCTTTGCAATAATTGAACATTTTTTTATTCTATTAAGCTCTTTAGAATAATTCTTCTTCAATTTAACTAATCTAGAAAGTCTACCTGTATGAATTTCAACACAATCAGATCCTAGTTTATATGAGGTTTTGATATCATTAAGTGATGGATTTATGAATAAACTTGTTCTAATTTTTTTCTTTTTAAATTTCAAAATTATATTTTTAATTTTATTTTTATTTTTATTTAAGTTTAAACCTCCCTCCGTGGTAACTTCTTTTCTATTTTCTGGCACTAAACAAATATAATTTGGTTTTATTTTTAACGCTTTACTTATCATTTTTAAGTTAGTTGAGATTTCCAAATTAACTAAAATATTTTTTAAAGAACAAATTTTTTTTGCATCATTATCTTTTATATGTCTTCTATCCTCACGAAGATGAATTGTTATTGAGTCAGCCCCTGCTTTCTTAACAAATTTAGCTGCAAATATCGGATCTGGATGTAATTCACCTCTAGCATTTCTCAGGGTTGCTATATGATCAATATTTACTCCAAGACGTCTCACTTCGTGTATCTACTTCCTGGCGTTGAAATTGGAATTAATTTCAACTCATTTGGAATGTTGTTCTTTTTATAAGTTGGAACAGAAATTTTGAGGTGTGAAACTATATTTTTTTTTATCTTTAAATTATTTTTTGATGATCTATCAATAATTGTTGCAAAACCAATTAGTTTTGCCTTTGAATTTTTAATCAATTTTACACATTCCATGCTTGATTTGCCTGTGGTTATAACATCTTCAATAATTAATACTTTTGATCCTTTTTTAATTTGAAAACCTCTTCTTAATTGAAATTTCCCTTTTACTCTTTCACAGAAAATAGTTTCTTTTTTAAGCAGTCTACCAATTTCATAACCGATTATTATACCACCCATTGCTGGTGATAAAATTAAGTCGAAGTTTTTAAATTTTTTCTTAATTTTTCCGGCTAAAGATTTACAAATTTTCTCTGCCTTATGCGGAAAACTTAATAGTTTTGCGCATTGAATATATTTTGAAGAGTGTAATCCAGAAGATAAAACAAAATGTCCCTCTAATAATGCATTAGTTTTTCTTAAAATATCTAAGGATTTTTTGTGTGAAAGCATTTCTTTTATCTTCGTGTCTAATTATCTTAAATTTTATACCTTTTTGTTTTAGCTCTGCAATAAAATTAGTGAAATTTTTTAAATCTCTTATGATTAATTGGAATTTAAAATTTATATAGTTAGGGTTTTTGCCTGCCATCACAAGGTTTGAAATATTCAGTTTATGCTCTCCGATTAATGAACTAACATTACCAAGCTGACCGGGTTTATCTGGTAAAGATATCCATAAAGTAGTATTGTACTTTTTTACTCTTTCCTCTTTTCTTTCTCCCTTTTCATGCCAATAACGTCTTATAGCTGCCCTTGCTTTTCCTGTTTTTGTTATTGGGATCCAATGCAATGATGGTGAATGATTTTTAGAGGTAATAATTTTAACTCGATCTCCATTTCTTAAAATAGTTTGGAGTTCACTTTTATTACCATTAATTTCACATCCGATTGCGGTATCTCCTATTTTAGTATGTACGGCATATGCAAAATCAATTGGAGTAGCATCTTTTGGTAATTTAATAACCGATCCTTTTGGTGTAAAACAAAATACATTTTCTTGGAACATTTGTAGTTTTGTATATTCATACGAATGTTCTGGATTTTCATTTTTTTCAATGATTTCTACTAAATCTTTTAACCAGTCATATTCTTTCCAAGTTAAAGAATTAAATTTCTCAGAGGATTTATATTGCCAATGTGAAGCAATACCTCTTTCAGCGAAATCATGCATTTCTGTTGTTCTAATTTGAATTTCTATGGGTTTTTTATTAGATCCAATAACTGCGGTATGAATTGATTTATAACCATTAATTTTAGGTGAAGAGATATAATCTTTAAATTTGCCAGGTATACAATTGTATTCTTTATGTATTATCCCTAAAGTTTTGTAACAATCATCAATATTTTTTAAAATTATTCTAAATCCAATAATATCAGTTATTTGCTCAAGAGAAACTCGTTTCTTTTGAACTTTTCTCCAAATTGAAAAAGGTGTTTTGCCTCTTCCATAAATTTTAGATTGTATATTATTGTCATTTAACAAAGTGTTGATTTCAATAGAAAGAGATTCGAAAATATCTTTTTTGTCAGATTTGATTTCATCTAATCTATTTTGAATTAGTGTTCTTGCATCATTATTCAAAACCTCAAAAGATAAATCTTCTAGCTCATCACGAATTCTATGCATTCCCATTCTATCAGCTAATGGTGCATAAATTTCCATTGTCTCTTGTGCAATTCTTTTTCTTTTATCTTCTTTAGTGATAGCTTTTATCGTTCTCATGTTATGTAAACGATCTGCAATTTTAACTAACAAAACTCTTATATCTTTTGAGGTTGCTAAAATAAGTTTTCTAAAGTTTTCTGCTTTTGAGTTTGTGGTTGCGGTGTTTTCAAAAACTGAAATTTTTGTAACACCATCAACTAAATCTGCAACCTCTTCACCAAATTCTCCTTTAATGGTCTCGTAAGTAGCGTAGGTATCTTCGATTGTATCATGTAATAAACCAGTAGTAATAGTAGCGCTATCTAATTTGAGATCTGTTAGGATATTTGCGACTTCTATTGGATGTACTGAATATGGGTCACCTGAAGCTCTCTTTTGATTACTATGTGCTTTAACAGCAAAATCATAAGCTTTATTCAGTTTTTCAGGGTTTAAAAATTTGTTATAAATTTTTACTTTATTTATTAAATCTTCAGAATTAAGCATTCAAACACTATATCACTAAATTAAATTTGTTTAATAGACCTAATGTCTCTATTTTTTAATGATAATAATAGTTTTTTTATGGAATGTTTTGAAACTGGATGTTTCCAATTTTTATCTATCTCAAATAATGGAAAAAGTACGAAATTTCTTTTATGCATTCTTGAATGAGGTAGATTTAATTCACCTTTCATTTTTCTTCTATTAAAATCAATTATATCAATATCACACTCTCTAGGAGCATTTCGAAGTCTTTTCTTTCGTCCCAGGCCTGTTTCAATAGTTTTACAAACACTTATTAATTCAAAAGGTGATAATTTAGTTAGAACCTTAACTACAACATTGTAAAATTTAGGATTGTTATTATCAGGCCAAGACAAACTCTCATAATAGCTTGATGATTTTACTATCATAATATCATTAAGAATTAATTTTGATTTAGCTAATTCAATATTATTGATTTTATTTCCAAGATTAGAACCTATACCTAAATAGACAGGATTAACTTGATTTTCTAATATATCTTGCTCTATCACGATTCCAGTCTCTTTGTTTTTTTACTGCTCTTTTATCAAATTGTTTCTTACCCTTGGCTACAGCTAACTCTAATTTTGCTTTTCCTTTTTTAAAATACATTTTTGTAGGTACTATTGTAAGCCCGTCTCTTTGCATTTTCCCAATTAGTTTATTAATTTCTCTCTTATTTAATAACAATTTTCTTTCATCGGTTGGATTATGGTTTGAATAACTAGCTTGCTTATAAGATGCAATATGTGAATTTATCAAGACTATTTCACCTTTTTTTTCTATTGCGTAAGAATCTGCTATGTTAACTTTACCATTACGAATTGATTTTATTTCAGAACCTTTTAAGACAATACCTGCTTCAAACAAATCCTCAAAAAAATAATTGAAACTAGCTTTTTTATTAAGACAAATTATTTTTAAACCACTATTGGTTTTTTTTTTCATTAAACTAGTTTTGCAGAATGAAGTGCTTTTTTAACGATATCCTTAGTTTCAGCTGTCACTTTTACAAGAGGTAGTCTTACATTATCATCACAAAGATTTAATAATTTTGCTGCGTATTTTACTGGACTTGGATTACTTTCGACAAACATTGCATGATGAAGAGGTTGTAATATTTTATCAATTTTTTCAGCCTCTTTAATTTCATCATTATTTTCAGATTTTGAAAATTTTTGAAAATCAGAACAAAGTTTTGGAGCAATATTTGCAGTAACACTTATAGCTCCCACTCCACCTCTTTTATTAAATTCTAAAGCATTATCGTCATTACCAGTTAATTGAATGAATTCGTTTCCCATCTTTTTTAAAGTTTGTTCAACCCTATTTAGGTCTCCTGTTGCATCCTTAACACCAATAATATTTTTCAATTCAAATAATCTAGCCATAGTATCAACTGACATATCAATAACCGATCTCCCAGGAATATTATAAATTATTATAGGTATTCCACATTTGTCATTTATTGCTTTATAATGTTGGTATAAGCCTTCTTGTGTTGGCTTGTTATAATAAGGTGTTACAATAAGAGCGCCTGTGGCTCCAATTTTTTCTGCATGAGTTGTAAGTGAAATAGCCTCCTCTGTAGAGTTCGATCCTGTACCTGCAAAAACTGGTAATTTTCCATTACTTTCTTTTACACATAACTCAATCACTCTTTCATGTTCATCATGACTTAAAGTTGGTGACTCACCAGTTGTTCCTGCTGGAACTAATCCATTTGTCCCATTTTGGATATGAAAATGAATTAAATTAATATATGTCTCATCATCAAGTTTATCATTTTTAAACGGGGTGACTAAAGCAACATTTGATCCTTTAAACATAAATACTTATAACATACATTGTAGATTCATATAGTAAAAGATTATGATTAAAAAAATCTTATTTTGGATAGTATTGATTAATTTATTCGGTCTACAAACTATAGCTCAATCTGACATAATCCCATTAAAAAAACCTATCCAATCTGATGAGCTAACACAAAAAAAATTATTAATAGATGTACTGAAACCCTTACCCAAACCAATACCAAAAATAGTAACAAAAGAGATAGAAAAAAAAATTGAATCTAAGCCAGAAAAGAAGATAAGTGGACTGATACTTCCCAAAAAAAAACCATTAATCGCTGGAACAAAAAAAACAACAGAAATAAAGATATCAAAATATTATCGTAAAAAAGATTTTGCATTAGCAAAAAAAGCAATTTCCGAAATGAAAAAAGCTAGTTGGACAGCTGCAATTAAAACTGCCAAAAGAGCTAAAGATAAATCTATATATGACTTTATTCAATGGAGGCATTTACTTACAAAGGGAAATCAAGCTTCTTATTATGATTATAAAACATTTATAGATTCAAATGAAGATTATCCTAGAATTGGAAGAATAAAATATTTAGCAGAGCATAAACTTTCTACAGAAAAAGTTAGTCCACGAAAAATTATAGAATGGTTTGGTCCTGCGGAACCTTTAAGTGGTTTTGGTAAAATGATATTGGGTGAAAGTTTTATTCTTAATGGTAATAAGGAAAAAGGAATAAGATTCATTAAAGAAGGCTGGATATCAGCTGAATTGTCTAAAACAGATTTAAGATTTTATCGTAAAAAATTTAAGAAATATCTTAATGCAGACGATTATATTAAACGAGCAGAATATCTTGCTTGGAATAATAAATACTGGGACTTAAAACGACTATTAAGATATTTACCTAAAGATTATGAACTATTATATACAGCGAGACAACTATTGATGAGTAAATCGTATGGTGTCGATAATGCTATTTCTAAAGTTCCATCTAATCTTAAAAATGATGCTGGTTTAAATTACGATAGATTAAAATGGAGAAGAAAAAGAGGAAGAGTTGATAGTTCTGTTGAAATTCTTCTAAAGATAAAAAACACAAAAGATTACTTAGTTCGTCCGGATAAATGGTGGATAGAAAGAGAAATAATTTCTAGATCATTAATATATAAAAAAAAATATGAATTAGCTTATAAAATTGCCAGTAACCATGGAATGAATGATGGACCTGAATTTGCTGCTGCTGAGTGGATGAGTGGTTGGATTGCATTAAGTTTTCTAGATGATCCAGTATTAGCCAAAGAACATTTTGAAAATTTTTATAATAATGTTGGATACCCTATTAGTACAGCTAGAGGTGCATATTGGTTAGGTAAAACTTATAAAAAACTTGGTGATAAAGATCTATCTTATAAATGGTTTAAAGAAGCAACAAATTATTTGACCACTTATTACGGTCAATTGGCATTTATGGAAATTAGTCCAAATGAAAAATTTGAGCTTTCAAAAGACATGATTATTAAAAAAGAATATCGTGATTATTTTTTTAAAAAAGATTTAGTCAAATTGATATATTTACTTGATGAATTAGATGAAGATAAATATGCTAAGCATATACTAAGACATTTGGCTAATGATGATGTTGGTAGTGGTAGTGAGGTTTTAGCAGCTGAACTTGCAACAAATATAGAACGATTTGATTTTGCTATTCAAATTTCTAAAATAGCATCCTATGAAAAAAGATTTCACAACAAATATAATTACCCAATCATAAGCACACCCAAATATATTAATGGAAGAAAAATTCCAGATAATGCTTTCATTCTTTCAATCATAAGACAAGAGAGTGAGTTTGATTTAAGTGCCAATAGTCATGCTGGTGCAAAAGGTTTAATGCAATTAATGCCTTACACTGCTAAACTAGTTGCTAAGCAGGCAAAACTTCCTTATTCAAAATCTAGGTTAACTACTGATGCAGAATATAATATTAACCTAGGGTCACATTATATAGCAGGATTAATTCTTGAATATGACGGTGCTTATCCATTTGCAGTGGCTGCTTACAATGCTGGACCAAAAAGAGTTCGATATTGGAAAAAAATAAACAAAAATCCTCAAAAAAATCAAATTGATTATATCGACTGGATTGAATTAATTAAATTTAAAGAAACTAGAAATTATGTCCAAAGAGTATTGGAAAACTACAATGTTTATAGATACGTGCTTGAACAACAGCCAATTGCAATGAAAGATTTCTTTAAGAATAATCCCTTGTTTTAATAATGGCGGAAGAGGAGGGATTCGAACCCTCGGTACAAGTTTCCTCGCACGGTCATTTAGCAAACGACTGGTTTAAGCCTCTCACCCACTCTTCCAAGAAATTTGTCGCCTTTGATTGTATTGAATAATCAACATTAATAAAGTAATTATTCATTAATTATGAAAAATAAGTATTCAATATTTTCGCTTATTAAAAATGCTTTTTCTTATCATGAAAATTGGGAAAAAGCATGGAAAGACCCTGAGCCAAAAAAAGAATATGATGTGGTAATTATTGGTGGTGGTGGCCATGGTTTAGCAACAGCTTACTATCTCGCAAAAAAACATAATATGAAAAATATTGCTGTTGTTGAAAAAGGTTGGATTGGTGGTGGGAATACAGGAAGAAACACTACAATTATAAGATCTAATTATTTATGGGACGCAAGTGCTGGTCTTTATGATCACGCTCTAAAAATATGGGAAGGCCTTTCTCAAGAATTAAACTACAATGTAATGTTTAGTCAAAGAGGAGTAATGAATCTTGCTCATAATCTTCAAGATGTAAGAGATTTAAAAAGAAGAACCCATGCTAACAGACTTAATGGTATTGATGCAGTATATTTAAATACTGAAGAAGTTAAAAAATTTTGTCCAATAATAAATACATCTCCAGATATAAGATACCCTGTATTAGGTGGAACTTTACAAAAAAGAGCTGGAACCGCAAGACATGATGCAGTTGCATGGGGATATGCACGTGGTGCAGATGAAATGGGTGTGGATATAATTCAGAATTGTGAGGTGAAAAGTATTAAGAGAAATGGCGATGCAGTTGAAGGTATTGAAACTACAAAAGGATTTATTAAAACAAATAAAATTGGTGTAGTAGCTGCAGGTCACTCTAGTGTGATAGCTAATATGGCTGGATTAAGGTTGCCATTAGAGAGTAAACCGCTCCAAGCTTTAGTTTCAGAGCCTGTGAAACCAATCATAGATACAGTTGTTATGTCAAATGCTGTTCATGCATATGTTAGTCAATCAGATAAAGGTGAATTAGTAATCGGGGCAGGAACTGATGATTACGTATCGTACTCACAAAAAGGAAGTCATGATATTGTTGAGGGGACATTAAATGCAATTTTAGAGTTATACCCTATCTTTAGTCGTATGAGAATGTTAAGACAATGGGGTGGAATTGTAGATATTTGTCCAGATGCAAGCCCAATTATAAGTAAAACATCAATCAAAGGTTTATATTTTAATTGTGGTTGGGGAACGGGAGGATTTAAAGCTACACCTGGCTCTGGAGATTTGTTTGCGCATACAATAGCCAACGATGAACCGCACAAACTTAATGCTGCATTTAATTTGAATAGATTTGTAAGTGGTGACCTTGTGGACGAACATGGTGCAGCAGCTGTAGCACACTAATGTTTTTAATTAATTGTCCTTTTTGTGGTGAACGAGAACAAAGTGAATTTAAAGCTGGTGGAGAAGCTCATATTGTTAGGCCTAAACAACCAACTGAATTAAGTGACGATCAATGGGCAGAATATTTATTTATGAGAAAAAATATTAAAGGTATTCAATTCGAAAGATGGAACCACATTCATGGTTGTAGAAAATGGTTTAACATGGTGAGAGATACATCAAATGATGAAATTAAAGCCGTTTACAAAATGGGTGAAAAACCACCAGTTAAATAATCAATGACAAAAAATTTAAGAGTTAAAAGTAGTAAATTAGTTGATGAAACATATCGAATTTCATTTAAATTTAATGGTACAACTTATTATGGATTTAAAGGTGATACACTTGCTTCTGCCCTATTGGCTAATAACATCCACCTAGTTGGTAGAAGTTTTAAATACCATAGACCTAGAGGAATTATGACTGCTGGGTCAGAGGAACCAAACGCCATTGTTCAACTTCATAATGGAACTTCAAGAACAGAACCAAATGTACGAGCTACTGAAATAGAAATATATGAGGGTCTTGTTGCTACAAGTCAAAATTGTTGGCCTAGTGTAAAGTTTGATATTGGAGGTATAAACAATTTTTTAAGTCCATTATTACCTGCAGGTTTTTACTACAAGACTTTTATGTGGCCAGCAAGTTTTTGGGAAAAATATGAATATTTTATTAGAAAGTCTGCTGGTTTAGGAAAATCACCTGATGTTCCAGACCCTGACATATATGAGCACAAATACATTCATTGCGATGTATTAGTTATTGGTGCAGGTATTTCAGGACTTATCGCAGCAAAAACCGCAGCAAAAAGTGGTTTTAAAACACTATTGGTTGAGGAAAAATCATATTTAGGTGGTTCTACAATTTATCAAGACTCAGAATTTTTTAAAATTAACAATCAAAATTCAGCTTCATGGTTAGAAAAGGAAATCAATGAAGTAAAAAAAATTGAAAATTTAGAAATTAAAACCAGAACAAGTGTTGCTGCTTTTCATGGTTATAATTTTTTATTAGCAAGAGAAAATTTAACTGATCATTTGCCACTTGAACAAAGAGAAAATAAAACTCGTCAAAGATTACTTAAAATACGCGCTAAAAAAGTTATTACAGCCACAGGGTCTATAGAAAGACCTTTAATTTTTGACAATAACGATCGCCCAGGGATATTACTTTCATCTGCTATAAAAAAATATGCAGATTTATTTGGTGTAGCATGTGGAGAGAAAAATATTTTATTTACCAATAATGATAGCGTTTATGAAACTGCAATAAGTTTAATTCAAAAAGGGATTAAAGTACAAGCGATAATTGACAATAGAGAAGAAATTGATTCTAAACTTATTAAAGAAACTGAAAAAAACAATATTAAGATTTATAAAGGTTACACAATTGTAGATACATTTGGATACAAAAGAATAAATAGTGTCTCTATAATGAAATTATCTAAAGATGGTCAAAAGGTTATAGGATCAAAAGAAAATATTTCATGCGATAGTTTAGGTATTTCAGGAGGTTGGACACCAGCAGTTCATCTATTTACTCAATCGGGTGGAAAACTTAAATTTAGAGATGATGATCAAGTTTTTATTCCAAATACTTATCCATCAAATCAGATGAGTATCGGAAGTTGTAATGGTGATTTTACTTTAGATGAAATATTAATTAATACGCCCAAATTACTCAAAGAATTTTTAAATATCAAAAAAACCGAATACGAAAATATTGAAATATATTCAGCATTTAACAAATCAAAAAGAAATATTTGGTTATTGCCTTCGAATAAAATTGTAGGGAAAACTAAATCATTTGTAGATTTTCAAAACGATGCAACAGCCAAAGATATTAAATTAGCTTTAAGAGAAGGTTTCAGGTCTATTGAACATGTTAAAAGATATACAACAACAGGTATGGGTACAGATCAAGGTAAACTTGGGAATATGCATGCCTTAGGAATAATTTCCGAAACAGCGTCTTCTAAAATGGGTGAACTTGGTACTACAACATTTAGACCACCCTACACTCCTCTTACATTTGGTACTATCGTTGGAAGAAATGTTGGTAAATATTTTGATATAATAAGAAAAACACCAATTCACGAATGGCATTTTGAAAACAAAGCTGAATTTGAGAATGTGGGACAATGGAAAAGAGCTTGGTATTATCCACAGAATGGTGAAAACATGCACGAAGCTGTTCAAAGAGAGAGTAAAGCTGCAAGAGATAGTGCAGGCATATTAGATGCATCCACGTTAGGTAAAATTGATATTCAAGGTACTGATGCCTCTGAATTTTTAAATAGAGTTTACACCAACGCTTGGTCAAAACTTGAGATTGGAAAATGTCGATATGGTTTAATGCTGAACGAAGATGGCATGGTCTATGACGATGGTGTTACTACCAGATTAGACGAAAATCATTATATTATGACAACGACAACTGGTGGTGCTGCTACAGTTTTAGGTAAACTTGAAGATTATCTTCAAACAGAATGGCCTGAGCTAGATGTGTATTTGACATCTGTAACTGACCATTACGCAACTATTAGTGTTTGTGGTCCTAATAGTAAAAAGATAATACAAAAAGTAATACCTGAAATCGATTTATCAGATAAAGATTTTCCTCATATGTCATTTAAGAATTCAAAAATTGGTAAAGTGAAATGTCGAGTTATGAGAATAAGTTTTACTGGTGAACAAAGTTACGAAATCAATATTCAGGCCAATTACGCTAAATCGGTATGGGAAAATTGCATGGAGGCAGGAAAGGAATTTAATATTACTCCCTATGGGACTGAAACAATGCATTTATTAAGAGCGGAAAAAGGATTTATCATAGCCGGTCAAGACACAGATGCAACTATGACACCAATTGATTTACAAATGGATTGGATAGTTAGTAAAAAGAAATTTGATTTTATAGGTAAAAGATCTTTATATAGATCAGATACTATTAGGGAAGATAGGAAACAATTAGTAGGTCTTATCACAGACAATCCAGAAGAAATATTAGAAGAAGGGGCACAAATTGTTGCAGATATGAATAAAACACCAATAGAAATGTTAGGTCATGTTACCTCTAGTTATTTTAGTCCAAATTTAAAAAAATCTATTGCTCTTGGAGTAGTTAAGGGTGGAAAAAATATGATGGGTCAAAAATTAATAATTCCAATGGAAAAAAAACAAATCAATGTAACGGTTACAGATCCGGTATTCCTAGACAAGGAGAACAAAAGATTAAATGCTTAATTATTCAAATGTAATTGAAAATGATAAATCTTATCCAGGTTTGCAAATGAGAGAAATAAAACCTGTCATGAAACTTATTATTAGAGGAAAAAAAAGACAGTTTTTATCTGCAGTTGGAAAATCATTAAATCTACTTTTGCCAAATGAAGCAAATACTTCCTCAAGAAGTGATCAATTAACAGCTCTTTGGTTAAGCCCAGATGAATGGATGATTTTTTCAAATGAAATTTTAAAATCAGATAATAATAATTATGATGTAGAAAAATTACTCAATAAAAATATTTGTAAAACAAATTTGGGTGCTGTAACTGATGTCACAGACCAATTTGTATTAATAAATCTTAAAGGTGATAAAATTTTTGATTTATTTGAAACTGGATCTCCGTTTAATTTTAATGATTTTAAATCCAAAAAAGGCCTTGTAACTCAAACAATTTTGACAAAAATTGATATAATTGTTCATAATCAGGACATTAACGATGTAAATTTATTTGTGAGAAGATCCTTTTCAGATCATTTATTTTCATGGATGAATGATAGTGCGTCAAGATTATAGATCTCAATAATAAAAAAAATAATATAATTCTTCAAATTATGAAAAAATTATTATTATTAATATTATTTACCTTTTTACCACTCTCACTTAATGCAGACTCAAATTTAGATAAAATACTATCATCAGGTGTATTAAAAGTTGGCACTACTGGAGATTGGGATCCCATGACAGTTAAGGATCCGGCTACTAATAAATATAAGGGTTTTGATATTGATGTCATGAATCAACTTGCAAAAGATATGGGTGTAAAGATTGAATTTGTACCAGCAGAATGGAAAACTATTGTCTCAGGTATAACATCAGCAAGGTATGATATTTCAACAAGTGTAACAAAAACTCCAAAACGAGCTGAAGTAGCAGGATTTACTGATACTTATTACAAATATGCTACTGTACCACTAGTCCTTAAAAAGAACTTAAAAAAATTCCCTACTTGGGACTCTCTAAATAATGAGAATGTAACAATAGCAACTACGCTTGGTACTTCTCAAGAAGAAAAAGCTAAAGAATTTTTTCCAAAATCAAAATTAAACTCAATTGAAGCTCCAGCTAGAGACTTTCAAGAGGTATTAGCAGGTAGAGCTGATGGTAATATTACAAGTTCAACAGAAGCAAATAAATTGGTTATCAAATATCCTCAATTAGCAATTGTTCCAGATGGTGGAAAAAATCCAGCTTTTTTAGCAATGATGGTGCCAAAAGGTGATACTAAGTGGAACGACTATGTAAATAAATGGATTAAAGATAAAAAATCCTCAGGGTTCTTCACTAAGTTATTAGCTAAATATAATTTAAAGAGTTTATAAAAAATTAGTAATTAATTTTTAATTCTTTATAACTTGAAGAGTGAGAAATTTATTTTTTTTACTCTTAATTTTCCCATTAACTTCATGTGGTAAAAGTGAATTAAATTGGTTAATCTTATCTCCAAACAATATTGAAGGATTAACTAACTTAAAGTTTTTATTAAGTGGTTTAACAACCACTATCTATATTAGTATAGTCTCTATAATTATTTCAATTATTCTTGGTCTTTTAGTTGCTATTCCATCACTAGCTAAGAGTAAAATTTTAACCTATCTCAATATTGGATATGTGGAGATTGTAAGAGCAATTCCTTTACTAGTTTTGATTTTATGGATTTATTATGGTTTACCAATTATGACAGGTATAAGTTTTAGTCCTTTTGTTTCTGGTATCATTGCTCTTTCAATTAGTGAAAGTGCTTTTCAGGCAGAAATATTTAGAGCAGGAATTAATTCAATTAAAAAATCACAATGGGAAGCGGGAAGTTCTTTGGGATTAAGTTTTTTTAGAAAATTAAGATTAGTTATCTTACCTCAAGCAATAAAGAATATTTTACCAGCTATAGGTAATCAGTTCGTTTATGTTCTTAAAATGTCATCACTCGTGTCAATAATTGGTATTGGAGATTTAACAAGGAAAGCAAACGAATTAGTTGTGACAACTTATCGGCCGCTAGAAATTTATACATTTTTAATTCTCGAGTATCTTGTTTTAATTTTGGTTGTTTCTTTTTTAGTTAGAAAATTAGAGAAGAAATTACAAAAAGATTAATTTTTTTTTCTCCAATCCCAAGGATATTCAAATTTCATAGACCACATTCCTAAATTATTTAATCTTGCATAGTTCTCATCAGGTATGAATTTCTTTGAATATTTTCTATATGCAAAAGCATAACCTTCTTTAACTAAATAACTTGATAAACTGGTATTATTTACAAAACATTCAGCTAAAATTCTTTTATACTGATCCTTACCCTCTTCAACACATTTTATCTCATTATTTCCTATTCTATTAATTAATAATTTTTTTGCTTCAATCCCACAAAAAATTATTTGATTATTCTTACTACAGGTTTGTTTTAATTCAGGTGTATCAATTCCACTAAATCTAATTTTTTCTCCATTTAAATGTATAGTATCACCATCAACAACTTTGATTTCATATGATTTAACATCTTTTAGATTTAAGAAAAAAGAGGATAGGAAAAAACTAATAACTAAAAATAGCTTTATTTTGTTTAAATACATTATTTAGAAAATACCCAATAAATATTAAAACAGCAATTCCCATAGCCCAATTAGTCACCATAATAGTATAAAAAATATCTTCGTAATCACCACCTCTTATATTTATCACATACCATAAACTTAAAAAAGGAAACGCAGTTAATCTTAAAATACTCAAATAGAGACTATACAAAGGTTTTTTAACAGCTTGAAATACTGCTGTAGTAATAAAGAAAACTGGATAAATTGGTCCAATTAAAGCTGCAACCTTGAGATAAGTAGCTCCACTCATAACTGCTTCTTGATTATCAGTAAATAAGGATACGAAAAATTCAGCCCCAAAAAAAATTATTACTCCAGCAACAGTCATAAATGATATTCCAAAAAATAAAGCCTTAGTATAAAGCTCTCTTATTCTATTATAGGCTTTTGCACCAAAATTTTGTCCTCCGATTGAAAGGACTGCAGTATTTAAACCAATAACAGGCAATAAAAAAACTTGCTCTACTCTTAATGCTGCACCATAACCAGCTGTTGCTAAATCCCCGAATTTACCTATGAAATATAAGATGTTAAATATACCTACACCAATAAACAACATACTGAACATTACTGGTACAGCTTGGTTTGTTAATGATTTTAAATATTCAAATTTTGGAATAAAGCATTGAGGTTTAAGGTAATTCCTTATTTGACAATTATTAACCTTAAAAGCTAAATAGATTGTTCCTATCGATTGAGAAATTACAGTAGCAATAGCAAGGCCAGCTATTCCAAATCCTGGGATAAATCCATATCCCCATATAAAAAGAGGATTTAAAAAAATGTTAAGGAAAAAACTAAATATCAATACATTTCTATAACTTCTGGTATCACCTTGAGCATTCAGAGTTCCATTTAAAGATATCTGTATCAATACAATAAAAGTTCCGTAGAAAATAATATCTAAATATTCTCTCGTTAAAATTATCCCAGCTTCATCAGAGCCCATGACACCTAAAAGATAATTTGATGCATTTAAACCAAATATTGTAACAATTATTGACACTAATATTGCAAATATTAAAGACTGAGCCACATATAATGATGCAACTCTTATTTTTTTTTCACCGATTGAATTACCAATTAAAGCATTAGTTGCAGCGCCTAATCCAACACCAACAGCTATAATGGTAAAATATATTGGAAACGATTTCGCAATTGCACCTATTGCTTCTGCAGAGATTCTACCTGCAAACCAAGTATCAACTAAGTTATAAAATGTTTGAAACAATGAGCCTACACTTGCAGGTATCGTAACTCTTCTCAATAGTGTCCAAATTGGATCTTTTGTTAATTTTATTGATTTAGACAAAATTATCCTTATTTAAATTCTTTTTGAAAAATATATTTTTTTCCAGATTGCTTTGCTTTGTATATCTGACTTTGTCTCATTCTAAAACGAGATTTTTGGTTTTTTGAGAGTTTATCAATACAATTAGGACAAGTTACACCCTCCTCATATCTTTTAGATTTTTTATCTTTAGTTGAAATTGGTTGTCTACATCCACCGCAAATTGAATAAGTTCCTTGTACTAATCCATGTTTTAGAGTTACTCTATTGTCAAATACAAAACACTCACCTTTCCATAAACTATTTTTTTGTTTGATTTTTTTTAAATAATTCAAAATTCCACCCTTTAATTGATAAATTTTTTTAAAACCTTTTTTTTCTAAAAACACAGAGGCTTTTTCACACCTAATTCCACCGGTGCAAAACATTGCTATTGGTTGATCTTTTTTTAACTTTTTCAAGTATTTTGGGAAATCTCTAAAGTTGTCTATATTTGGATTTACCGATTTTTTAAAAGAACCAACCTTATGCTCAAAAGGTTTTCTTGCATCTAATAAAAAAGTTTTCTTATCTTTTATTAATTCATTCCACTTTGTTGGTTCAATATGAGTATTCTTTTTTTTAATTTTATTTGATATCATAATATCCATTGGAACGACTTCTTTTTTAATTTTCACTTTAGATTTGTGGAAAGGTTTAAATTTACTTTTTGAATTATTGAAACTATCAAATTCTTTAATACTAAAAATTTTTTTTAATTTAATAATTGTAGCTTTAATATCTTTATTTTTTCCAGATATAGATCCATTTAAACCTTCTTCTGATACAATAATTGATCCATATATATTTTTATTAACTAAAAGATTATTCAATATTTTTTGATATTTTTTTAAATTGTTTATTTTTTGAAATTTATAAAATCCGAATATAGTGAACATTAAATCTTCCTACAGACAGTCATTCCATCTCCAAAAGGCACCATGACCTTTTCAATTCTTTTGTCCTTTGAAATAAAATGATTTAAATCTCTAATACTTTTCGTATATTTGTCATTTATATCTTTGTTAACAACTTCTCCATGCCATAAAACATTATCAATAATTACTAAACCCTCTTTATTCAATAGATCTAGTGAAATTTCATAATATTTTTGGTAATTCATTTTATCAGCATCAATAAAAACTAGATCAAATTTTTCATTTCTAATACTCATCAAACTTTCTAACGCTGGTTTAATTATTGTTTTAATTTTGTGATTTTGATTAGCTTTTTTAAAAAAATTTTGAGCAATTTTATTTGTTTCTTCATTTTTATCTAAAGCAATTATACTTCCCTCGTCTGGTAATGCTAAAGCCATAGACAACGTGCTTAACCCTGTAAAAGTTCCTATCTCTAAGACTTTTGTAATTTTGGAGATCTTAATAATTAAATGTAAAAATTGACATTGGGAAATAGATATTTGCATTCTTTTAATATCACCAAGCGATAAGTTATAGTCTATTATTTCTTTTTGAATTGGATGTAATTTCAAACCATTCTTTAGTATATAATCTTGTAAATGCTTTGTGATATTAAGGTCTGAACCCATAACCTTATAATTTTTTCTTCAGGATCTCATTGATCAATTGAGGATTTGCTTTTCCACCAGATGCCTTCATTGCTTGACCCACAAAAAAACCAAATAATTTTTCTTTACCTTGTTTATATTCTATAGCTTTTTCCCTGTTCTCACTAATTATTTTGTCAATTAAAACTTCTAAAGCCTTTGGATCACTTTGTTGCTTTAATCCTTTTTCTTCAACAATTTTTTGTGGATCTTTATCTCCATCAATCATTAATTCAAAAACAGTTTTTGCTATTTTTCCAGAAATAGTTCCATTCTTAATTAGATTTATCAATATGGCAAAGTTCTTAGCGCTCACCGGACTTTGAGAAATTTCTAAACCTTTGCTATTTAAAACAGCAAATAGTTCTCCTGTAATCCAGTTGACTGCTAACTTAATATCTTTGTTCTTGCCCATTTTAGCTACAACTTCTTCAAAGTATTTTGAAGTATCAATATCAGACACTAAAATATTGGCTTCATAAGGAGACAATTTAAACTCTTCAATAAATCTTTTCTTTTTGTCATCCGGAAGCTCTGGAATATCATTTTTAAGTTCTTCAATAAATTTTTCCGATACCTCCAAAGGTAATAAATCAGGGTCAGGAAAATATCTGTAATCATGAGCATCTTCTTTTGATCTCATTGATCTTGTCTCATTTTTTTTTGTATCAAAAAGTCTTGTTTCTTGATCAATAGTTTTGCCCTCTTCTATTAAATCAACTTGGCGATTAGCCTCATATTCTATTGCCATTTGCATAAACTTAATTGAATTAACATTTTTAATTTCACATCGAGTGCCAAATTCTTTTGAGCCTTTTGGTCTTACAGAAACATTCACATCCGCTCTTAAAGAGCCTTCTTGCATATTTCCATCACAAGTTCCTAGATACCTCATTATAGATCGTAATTTTTTGATGTAAGCATTAACCTCATCTGGGGATCTTAGATCAGGCTTGCTCACTATTTCCATTAAAGCTACCCCTGATCTGTTTAAATCTACAAAAGTATTTTGTGGGTCAAGATCATGAATACTTTTTCCAGCATCTTGTTCTAGATGTAATCTTTCTATACCTACTTCTTTTTGACCATTAGGCATATCCAAAATAACTTTGCCCTCACCTACTATTGGATCTTTAAATTGTGATATTTGATATCCTTGAGGTAAATCAGCATAAAAATAATTTTTTCTATCAAATACAGAGCGTTTATTAATTTTTGCATTAAGACCAATGCCAGTTTTAATAGCTTGTTTAATACAAAATTCATTTATTACAGGTAGCATTCCTGGAAATGCAGCGTCAACTAAACTTACTTGTGTATTTGGTTCTGCACCAAATTTAGTTGAAGAAGAAGAAAATAGTTTTGACTCGGATAATACTTGAGCATGTACCTCTAATCCAATTACAACTTCATATTGATTATCTTTCCGATTAATCAAATATTCTGTATTTTTTTTATTCACTTAATCCACCAATCAGTAATTTTGTTTTTAAAATTTATTTTCTCCTCCATAGCAAAAGCAATGTTTAATATATTTTGTTCATCAAAGGCTTTACCGATAATTTGTAACCCCAGAGGATAACCTTTTGTATCGTGTCCTGCAGGAATTGATATACCAGGTAGGCCTGCCAAATTAACTGGTACTGTAAATATATCATTTAAATACATCGAAACTGGATCATTTGTTTTTTCACCTATTTTAAAAGCTGAGCTAGGTGTTGATGGCGTTAAAATTGCATCAACTTTCTTATATGCTTCGTCAAAATCATTTTTGATTAGTTTTCTCACCTTTTGAGCTTTAAGATAGTATGCATCATAATAACCAGATGATAATACATAAGTTCCAATCATAATTCTTCTTTGAACTTCTGCACCAAAGCCTTCAGATCTAGTTTTTTCATACATATCAATTAAATTTTCACCTTTGGCTCTGTATCCATACTTTACACCATCATATCTTGCTAAATTAGAAGATGCCTCTGCTGGAGCAACAATATAATAAGTTGGTAAAGCATAACTTGTATGTGGAAGTGATATGTCGATTGTTTCAGCGCCACAATCTTTTACGTATTGAATACCTTTTTGCCAAAGATCCTCTATTTCTTTAGGCATACCATCAACTCTGTATTCTTTTGGAATTCCAATTTTTTTTCCTTTTATATTTTTTGTAAGTTCCTTGCTATAATGATTTCTTTTAAAATTAATTGAAGTAGAATCTTTTGAATCATATGTACTGATTACTTCTTGCAATAAAGCACAATCTTTTACATTTTGGGCCATTGGTCCTGCCTGATCTAATGAGGAAGCAAAAGCAACTATCCCATATCGTGAGCAACTTCCGTATGTTGGTTTTAAACCTACAATTCCAGTAAATGAAGCTGGTTGTCTAATAGATCCTCCAGTATCAGTACCAATTGTGATTGGACTTAATTGTCCAGCAACTGCTGATGCTGAACCACCCGATGATCCACCAGGAACTAAATTCTTATCAATAGGGTTTTGTACGTTTCCAAAATGACTTGTCTCATTAGATGAACCCATTGCAAACTCATCACAATTTAATTTACCTAGAAGTATTGCACCTTCATTCCAGATATTTTCAGTAACTGTAGACTCATAAGTTGGTACAAAATTATTCAAAATTTTACTACCAGCAGTTGTTTTAACATTTTTTGTGCAGAACAAATCTTTAACTGCCATAGGTATACCAGGTAATTTTAAATCTAGATTTGGTTTCTGATCAAACTTTTTTGCTTTATCTAAAGCCGATGTAAAATCATCTGTGATATAAGTATTTAACTCACTAGACTTTTCAGACCTTTGAATAAATGCTTTGGTCACATCTGTTGAAGAAAGTTTCTTTTTTTTAATATTCTCCACTAATTCTGTTAAAGATTGTTTTGTAATGTCTGACATTATTCAATTACCTTTGGTACAACAAAATAATCCTCATTATCTTCAGGAGAATTTTTAATTATTTGTTCTCTAATATTTTTACTTTTGATCTCATCAGATCTGAACTTTAAAGTTGTTTCGGCTATTGATGTTAGTGGCTTTACATCATCTGTTTTTAATTCATTGAGCTTTTCAATAAATTCAAAAATTGAATTCAAATCATCAGCTAATTTTTCTGCCCTTTTTTCATCAACAGAAATTCTTGATAATTTAGATATGTGTTTTATTGTTTTAAGATCTATACTCATATGCTATTTAGGTATGACGCAAACTATCATTTAAGTTAAAAATATACAATATGATCACATTAGAGGAATTTAAAAAAAATCACTTAGATAAGTGCAGATTGATAGGCTTAGACCTTGGTTCAAAACGAATAGGAGTTTCAATTTGTGACGAAAAACAATTAATTGCCACACCCTTTATAACTATAGAAAAAAAATCATCTCAGTACCTTGTAGATCAACTTAAATCAATAATCTTCGAAAACAACATAAAGGGAGTCATAATAGGAAACCCCTTAAATATGGATGGCTCTTCTGGCAAATCTTCTCAATCAGCAAAAGATGTTTCTACGTATATTGAAAAGAACATTGATATTCCAGTTTGTTTATGGGATGAGAGACTATCAACTGTTGGTGCATTTAATCTTTCCAGTCAATTAGATGTTAATGTGAGTAAAAGAGAAAAAAAAATTGATGAAAATGCTGCTGCTTTTATATTGCAAGGAGCAATAGATTTTTTGAACAATTAATACTTGCTATTATACAACTTTATAGCTATAGAGTTGGTTTTAATGGCAATTAAAACAAATAAAGCTATTAAAATTTCTCAAAAACATCTGTTAGGTATTCAAGATTTATCTATAAATGATGTTAATCTAATACTTGATGAAGCTCATGATTTTATAAAAGTAAACCAAAGTAAAAATAAAAAAATTGATGCACTAAGAGGAAAAACACAGATTAATTTATTTTTTGAACCCTCAACAAGAACTCAAAGTTCATTTGAATTAGCAGGAAAAAGACTTGGAGCTGACGTGATGTCAATGAATATAAGTAATTCTGCAATTAAAAAAGGTGAAACTCTTATTGATACAGCAATGACACTAAATGCTATGCATCCTGACATTATTGTAATAAGACACCAAGACTCTGGCGCATGTAATCTACTTTCTCAAAAAGTTAATTGTGCGGTTTTAAATGCTGGAGATGGAAGAAGAGAGCACCCTACTCAAGCTTTATTAGATGCTCTGACAATTATAAATCGAAAAAAAAAAATTGAAGGTTTAAGAATTGCCATCTGTGGGGATATCTTGCATTCAAGAGTTGCAAGATCCAATATTTATTTACTGAATATGTTAGGAGCAGAAGTAAATATAATTGCTCCCACAAACTTGATGCCAAAGGAAATAGAAAAATTTGGTGTTAATACATTCACCGATATGAAAAAAGGATTAAAAGATTGTGATATTGTAATGATGTTAAGATTACAAAATGAAAGAATGACAAGTTCTTATCTCTCATCTAACAGAGAATATTATGAATATTATGGTCTTACACCAGATAAATTAGAACATGCAAAAGCTGACGCATTAATCATGCATCCAGGTCCAATGAATAGAGGTATTGAGATAGATACTAATTTAGCTGATGATATCAATAAAAGCGTAATTAAAGAACAAGTAGAACTAGGAGTTGCAGTAAGAATGGCCTGTTTAAAGATTTTTTGTACTTAAATGAAAAAACAATATTTTATAAACGCTAATATTATTGACCCACACAATTCAATTAACGAAACAGGTGGTCTTATAATCTCTGAAGAAGGTAAGATAGAAGCCGTAGGAAAAAAAGTGAATACAAATAATCTTCCTTCAAGAGAAAAACCAATTGATTTAAAAGGAAAATATATATTTCCAGGTTTAGTTGACATGAGAGTATTTGTTGGTGAACCAGGCTATGAATATAAAGAAAATTTTAGAACCTTAAGTAATGCTGCTTTAGCTGGTGGCGTAACTTCTGTGGTAACAATGCCAAATACTGATCCGATAATAGACAACGTATCTATAGTCGATTTTTTAAAAAGAAGAGGAAGAGATAAATCTCGAATAAACATTTTTCCGTGTGCATCACTTACAAAAAATATTGAAGGAAACAATATGACAGAATTTGGTCTTCTCCAAAGTAAAGGTATAATAGCATTTACTGATGGCATTAAAACTATTCAAAATCCCAGACTAATGTCTCGGATAATGAATTCTGCAAAAGATATTGGCTGTTTAATAATGCAACATGCAGAAGATTATGAACTTGCAAAAAATGGGATGATAAATTCAGGCATTATCGCATCTAAATTAGGATTGTCAGGTATTCCTGAGATCGCAGAAAGAATTTTGATTGAAAGAGATCTTACTTTACTTGAAAAAGTAAAATGCAGATATCATATTTCTCAATTATCGTCGCAAAAATCTATTGAAGTAATCAAATATAGGAAAGAAATCGTAAAATTCACATCCGGTGTTTCGATAAATAATCTCTCTTTGAATGAAAATGATATAGGTGATTTTAGAACTTTTTTAAAATTATCTCCACCATTGAGGCGTGAGGAAGATAGAATTGCTTTAGTGGAAGGATTAAAGGATGGATTAATAGATGTGATTGTTTCAGATCACAAACCTGAAGATGAAGAGTCAAAGAGATTAACATTTTCTCAAGCTGCGACAGGGGCGTCAGGTATAGAAACTCTATTATCTTTAAGTTTAGAGTTATATCATAATGGATCTTTAAAATTAGAAACATTAATTAAAGCGCTTACTTCAAATCCTGCAAAAATTCTTAAAATAGATAAAGGCAACCTCTCCATTGGTAATGATGCAGATTTTTGTGTTGTAGATATAAGTAAACCATGGATTGTAAAAAAAGAAAAATTGGTTTCAAAATCAAAAAATACCTCAATTGAAGACAAAAAACTCCAAGGTAAGGTCACGAATACATTTGTAAAAGGAAAAGAATTATTTAAGCTTTAGTATGGATATTTTTTTGATAGGTATCATTTCCTACCTCATGGGCTCGATACCTTTTGGATATATACTTACAAAGATATTTTTAAAAAAAGATATAAGGGAAATCGGATCTGGTAATATTGGAGCTACTAATGTTTTAAGAACTGGTAACAAAAGTATTGGTTATTTCACGTTAGCATTTGATATTTTAAAAGCAATTATTCCAGTTGTTTATGTAAAAATTTTCTACCAAGATTTTTTATATATTGCATCTTTATGTGCCTTTTTAGGTCATGTATTTCCAATTTGGCTTAAGTTTAAAGGTGGCAAAGGTGTTGCTACCTATGTTGGTATTTTATTTGCTATAAATTTATATTTTGGAATTATATTTTCTATATGTTGGTTTATAACTTTTTTTATTTCAAAATTTTCATCACTATCATCTTTAGTAGCTTCAATATCTATTCCAATCTACCTATTAATTTCCACTCAGCTTAATCAGGCAATTTTTTTTACGATCATGTTTATCTTGATTTTTTTTACTCACAGAGAAAATATTAAAAGATTGATAAATAAAGAAGAAACTAAGACAAAAATTTATTAAATTGACTATCTAAAGCTTTTGGGTAGTTTGTAGTTTATGAATTTGGTCATTGTAGAAAGTCCTGCTAAAGCAAAAACTATTAACAAATACCTAGGTGATAATTATAAAGTTTTAGCAAGTTATGGTCATATAAGGGATTTGCCGTCAAAAAATGGTTCTGTCAATCCAGATCAAGATTTTAAAATGGAATGGGAAGTTGATAGTTTTTCAAAAAAATATTTAAAAGAAATAACTGATGCAGCTAAAGACTCATCTAAAATTATATTAGCAACTGACCCTGATCGTGAAGGTGAGGCAATTGCTTGGCATGTCAAAGAATATTTGAATGAAAAAAAACTTTTAAAAGATAAAGAAATTGAACGAGTTGTATTTAATGAAATAACCAAAAAAGCTGTTATTCAAGGAATTGAAAATCCTAGGCAAATTGAACCATTACTAGTCGATGCGTATATGGCTAGAAGAGCCTTGGACTACTTGGTTGGTTTTAATATATCCCCAATCCTCTGGACGAAACTTCCAGGTTCAAAATCTGCAGGAAGAGTTCAATCTGTTGCTTTAAAATTAATTACTGAGAGAGAACATGCAATTGAGTCTTTTAAACCTGAGGAATTTTGGACTTTAAGTATTAAATTTGCTGATACTGCAAATCAAAATTTCACTGCTAGTATTAGTCAACTTGACAACAATAAAATTGAAAAATTTTCATTTAGAAATAAAGAAGAAATAGATAAAGCCATATCAAGTATTAATAAAAAAAAATTTAGTATAACTGATATTTCTAGCAAAATAGTAAATCGTAATCCGTCTGGACCATTTACAACTTCAACTCTTCAACAAACCGCATCGAGTCGACTAGGTTTTGGTGCATCTAGAACAATGCAAATTGCCCAAAAACTTTATCAAGGTATAGAAATAGAAGGTGAAACAATTGGCTTAATTACTTATATGAGAACTGATGGAACTAATTTATCTAAAGATGCTATTACAAGTTTCAGAAACTTTATCCAAAAAGAAATTGGTAATGAATACTTGCCTAAAGATGTTTTGAATTATTCTGGCAAAAAAGCTAAAAATGCGCAAGAAGCTCACGAAGCCATCAGACCTACTGATATTATTAGAACTCCTGAAAGTGTTAAAAAATATCTAAGCACAGATCAAAATAAACTTTATGATCTTATCTGGAGTAGAGCTTTATCTTCTCAGATGGAGTCAGCCAAATTTGATAGAAATACTATCACCATAACGTCAGATAATAATGATACAATTTGTAAAGCCAGTGGATCAGTTTTAAAATTTGATGGTTTCTTAAAGATTTATAATAATCAAGGTAAAGATGATGATGAAAATATTTTACCTGCTGTGTCTAAAGGACCTATTAATATTGAGGCGCTAATAGATGAACAGCATTATACACAACCACCACCAAGATATTCCGAAGCTAGTTTAGTTAAAAAGCTTGAGGAGCTTGGTATCGGGAGGCCTTCTACGTATGCAAGTATTATTTCTACTATTGCCAATCGAGGTTATGCAGAGATATTGAATAAAAGATTTTTTCCTACAGATAGAGGTAAATTAATTTCAGCCTTTTTAGAAAAATTATTCTCAAAATATGTAGATTACAACTTTACAGCAGGATTAGAAGATCAACTTGATGAGATCACTACTGGCAAAGAAAGTTGGATTAAAGTTTTGGAACTTTTTTGGAAAGACTTCAATAATAATGTTTTGGAAGTGAAAGAAAAAAGAACTAGAGAAGTGTTGGATTTACTCAATGATAGTCTAGGTGAATTAATTTTTGATAAGGATAATGAGGGTAAAGTAGTAAGAAAATGTCAATTATGTAGTTCTGGAACACTTAGTTTAAAGAATAGTTTCAGAGGTGGCGCTTTTATAGGGTGTTCAAATTATCCAGAATGTAAATTTACAAGACCCTTATCTAAAGCAAAAGCTGCTGCTCAAGCACAATTAGCTGAACCAAAATTTATAGGAAAACATGAAAATGGAAATGATATATATTTGAAAAATGGTAGATTTGGCCCTTACCTTCAATACGAGAAAATCCCATCTGATATAGAAGTTGAAAAAATTAGTAAGAAAAAGAAAAAAAATAAAAAATTAAAGTCAGATGTTAATGAACTTTTAAAAAATGTTTCAATACCAAAAGGATTAGAATTAGAAAGTGTTAATTTGGAAAAAGCTCAATTTTTATGCTCGCTACCTAAATCTTTAGGAATAAATCCAGATAATCAAAAAGAGATTACACTAAATGTTGGAAGATTTGGTCCTTACTTAAAATGTGAAAATAAATCAGCAAGAATAGAAAATGTAGAGGAAATATTTTCTATAGGTTTAAATAGAGCAATAACATTAATAGCTGAGGCTAAACCTGGTCGAATGTCCTCTTCTATGATTAAAGATTTGGGAGAACATCCCGAGGATAAAAAACCTGTTAGAGTCATGAAAGGTCAGTATGGACCATATATAAAATATAAATCACTCAATGCAACTATTCCTGAGGAAAAAGATCCCACTGAATTAACGATGGAAGAAGCTTTAATATTGATTGAGAAAAGAAAAGAATACGATAAGAGTAAAAAATCAAAAGGTAAGAAAAAAAAATGAAAAAAATATTTATAATTTCAATATTTTATTTATTTTCCACAAATATTCTAATTGCTGATGAACATAAATGCTCTGGGATGAAAAAACTTTCGAAGGAGTATTTAGCATGTACAGCCAAAAATATTAAAGAAGGTGCTGTCAAAAAGAAAGATCAAGTTAAAGAAGGGTCTATTAAAAAAACAAATCAAATTAAAGAAGGTACAAAAAAAATATTTAATAAAGTTACAACTAAAATTAAAAAAAATTAATTGATTATGAACTTTGAAGATAAAATTAAAGAACTTAATATAAAGCTTCCTGAAGCAAAAGCACCAGTTGGCAATTATGTTGCAACAAAAATTACAGGAAAAATGTTATTCATATCAGGACAAATTTCTATTGATGATAATGGTGAATTAATTAAAGGGAAAATTGGTAAAGAATTGGATGTCACGGCTGGTTACAATGCTGCTAAGAGATGCGCGTTAAGTATTATTGCCCAAGTTAAAAAAGCGTGCGACAATGATTTATCAAAAATAAAATCATGTGTAAAATTAACAGGATTTGTAAATTCAACAGATGACTTTATTGATCAACCTAAAGTAATAAATGGTGCATCTGATTTGATAGCTTCAATTTTTGGAGATGCAGGTATGCATACCAGAGCTGCTGTAAGCACAAATAGTTTACCATTAGGCGTTTCGGTTGAAGTAGATGCAATATTTGAGTTAAACTAGATTTTACTTTCCAACACTAAAATATTTAAAACCTTGGCTTTTAATTTTTGATGAAGAATAAATATTTCTCATATCAAAAATCATAAACTTCTTACCTTTAACTAAACTTTTAAAATTAATTGATTTAAAATCATTCCACTCAGTATGAATAATAACAAGATCAGTCCCATAAACAGCATCTTTTATTGAAGTTTTATTAATTACATTTTTAAACTTCATAAATTCAGTTTTATAACCAGTTGGATCAAAATATTTTATAATTGCTCCTTTTTTTGATAACCATGGTATCATTTTTAAACTTGAAGAGTCTCTCATATCATCTGTATTAGCTTTAAATGTAACTCCTAAAAAGGTAATTATTTTATTTTTAATTTTCCTTTTTAAAATTCTATTGATTCTATCTAATAAAATTTTAGATCTATTTTCATTTGACTTAATTACTGATTTTATTACTGATAAGTTTGTTTTAAATTTATCTGCTGTTGTAATAATGGCTTTTGTATCTTTAGGAAAACAAGATCCACCATAAGCAGGTCCTGCTCTGAGAAATCGACTGCCTATTCTTTTATCCAATCCCATACCTATTGATATATCCTCAACGTTAATGTTAGTTTTTTCACATAAATTAGCTATTTCATTTATAAAAGTAATCTTTGTTGCCAAAAAAGCATTAGAGGCATATTTAATCAATTCTGCGGCTCTTCTAGAAGTTTGTAAATAAGAAGCACCCTTAGAAATAAGTGGGCTATAAAGATTTTTCAAAATTCTACCTGCTTTTTTATCATTAGTTCCTATAACTACACGATCAGGATAAACAAAATCTCTTATTGCCTCTCCTTCTCTTAAAAATTCAGGATTTGAAACAACAGAAAATTTCTTTTTACTATTTTTTTTAGATAATATTTTTTCAATTTCATCTCCTGTCGTCACAGGAACTGTTGATTTTGTTATGATAATTTTAAATTTATTAATTGAGGAACTTATTTCTTTAGAAACTTTATAAATTTGACTTAAATCTGCTGAACTACTGCCTTTTTTAGTTGGTGTACCAACACAAATAAAAATTATGTCTGAGTCTTTAATTGATTTTTTTAAATCTGTAGAAAAATTTAATTTTTTATTCTTAAAATTTTTTATTACTAATTCTGATAAACCAGGTTCATAAATTGGAATCTTTCCTCTTTTAAGTAAATTTATTTTATCAACATTATTATCTACACAAATTACATCATTTCCTAAATCAGCGAAACACACTCCGCTTACTAAACCTACATAACCAGTACCAATCATACACAATTTCATGATTGAGCTATCTTTAAAGTTGATTTGATGTAACCACTCATGCTTCCACAATCAAGATATTTTCCAGAAAAATTATGCGCAATGAATTTTTTACGATTTTGAATTAATGTTTGGATAGCATCTGTAATATGTATTTCTCCTCCTTTACCTGGTTTTTGTGTAAGTAATTTTGAAAAAATTTCTCTGGGTAAAATATATCTACCAATAACCGCTTTATTAGATGGTGCTTTTTTAATAGAAGGTTTTTCAATAACATCTGAGATAAAATAATTATTCTTATTTATTTTTTTTTTTAACTTATAAATTCCCCATCTCGAAACATTATTTTTTCTAACATTCATACTGGCCATTACAGACGCATTATATTTTTTATGAATCTTTATCATTGATTTAGAACAATTTTTTTTAATAATAAGATCATCTGGTAACAACATTAAAAAAAAATTATCTTTTATGAATTTTTTTGTTTTTAAAACGGCATCACCAGTGCCAAGTGGTTTGTTTTGATAAACAAATTTTATCATTTTTTTATATTTTAAAATTTTTTTGTATTCATCCTTTATTCTTTTATCCTTCTTTTTTTTAATAATCTTTTTATAAAAATTATCATTATAAAAATAAGTCTTTATCATTTTCTTCTTATTTGAAATTATAAAAATAACCTCTTTAATACCTGCATCAATGCACTCATCTAGAATGTATTCAATTCCTGGTTTACCATTAATAGGTAAAAGTTCTTTTGGAAATACACTGGTTAATGGAAGTAAACGTGTGCCCAAACCAGCTAAAGGAATAATTGCTTGTTTAATCATTCAAATGTTTTACTTATTAAAAAGTTTTATACAAATGAAAATTTTATTAAATAATAATGATTTAAATGAGGCATTAGAAAATGTGTCTAATTTAGGTTTTGTACCTACCATGGGAAGTCTTCATAAAGGCCATATATCTTTGATTAAACAATCCAAAAAAAAATGTAGTAAAACTATTGTAAGTATATTTGTAAATCCAAAACAATTTAATAATAAAAATGATTTTAAGAAATATCCAAGAAATAGAAAAAAGGACTTATTAGTTTTAAAAAGACTTAAGGTTAATTACGTATATTTACCAAGTGCTAAGGAAATTTATAGAGTAAAGAGATCCTCAAAGATTATAATTTCAAAAAAAGACAAGATATTATGTGCTAAGTACAGAAAAGGACATTTCGAGGGTGTAATTGATGTAATGGAACGCCTAATTGAAAACATCAATCCTCAAAAAATTTTTATGGGAGAGAAAGATTTTCAACAATTATATCTTTTAAAAAAATATTTAAGAAAACACTCTTCAAAAATAATAGGATGTAGAACAATTAGAGAAAGAAACAAATTAGCATTATCTTCCAGAAATTTATTATTACGAAAACGTGAAAAAAATTTGGCTACTAAATTAATTACCAATATTATGAAACTTAAAAGAAAGTTAAATATGCGATCAAATATTAAAAAAACACTTAGTAAAACTAGAAATGAAATAAATAAATTACAAAATGTTAAAATTGAATATCTCGAATTAAGAAATATTAGAAATCTAAAAATTTCTAATAAATTAAGAAATTCAAAAATTTTTGTATCTTTTTATATTAATAATATAAGGTTGATTGATAATTTTTAAAATTCTATAAAAAATAAGCCCCAACACCTAAAAAGGAAACAAAACCTATTACATCAGTTATTGTTGTTACAAAAACACTAGAGGCAATTGCTGGATCAATTTTCATTTTTTTTAACGTGACTGGAACAAGTATTCCAAATAAACCTGCCACTACCATTGTCAAAATCATTGAGATCGATATTATTAATGATAATTGGTAATCTTGAAACCAGACTTGAACAATAAAAGAGCTTATCACAGCAAAAATTATTCCATTTAGAATGCCAATATTAAATTCCTTAATAATGTTTTGATTAAAGTTATTTTTTGTTAAATCATTTGTTGCTAAAGTTCTAACAGTGACTGCTAAAGTTTG
Organism: Pelagibacteraceae bacterium AG-426-G02; assembly: GCA_003213155.1. Taxonomy (GTDB): domain Bacteria; phylum Pseudomonadota; class Alphaproteobacteria; order Pelagibacterales; family Pelagibacteraceae; genus Pelagibacter. The sequence continues at coordinate 8,490 of QCNQ01000001.1, read as the reverse complement.
CATACCTGCATTACCACCCATCGATGCAACTATTGGCATTAAAAATGCTAAGACAACCATTTGTTCAATTGTTGCACCAAATAAACTAATACAATATGTAGCCAGAAATGCTGTAAATAAGTTTAATAGTAACCAGTTAAATCGTCTTTTAGTTTTTGTGATAACACCATCTGTAATTTCTTCGTCACCAACACCAGCTAATCTTAAAGCGTCTTCCTCAGCCTCTTCTTTTAAAACTGTTAGTACATCATCAGAAGTTATCATTCCTACAAGTTTATTATTTTTATCTACGACACAAGCTGAGTTTAAACCATAATTTTCAAATGAGTTACCAACTTCTTCTCTATCCATATCCACTGGAACTAAAAAAATTGAGTCATCCATAATTGTAGACATTTTTGTTTCCCTAGGTGTTCTTAATACTTTTGAAGATGGCACAGCACCAATAGGTTTAAAATTTTCATCAACAATGTAAATTTCTAAAAATTCTTCTGGTAAATCTTTATTCTCTCTTAAATAATCAATAGTTTGTCCTACCGACCAATTACTTGGGATTGCTGTAAACTCTCTTTGCATTATCCTAGCAGCACTATCTTCTGGATAACTAAGACCTTCTAATAATGCAAATCGATCTTTTGGGGGTAATAAACTTAATATCGAATTTTTATCTTTTTCATCAACATTTTCTAAAATGGCTATGGCGTCATCAGACTCTAAATTTTTTAATATTCTAACAATTGCATCTGACGAAAGATATTTAATGATTTCCGATTGAACAGACTCATTTAATTCAACAAATACTTCTGGATCAATTTTAAAATTATTTAGTTTTATTAAACTTTCTCTGTCATTTTGACTTAAATGTTCAATGATATCAGCAGCATCAGCAGGATGCATTTCTTCAAAAGATCTGGTTATAAAAGATGCATCATTTGAGCTAATTTTATCTGTTACAACTTTTATATATTCTTTATTAAATTCAAAATTGACTTTTTTATCTTTAATTTTTTTTATTAAAGTCATAAATACACCTATTATTTAGACGGATCTTTTAATACAAAATAAAAAGAATACAATTTTTAAATGACTATAGAAATTAAAAAGTCCCAAAATCCAGTAAAATATGAAGACGCGATATCATTTATGGAAAATCGACTTAAAGATATCGATCTTAAAAAAGTGAATGATTTAATTTGGGTTTTAGAACACGATCATATCTATACATCAGGAACAAGCTATAATGAAAATGAGATAATAGATAAATCTATAGATATTATAAAAACCAATAGAGGTGGTAAAATTACTTATCATGGACCAGGACAACTAATTTGTTATTTTGTAATTGATTTAAAGAAAGGTAAAAAAGATATTAGAAAATTCATTTCTGTAATTGAAAAATCAATTATTGAAACCCTAAAACTCTATGACATTGATACATTTGCTGATAAAGAAAATATTGGTATTTGGTATAATGATAATTCAACTATAAAAAAAGTTGCTGCAATTGGTGTCAGAGTAAGTAAATGGATAGCCTATCATGGTTTTTCTATCAATATTAATAACAATTTAAAAAAATATGATGCAATAATTCCTTGTGGAATTAAAGATAAAGGTATTACTAATCTCAAACAAATTAAAGATCAAAATTATGATGAGTTAAAAGATAAGTTAATTGAAATATTTAAAACTAATTTGAAAAATTTAATCTTTTAGTTTTTAACAACTTATTAAAATAATCTGGTAATAAGGCTTTGTAAGTATATTTTTTTTTATTAATCATAAATTTTATTTGATAGGAATGAAGCATTAAATCTTTATTTATACCTTTCGAAGAAACAGATGAATTATATTTTTTATCACCAAAAATTGAATGCCCTATGTTAAATAATTGTTTTCGCAATTGATGTTTTCTTCCTGTGATTGGTTTCATTTCTACTAAACTAGCATTGGTATTTTTATCTATCACTTTAAAAATTGTTTTAGCTTTTTCTGTAATCTTTTTTCCATTGTCGTACCTTATCAAATTATCATTCCATTCACCTGAGTCTTTTTCAATTTCTCCATTGCATATTGCCAAATAAGTTTTGTGTACTTTTCTTAATCTAAATAAAGAGGTCAATAGTTGGGCTGTTTGTCTATTTTTCGCAATAATAAAAACACCTGAGGTATCTTTGTCTAATCTATGAACAGAAAATGGTTTTGTTCCTTGAAATATTTCACTTTTTGCAAATATATCTACTAGATTTTTTTTTGACTTAGTTCCCCCTTGAACCGATATTCCTGCACTTTTATTTAAAACAATAAAATCTTCATTGTTATCTATGATCAGATCTTCGTTAGATTTTATTACCTCAATGGATGGATTGAATTGTTTTTTTTTGTATTTAATTTTTTCTTTAAAATTAAAATTGAAGAGTTCTATTTTATCATTTGTTTTAATCTTAAAAGAGCTTTTTATTTTTTTTTTGTTTATTTTAATTTTTCCTAACCTTAAACTCTTTTCAATAAGACTTTGCGGTACTTTTCCTAATTTATTTCTTAACCATCTATCAATACGCATGTTATTACACGTTGACTCAACGATAAAACTTCTAATCATGAATATTTAAGGCTTTTATTTATGCTGTGACAGCTTTCTTATCTTCTTTTTTTTCAACTTCTTTTGCTGGATCTTTCTTTTTTTTATCAACTTTTTTGGCTTGAATATCTCTATCAACAAATTCAATTATAGCCATAGGCGCATTATCTCCGTATCTAAAACCAGCTTTGATAATTCTTGTATAACCACCAGCTCTTTTTTCATATCTTTTAGACAAAGTTTTTTTTACTTTATTAGCTGATTTAATATCCTGCAATTGAGAAATCAAAATTTTAGTATTATGCAAACTATCTTTTTTACCTAATGTAATTATTTTATCAGCTTGAGGCTTTAAAAATTTTGCTTTTGGTAAAGTTGTTTTAATTTGCTCATATTTTATTAACGAATTAAGCATGTTTTTAAGTAGCGCTTTTCGGTGTTCAGAAGTTCTGTTTAACTTCTTATTTGCCATTCCATGTCTCATTAGATACTTTCCTCTAATTTTTTAGACATTTCTGCAATATTATCTGGTGGCCAATTTGGGATTTCCATACCTAAATAAAGAGACATACCAGTCAAAACTTCTTTTATTTCATTTAACGATTTTCTTCCAAAATTTGGTGTTCTTAACATTTCACCCTCAGATTTTTGAACTAAATCACCAATATAAATTATATTATCATTTTTAAGACAATTCATTGATCTAACAGATAGTTCAAGCTCGTCTACTTTTCTTAATAAATTTTTATTAAATTCAGGCTCTGTTGAAACTTCTTTAACTGGAGCTTCTACAGGTTCATCAAAATTAATAAACATTTTTAATTGATCTTGAAAAATTCTTGCAGAATAAGCAACTGCATCTTCGGCAGAAATTGATCCATTTGTTTCAACTTCCATCGTTAATTTATCATAATCTAAAGCTTTACCTTCTCTTGCAGTACTTACAGAATAGGAAACTTTTTTAACGGGGCTATATAATGAGTCTATTGCAATTAAACCTAAAGGTGGCTCTTCCGGTTTATTTAAATCAGCTGGAACATAACCTTTTCCAGTATTAACATTCATTTCCATATGGAAGTGAGTATTTTCATCCAAATTACAAATAACTAAGTCAGGATTTAAAATTTCAACATCGGGAACTGATGTAATGTCAGATGCTTTTATTTCACCAGGTCCTTTAGCATCTAATACGAGTTTTTTTGTTCCCTCAGCAGCACATTTTAACGCTAGAGATTTAACGTTTAATACAATATCAGTAACATCTTCTCTTACACCTTTGATAGATGTAAATTCATGGAGTACACCATCAATTTGAATTGAAGTCACAGCAGCCCCTCTGATTGAGGACAATAAAATTCTTCTTAGTGAATTACCAAGTGTTAAGCCATAACCTTTCTCTAATGGTTCAGCGATAATTGTAGCGTGAGTTAAATCATCACTTATTTTAACATCAAGTTTTGCAGGTTTGATTAATGATTTCCAATTTTTCACATTTACATTTTCTACATCCATTAAACTCTCCTTTTTTTTGGTGGCCTAGTACCATTATGTGGCATCGGTGTTGTATCTTTAATTGATAAAATTCTAAATCCTCTTGCTTGTAACGCTCTTAATGCTGTTTCTCTGCCTGAACCAGGACCTTTAACCTCCACAGATAAAGTTTTCATGCCAAACTCTAAGGCTTTAGATGCAGCAGCATCTGCAGCTATTTGCGCTGCATATGGAGTTGATTTTCTTGAACCCTTAAAACCTTTTTGACCAGCTGATGCCCATGAAATTACATTTCCATTAGTGTCAGCGATAGAAATAATTGTGTTATTAAAAGTTGATTGAACATATGCAATTCCATTTAAGATATTCTTTTTAGTTTTCTTTTTTTTTGAATAAGAACTTTTAACTGCTTTTTTTGGCGACTTATCTTGACTCAATTCTTTATTGTCTTTTTTTTCTGGTTTTGCCATGTTTATTTCTTAAGTGGTGTTAATTTTTTTCCAGCTATTGCAATAGCTTTTCCTTTTCTCGTTCGAGCATTACATCTAGTTCTTTGACCTCTTACAGGTAATTTTTTTCTATGTCTCGAACCTCTATAGCAAGCTAAATCAATTAATCTTTTTATGCTCAGCGAATAATCTCTTCTAAGATCTCCCTCAACTTTAAAATTTTGATCAATGTATTCTCTTATTTTCAAAATTTCATCATCAGTAAGTTGGTTCACTCTTTTTTCTTTAGGGATTGCTAGTGATGTACAAATTTGTTTTGAAAATTTATCACCAATACCATAAATATAAGTAAGCCCTACTTGAACTAATTTATTTTGTGGGATATTTATTCCTGCAATACGAGCCATAATTTTTGAGATAAATTTAGCCTTTTATATAAGAAGTTCTTTCAAAGTCAATGTCTTAAACATTAAGAAAAGCATCTATTTTAGCGGTTATTTGTTCTATTTTAAGCGCACCATCTATTTCATAAAAGTTTGAATTTTTGGAATAGAAATCTAAAACGGGGCGTGTCATATCCATATAGGTATCATATCTTTTTAAAATAATATTGGAGTCATCATCAGATCTTTTTTCTAAAGTTTTTCTTTTTTCAACTCGTTTAATTATTACTTCTTTTTGGACATTAAGAAAAAAAATATAATCAATCTTTTGATTTGAACTTTCTAAAATAGTTTCTAAATTTTTAGCTTGTTCTAATGATCTAGGATATCCATCAAAGATAAGTTTGTTTTCATATTTTTTATCAAAAATAACTTTTTTAATTAATTCGTTTACAATTTCATCACTTACAAATTTACCATCGTTCATGTCATTGATTATTTTTTTTCCTATTTCAGAATTTTTCTTGATTTCATCCCTTAACATATCACCTGTTGAAACTTGAAAACCATTTATCTTTTTAACTAAATATTTTGCTTGTGTTCCTTTTCCAGCACCGGGAGGTCCAAATAGGATTATATTCACAAATTATCTTCCGAATTTTGTTTTTTTAATCAATTGTTCGTATTGAGAACTCATTAATCTTGTTTGTATTTGCGTAACAGTGTCGATTGCAACAACAACTACAATTAAAATTGATGTACCCCCCAAATAGAAAGGAATTGGATAATTAGCAATTAAAAACTCAGGCATTAAACAAACTAAAGTTAAATATAAAGCCCCGATTGTTGTCAACTTTGTTAAAATATTATCGATATAAATTGCTGTGCTTTCTCCAGGTCTTATCCCAGGTACAAAACCACCATATTTTCTCAAATTGTCAGCTGTTTCTGTTGGATTAAAAGTTATCGATGTATAAAAAAAGGTAAAAAATATTATTCCTGATGCATAAAGCAACATATACAAAGGTTGTCCTTGAGTAAAATATGAACTTACATTTAAAAAAGTTTCATTATCAGAAAAATTAAAATTTGAAAAAGTTACTGGTAATAGTAATAATGCCGAAGCAAAGATTGCAGGAATTACTCCAGCTTGATTAATCTTAAGTGGCAAATGAGATGACTCTCCTCCATACATTTTATTACCAACTTGTCTTTTAGGGTAATTTATTAGTATTTTTCTCAAAGCTCTCTCCATAAAAACAATAAATAAAATTGTTAAGATTAACAAAACAAATAAAGCTAAGATCATTAATGTAGAGACTGCTCCTGTTCTACCAAGTTCGAAAGTGGTAACTAAAGCTCTTGGAATTTCTGCAACAATACCAGCGAAAATAATAAGAGATATACCATTACCAATTCCTCTTTGGGTGATCTGTTCTCCTAGCCACATTAAAAAAATAGTCCCAGAGACAATTGTGGTGACAGTTGAAATCTTAAAAAAAACACCTGGATTAATCACTAATCCTGGCGAAGCTTCTAATCCTACTGCTAATCCATAACCTTGAACTGTCGCAAGTAAAACAGTTCCATAACGAGTTATCTGAGTAATTTTTGCTCTACCAGTTTCTCCTTGTGATTTTAAATTTTTGAAATAATCAGAAACACCTGTTAATAGTTGAACAATGATTGATGAGGAGATATATGGCATGATTCCTAATGCAAAAATAGCCATTCTACTCACTGCACCACCAGCAAAAACATTAAACATTCCTAATAAGCCCTTTTGATTTCCTTCCATCATTATTTTGAGTTGTTCAGGATCTATTCCTGGCAAAGGTACAAAAGTACCAAATCTATAAACCACTAAAATAGCAAGTGTAAATATTATTCTATTTCTTAAATCAGAACTTGATGATGACGCGCTCATTAAATCAAACTATTTTTTTAATTGTATTGAGCCACCAATTTTTTCAAGTTTTTCAACAGCAGACTTTGATGCAAGATCTGCCTCAATATTAATCTTATCTTTAATGGCTCCAGATCCTAAAATTTTTAATTTTATTGAATTTTGATCTATTAATTTTAGTTTTTTTAGTAAATTTGAATTCAGTGTATCTGTAGTTTTAATATTTTTTTTATCAATATAAGATTGGATTTTATCTAGATTTAATATAGCAATTGTTTTTTTATTAATAGGGTTGAATCCTCTTTTTGGAAGTCTCCTGTATAGTGGCATTTGTCCACCCTCAAAACTTTTAATTGCTACACCAGATCTGGATTTTTGACCTTTTACACCTCTACCAGATGTTTTGCCCTTTCCAGAACCGATACCTCTACCAACTCTAAGTTTACTTTTATTTATTTTATTTCTGTTATTTAATTTAATCATTATCCTCTTTTTTCTATTATCTCTGAAATCTTTTTATTTCTTATTGAAGATATTTGTTTTGGTGAATTTTGTTTCAATAGTGCTTTCATTGTAGCTCTGATCACATTGTGGGCATTTGATGTACCCATTGATTTTGCAACAATATCTTTTACTCCTAAAACCTCACACACAGCTCGAACAGGACCTCCAGCTATGATACCTGTTCCTTTAGAAGCTGCTCTTAATACAATTCTGCCAGATCCATCTTTAGCTTTAACATCATGGTGAATAGTTCTACCTTCTCGAAGAGGTATATGAATAAGCTTTCTTCTTGCCATTTCATTTGCTTTTTTTATAGCATCTGGCACTTGTTTTGCTTTAGCGTGAGCTATTCCAATTTTACCTGACTGGTTTCCAACAACTACTAGTGCTGAAAAACCAAATCTACGTCCACCTTTTACAACTTTTGTTATTCGATTAATGTGAACTAATTTTTCTAAAATATCGTCAGTTTTTTTATCTTTATTATTATCCATATTAAAATTCCATTCCATTTTTACGTAAGGTTTCCGCAAAAACCTTCACTCTTCCATGATATTTATAAATACCTCTGTCAAAGTAAATCTTGGTAATTTTTTTTTCTTGTGCTTTTTTTGCTAACTTTTCAGCTACAATCTTAGATAATTCAGTTTTATTTACTTTTTCACCAGACTTAATATCTTTTTCAATTGATGATGCTGATAATAAAGTAACATTTTTCATATCATCAATTATTTGTGCAGAAATATTCTTTGATGATCTAGAAATACTTAGTCTATACCTGTCGTTAGAAGCAACATTTTTAACTTTGTTACTAACTCTAAATCTTTTTCTTTTACTAGTATCCAATTTCATTATTTCTTCTTTCCTTCTTTTTTTAAAATATGTTGACCCTTTTCTCTCACACCTTTACCTTTATATGGTTCAATTTTTCTGAGAGTTTTTAGTTTAGATGCAATTGCACCTACTTGTTGTTTATCAGCACCACTTATTTTTAAGGTTGTTTGTTTTTCAACATTGATTTTAATCCCTTCTGGAATATCAAAATTAATATCATGACTATAACCTAATTGTAGATTTAATTGATTGCCTTTTAAAGCAGCTCGATACCCAACACCTACCAATTCTAGTGTCTTCTCATATCCTGTGTTTGAACCAATAACTGCATTATTAATTAAACTT